>NZ_JBLVKW010000039.1:0-75444 GCF_048270745.1 Streptomyces sp. NPDC056231 | reverse complement strand
CCGGACGGCGTCCACGGGCCCAGAGCGTGGAGTGGTGCGTGCCGGGGGTCAGTTACCGCGGCGCGGTTTCACCGGCTTGACCCGCACCTCCTTGCCGTTGACGCGGACGATGACAGTGCCCTGGTTGCGTGCCCGGTCGGCCACGACCGTGAACTCCGTGACGCGCCCACCGCGCCAGGTGCAGCTGACCTCGTAGCCGCCGCGGGCACGCAGACCCGTGAACGAGCCGTCGGCCCAGTCCTTCGGCAGCGCCGGCAGGAGGTGGATGACCTTCTCGTGGCTCTGCAGGAGCATCTCGGCGATCGCACCGGTGATGCCGAAGTTGCCGTCCATCTGGAACGGCGGGATCTTGGCGAAGAGATTCGTATGGGTGTTGTACCGCAGGAGACCCCGGAGCATGTACCTCGCCCGCTCGCCGTCACCAAGACGCGCGAACAGCGCGGCCCGCCAGGGCCAGGTCCACGACCCCCGGCTCTCACCGGAGACGGTGGCCTCGCTGAACGGGACCCCCTCGCGCTCGCCACACCGCGCCTTGAGCGAGACGAGGGCGGCTGCCGCAAGTTCGGGCGACGCATCGGGCGTGATCTGGCGGCCCGGGAACGCCGCGAACAGATGGGACGTGTGGCGGTGGATGTCGTTCGGGTCGTCACGGTCGGTCTGCCACTCCTGGAGCTGGCCCCATCGGCCGATCTTGTTGGACGCGAGCCGCGATTGCATGTCGACGATGGTGGCCCGGTACTCGGGGTCGGCGTCGATCGCCGCCGCGCAGTCGAGGTAGTTCTGGAAGAGGTCCCAGATGATCTGCTGGTCGTACATCACGCCGTCTTCGTGCGGGCCGTGTTCGGGCGACCACCCTTGGGGGGACACGAGCTGGCCGGCCTCGTTCTCGACGAGCCGGTCCTCCCAGAACTGGCAGATCTCCTTGATCATCGGGTAGGCGACGCGGCGCAGGTACGTGAGGTCCTGGGTGAAGGCCCAGTGCTCGTACAGGTGCTGCGCGTACCAGGCGCTGGCGACGGTGTTCCACTGCCAGGAATTGCCCCCGAAGATGCTCTGGCTCGTGCGCGCCGTCCAACCTCGGGTTTCGGCGCCGAAGGCGTTGCGGGTCGCGACGCGGCTCGGCACCGCTACCTGGCGCACGAACTCGATGAGTGCCTCATGGCTCTCGCTGAGGTTGGTCGTCTCCGCGCCCCAGTAGTTCATCTGGACGTTGATGTTCGTGTGGTAGTCCGACGCCCACGGAGGCTGGTTGCTGTCGTTCCAGAGCCCTTGGAGGTTGGCGGGCAGCCCGCCCGGTCTGGAAGAGCTGTGAAGCAGGTAGCGGCCGAGGACGAACAGGCTCTGCTCGAGCCCGGGGTCGGACTTGCCGGCGCCGTAACGGGCGAGCCGTGCGTCTGTCGGGAGCGCGGTGACCTCGTCGCCGGTGTTCCCCCAGTTCACGGAGACGCGCTCGGCCATGGCGCCGGTCTCGGCGACGTGCGCCCTGCGCAGCTCCTTGTAGGACTGTTCGGCTGCGGTGTGGAGGGCTGCCGTGATGGCGGGCTGGGGAGCCGGCCCGCGCCACTTCGCGGCGGCGTCGAGCTTGTAGTCGGTGCGCGCGTCGAGGAGCAGGGTCATGCGTGTCGCCGATCGAACCCGGAGTCGGGAACCCGCGGCGGTCACGGAGCCGTCGGTGTCGGTCACCCGCAGGACGGCGGCATGCTTCAGGCCGTTTCCCATGGTGCCATGGAATCCGACGGTCCCCGCTGCGACGTCGACCGACGCGGGCGCACCCTGCGCGGAGGCGAGGGTGATGTCGCAGTCGAGCGCGCCGGCGCGCTCGGCCTCGTAGCGCAGCACGAGCAGGTCGGCGGCCCGACTGGCGAACGCCTCCCGCAGGACCCGCTGCCCGGGGGAGCCGAACCACGTGGCGTGGATTCCGGACTCAGGGTCGAGTGCCCGGCGGTACTCGATCACCGGGCCCAGCTTCGCCGTGTCGAGTTCGGTGCCGATGAGGCGGATCTCGGCAACGCGCACAACTGAGGATCCGGACCTCGGCCGCAGCGTCAATCGGTAGCTGGTGAACGCCCCAGGCGTGCCGACGGTGAACTGCCGGCGCTCACCGCGGTCGAGTGCGGGTTGGACGGTGCGCTCGTCGAGCAGCGTCCACTCCTGGCCGTCGGTGGAGCCCTCGAGGGTCCACGAACCGGGGTCCTCCTCGGGAGTGTCCGGCGCAGCCGTCACGCTGTAGCCGGTGACCGTCGCAGCCGACTGCAGGTTGCCTTGCCACACCGCTCCGGCGGTCGCGTCGGTCGCTCGCCACACGGTGGTGCCGTCCCCGTCCACGCTCCGGGAGATGTCGTGCCCGTCACCGGCGCCGTCGGCGTGGCCGGAGGACGAGGAGACGTAGAGAAGGCGCCGTCCGCCGAGGTCGACCCCGGCGAGCGCGATCTCGGCCACCTGGAAGTGGCTCACCCCGGAGCGGGGCGTGAAGGCAAGGCGGTAGAAGCGGTAGGCCGTGCTGTTGGAGCAGGTGAACTCCTTGGTCTGGAGCCGACTCTCGAAAGGGCTGGGCAGCGACCGGGCGTCGAGCGTGGTCCACGCGGACCCGTCCGTCGAGCCCTGGAAGGTCCAGGTCTGGGGGTCTCGGTCAGGGACGTCTTCGGCGCTAGTGAGCCGGTAGGTCGACACCGCGGCGGGTGCGGTGAGGGCCACCTGCCAGATCACCTCCTTCGGGGGGCCTTCAATGCACCATTTCGTCAGCGGATCGCCGTCGGCGGTCTTGTCCAGGCCCTGGGTCGCAGAGCTCATGTAAGGACCGCCGGGGGAGGTGACCTCGGGCCGGGCTCCGAAAGAGAGCGTGACGTCACCGAAGGCCCGGTAGGAACCGAAGCCGGTCATGCTCGTGTCGAAGACGTAGTCGGGGTGGCCGGCGAGGGCGTTGTCGTAATTGTTGACTCCACCCCAGAGGCTCTGCTCGTTGAACTGGATCCGCTCGCGGTCGGGCTGGCCGAACAGCATGGCGCCGAGCCGGCCGTTGCCGATCGGCAGCGCCTGGGACTGCCAGTCCGTGGCGGGGAATCGGTACCAGAGGGAGTGGCGGGCGAGCGAGGATGGAGGCACCGACGCCAGCGCGGCCGGTCCGAAGGCGGTCGGTGCCGCGGACGCCGACGCCGACGCCGAGGTGAGGTTGCTTACGAGAGGGGTCAGGGCCAGTGCGCCGCCGAGTCGCAGGACTCGGCGCCGGTTGGGTTGGTACGGGGCCATGGACGAACTCCTGGGGCTCATTGATCGGGTCTATTCGGATGGAATATCGATACGGGCAAATCTGATGCGCCTTCAGCTCAATCCGACGGGCGACTGACGGGAGAAAGGTTGGATGTCTACAACCAGCGCGGGATTCCGTGTGAGTACGAACTGCGTAAGCACACCGCAGAGTTGACGACGCGGGGGGCTGGGGTCGCAGGCCGCGCAGCAGACGATCAAGAAGGTCCGCGGCGCCTACACGACGTCGAAGGCGAACACCAAGGTGGGGAACCTCGGCAAGCCGGGCTCCAAGCGCCGGATCAAGGCCGAGTCGAGGCCGATCACCTTCCACCCCGAGGCTGCTCCTGGCCCGCGTGGTGACCTACCTTGACGCACCAGAGGGTCTCGCTCCGACAGCGAGGACAGCGCGACCAGCAACGCCCCGGCACGCAATACGCCGCGACGCGACATACCGCCCTTGTCCTCAATGGGGGTTGGGCAGGGAAACGAGGGGGACATGGCGTGCGCGCCCTTCTTTAAAGGCAGAGGCTCGGTCGTCCAGCTGCTGCAACGCGGAGGCTGGGCAACAGTGCAGCGGCACGGGCGGACCCTGTCAATGATTTTGACCGAATCTCCTATACGATTTCTGCTCGCTCCCATCGAGTGACGCGTTCAATCCTCCGGGGTCGCAGTCGTCCCCCGGAAGGCTGACCCAATGCCGTTACCGCTTCAAGCGCGACTCGTCACTGCACGTCATACCGCCTGAATGGGGCCGAGCCCGCCCAACTCCCTCGATCACGTCGGCAGTCCGCACGGAGGTGCGCCGCCCCACGGGGCTTGACGGCGCCACCCCTGGCCCACCATCGCATCATCAATTTCCTATTTGATTTTGGGAGGTGGGGGCATGCGTCTCCGGACCAGAGCTGTGCTGCCAGGAGTTCTCGCCGCCGCGGGTCCTGATGGGCTGCGCAGCGTGCACCCTCAAGACCTCGGACGAGCGCAGGCGACCGGCCTCAGGCATCTGGCATCTGGCAAAGCCGGTACCGGTATGGCCGAACTCGCCGACGGCTCCGGCACGAAGGTGGGTCCTCGCCGACGTGTGGTGGATCCAGGCCGACATGGGCCGGCGGAGATCATCGCGCATGCGGTGTGGCTGTACCACCGCTTCCCCCTCAGCTACCGCGAGGTCGAGGAACTGCTGCTCGCCCGCGGGATCACCGTCTCCCACGAGACGATCCGTCAGTGGTGCACGCACTTTGGACCTCAGTACACGGCCGGGCTGCGTCGCCGCCGGCCGCAGGCCGCGGACAAATGGCACCTCGACGAGGTTTTCATCAAGATCAACGGGGTGCGGCACTACCTGTGGCGGGCCGTCGATCAGTACGGCGACGTCCTGGACATCCTCGTGCAGTCGAAGCGGGATGCGAAGGCCGCGAAGCGGTTCCTGGCCAAGCTCATGAAGAAGCAGCGCCGGGTACCGCGGGTGCTGGTGACCGACAAGCTCCGCTCCTACGGCGTCGCCCACCGCGAGCTGACGCGCTCGGTCGAGCACCGCTCCCACAAGGGCCTGAACAACCGGGCCGAGAACTCCAACCAGCCGACGAGGCAGCGCGAACGCGCGATGAAGTACTTCCGCTCACGCCGCGCCGCCCAGAAGTTCCTCGCCGCCTTCAGCCAGATCTCGCCCCACTTCCGTCCCCGCCGACATCTGATGGCCGCGTCCGAGTACCGCGCCGAGATGACCGCCCGCTTCACCACCTGGGAGCAGGTCACCGGCATCGCCGGCCTGCCCGCGGCAGCCTGACCGGCAGGCCTCCACCCGGCCCCACCACGCCCTCGACACCCCCACCCCGAACAAGTTGACAACGCCCCGCCGAGCAACCTGTCTGCCCCCCGCGAGCTGGTACTCGCCTACCTCGGCTACTACCGTGCCGCGGTGCTGCGCAAGCTCGACGGCAAGGTCGGAGCCGACGAATCGACGGAAGAGATCCGAGCCCTCTTCCTGGACGAGTGCGCACGATCCCGCAAGATCGTGGCGGGTGCCAAACTGCAGGAACCCGCACGCGGTGGCGGCTTCACCCCCTGACCTGATCTGGATCCTGTTCCACATGCTGCAGGAGTACGCCCGACACGCCGGCCAGCTCGACGTGATCCGCGAACTCGCAGACGGTGCCACCGGCGAGTAGCGACGCACCGGACGGAACAGACCACGTTCTCCACGTGGGTGGGTCCGCACCGTCACGAGCGCCCACCCCCCAAGCCGGTGAACGTTCCCGGTCAGAGCATTAGCGCACTATCCGGCGAACTTGTTCCTCGCCCCTCCGGGGCTACAGCGAGGCGCGGTTACCGATGTACTTCGTCTTGTCGCAGGCCACCCGACCGATCCCCTCGAAGCGCACGCACACCTTCACGTCCGTGCCGGTATCGAAGCCCGACCAGTGATAGCTGAGCGTCCTGCCCACCCTCCGGGCCGTCTGCGCGGAGCCGAACTGATTGCCGTCCAGGAACAGGCGCACGTTGCGCGCGTGCACCCGTTTCGGCGGGTTCACCCAGACCCCCGTCACCGAGTTCCACTCGTTGCGGCCTTCCAGACGGATGCAGACCTGCGGGCCCGACCAGTGGTGTGTGCACGCGCTGGTGTCCGCGGCCGCTGGCGCCGCGCTCGGAATCACCAGTGCCAGCGCCAGCGCCGCGCCCAGGGAAAGAAGCCTCTTCATGCCCGGCCTAACCCCGGCCCCCGTCACGGGGCGTCGGAGTCTCGTGCAAGTTCACCCACGCAGGCGATGCGGGGCCGTAGCGGGGGGGTGCCCCTATGAGTTTGGTCAAGGTAGTGGAGGTGCCTGGTGGGTGAGGATGGCGGCATGACGACCTGGTTCCGCAGCTACTACGAGGACGAAGATCTGTGGCTGTATTTCGAGGCCGATGACGAGGGCTGGGCAGCGCGTCAGGTCGAGGTCCGAGGGGCGGACTCGCGGCCGGTGACGGCGGCCTCGTTGGACGAGGTGCTGTACTTGCGTGATCATGCCGCTGTCGCGGCGATGGGCCGCTATGAAGAGCGGTATGGCGTCTTGGCCGAGGGCAACCTGGATGGCTGGCAGGACCAGCCCCAGGCGGCCGAGATCTCCGCGGAGGAGTTCGAGCACCTGTGGGCTGAGGCCAGGCGGACCCTCGACGCTTCACGCTGACCGGGCTGGCTGGGATTCGTAGAAGGTTCCGTCGCGGAGCATGGCGAAGAGCACGTCGGCCCGGCGTCTCGCGAGGCAGAGAAGGGCTTGGGTGTGGTGCTTTCCCTGGTTGATCTTCCGGTCGTAGTAGGCCCTGGATGTTGGGTCGGCCAGGGCCGCGAACGCGGAGAGGAAGAAGGCCCGTTTGAGGTGCTTGTTTCCTCTGCGGGACGGTTGCTCGCCACGGATCGAGGAGCCTGAGCTGCGGGTTGCCGGGGCGAGGCCGGCGTAGGCGGCGAGGTGGGCGGCGGACGGGAACGAGCTGCCGTCGCCGACATCGATGAGGATCCTGGCTCCGGTCCTGACGCCGATCCCCGGCATAGACGTCAGGACCTTGGAAAGAGGGTGATTCTCCAGCAGTTCCTCGATCCGTGCGGCAAGGATTTTGCGCTGGCCGAGGACGGCGGTCAGCGAGCCGGCCAGGCTGGGGACAATCAGCGCGGCCGCGTCCGTGCCGGGAACGACGACGGTCTGCTCGTCCAGGGCGGTGAAGATGTCCTCGACCAGACGCTCGGCCATCCTCGGGGCTTTCGGGCGTATCAGCGTGATCAGCCGTCGTCGTCCGGCTTTGCGGATCTGGGCCGGGGATCCGAACCGTTCCAGCAGTGTCAGGACGGCCGGGTGCTGAACACGCGGGCCAAGCACTCGCTCCAGGTGCGGGTGGATCTGCGTGAGCAGGCCGCGGAGTCGGTTGCTGATGCGGGTTGCTTCGCTGGCGAGGTCGTCGTCGAAGCCGACGATCATCTCCAGCTCGGCGATGGTCTCGTCTTCGAGTTCGATCGAGCGGAGGGTATGTGGCATGACGCGGGCAGCGTCGGCGATGACGAAGGCGTCGCGGGCGTCGGTCTTGGCCTCGCCGGGGTAGAGGTCGGCGATCCGCCGCATCGTCAGTCCGGGCAGGTAGGCGACCGGGCAGCCCATGTCCCGGGCCACCGCCAGCGGCAGGGCCCCGATGGAGGCTGGTTGGTCGACGACCACGAGCACCGTTCCGTGCTTGGCTTGCAGCTTGCCGAATACCTCGCGGAGCTTGGGCTCGCTATTGGGCAGCCGCTTGTCGAAGGCTTTCTTCCCGGCCGGTGTGACGGCGGTGGCGTGGTGTTCGCCCTTGCCGACGTCCAGGCCGAGGAAGGCGCCGATGCTGCTGGTGTCGATCACGTGCTTCCTTCGATCGTCCTCTCGCCCGGCCGTCCCACGGCATCGATCGCCACATCCACATTACGAAGAGCCTCCCGGCCTGCGGACAAGCCGGTGGTCATGCCCCTAATCAGCGGTCTGTCGATGCCTCCGGAGCCGGTGACACCACCCCCCAGGCCATGCGTTCGACAGGGGGAGAAAGTCATGCCAACTCCGGAGGCCGGGCGCCCCATTGCGGGGCCACCAAGAAGGTAATGGGGGGGGTGCCCCTATCTGTTTCGTCAACCCTGGTGGGGCTGGTTCGTATGGGTTCGTGCTGGTTTTCGGGAACGTCACGCGAAGCGTGACGTTCCCGGCGGATCGGGTGCCGTGTGGGCAGGCCGGTGGCCGGCTTGGCGGGGGTGGCCGTGCCGGTGCGCGGGCGTGACGGGGTGGAAAGGGTAGGCGGGTGGGGGTGTTCAGGCAGCGAGGTCGAGGGTGCGGGGCTCGTAGAGGGTCCCGGTGCGGATCATCGCGTGGATGACGTTCACGCGCTGCCGCGCCAGGCGGAGGATGGCCTGGGTGTGAGTCTTGCCGCGGGCGCGCTGACGGTCGTAGTAGACCCGCGAGGGCAGGTCGCTCTTGCAGCCGGTCGCGGCGAACGCAGCCTGGAACAGGGCCCGTTTGAGGAGCCGGTTGCCGCGATGGGGCGCGTGCTCGCCGCGGATGGAGGTCCCCGAGGACTTCGTCGCGGGGGCGAGTCCGGCATAGGACGCAAGGTGTCCGGCGGTGGGGAAACCGCTGCCGTCGCCGATGGCGACGATCACGGCGGCCGTGGTCCTGACGCCCATGCCGGGCAGCGACGTCAGGAGGTGGAAAAGAGGGAGGGCCTCCAGCAGGGCAGCGATCTCCTGCTCGGTGGCCAGTCGCTGGGCGTGGGCGGCGGCGAGCTGGGCGGCCAGGCCGGGCACGATCAGCGCGGACGCCTCGGTGCCGGGAACGACGAGGGTCTGCTCGGCGAGCGCGTCGAAGATCTCGGTGGTGAGGTGGTGGGCCTTGCGCGAGCCGTGTGCCTTGAGCAGGGCCTCGCAGCGGGCCCGGCCCAGTTTCCTCAGTCTCGCCGGGGAGCCGTGCCGTTGGAGGAGGGCCTGGACATAGGGGTAGGACAGACGCGGGCCGAGCACACTCTCGAGAGAGGGGTGGATCTGGGAGAGCAGGCCGCGCAGCCGGTTGGTGGCGCGGTTGACCTCACCGGCCAGGTCGTTGTCGTAGCCGGTGAGCATGGTGAGCTCGGCCAGCACCTCGTCGTCACGGTCCACCGCGCGCAGGGTGTGCGGCATGGTCCGGGCGGTCTCGGCGATCACGAACGCGTCGCGGGCGTCGGTCTTGGCCTCACCCGGATGCAGGTCCGCGGCCCGGCGCATCGACAGTCCGGGAAGGTAGGCCACCCGGCAGCCCGCCGCGCGGGCCACCGTCAACGGCGTTGGCGACCTGGTCCACGATCACCAGCACGGTGCCGAACTTCGCCACCAGCTTGCTGAACAGTTCCAGCAGTCTCGGCTCGGTGTTGGGCAGCCGCTTGTCGTGCACGGTTCTGCCGTCCCCGGTCCGGCCGTGGGCGTGGTGGAATTCCTTGCCCAGGTCCAGGCCGAGGAAGAGATCTATCGCGGTCGTGTCGACCATGTGCGCATGCCTCTCGCCTCTTGTGTCCCCAACTCCCGGCCGTCCCTGCGACACCACACGCCGGCAACCACGTTACGCAGACATCCCCACCCCCAAAGCGGTCCGGTGTTGCGCCGGACCGGGCGGTCGTCAGGCCCCTCATCAGCGGTCAAGCGGTGCCCCGAGACCCGGCGGCAACACCCCCCAGGCCATGCGTACGACAGGGGGCAGACAGCCATACCGGGCCCGGGGGCCAGGCGCCCCATTGCGGGGCCACGAGAAAGGTAACTGTGAGGGCCGGAGGTGGTCAGGGAGTGCTCTGCGAATCGACAGCCCGATCGCAGACGAGTTGCATGAGCTCCTGGGCCCGCTCCAGGAAGTCGAACCTGTAGGGGCCATCGCCGATCGGGCCGTAGGTCATGTCGATCAAGACCGCCCCCACCCGGGCTCGCACCTCGACGCGATCGCCGTTCGAGTCGCTTGTGCCGTCAGTGATGGTGTAGCTGGTCGCGAAGCTCTCATCACCACACTTCGGCATCGCGATACGCGTCTCTTCCGGATCGCTGGTTTCGACACTCTTCAACAACTCCGCGTACCCATCGATCACCGTTCGGACGTCTCGGCACGCGGTCACGCGGTAGAGCACCATGAGGTTGCCCGAGTTCTTTTCCGGGTTCTCATAGTTCGCAGTACCCCTGTTACACCCCGTGTCCCCTTCTGCGGGGAACCCGTTGCGCGCACTGAAGACTGCCCAGCCTGACGGCATGTCCTCCAGTCCAGGCACCACGTCCTTCGTCTCGGCCACAGTCAGCGCACGAGGTGTAGTGGTCCTCTCCTCGCTGCCGCTGCCGCTGCCCGACGCCGAACCATCGTTCTTGCCGGCTGTCGCGGATGCGAAGCCATGGCCGCTGTCCGGAGAGTCATCAGAACTCAGGATCCGGCTCCCGCCGTACACGGCGAGGACGATCACGGCGAGGACCACCAGCACGGCCAGCACGAGCGCCACCGTGCCGGCCGCCGACGTCGGCTTCCTGAATTTGATCGTCCCGCTGCCGACCAGGATTGGGTTGTCGCCGCGCATCCGGCTGCGGTCGATGATCACACCGCCAGCAGCATGCGGTGCACTCAGGTGAACCGTCAGCGCGTGTCGCAGCCGGGGATCGGCATCGATCTCCTCGGCGAGAACCGCCGATGCCCCGGCCTGCGCCTCGGGGGACGCCCCAGTCTCCTCAAGATCCGCCAGAGCGGCCCGACCGCGATCCGACGCCCCCAGCCGGTCTCGTACGACCTGCGCGACAGCGGCCCCAGCATGCTCACCCACTTTGGTTGCTGTCCCCGTGATCACAGCCGCTAGTGCCGCATCAGGCAACGTTCGCCCTGTCGGGTGTTCTGGGATGATGGGCCGCATGGACGAGGAAGTCATCCCGATTCTTCACGTCAAGGATGCCGCTGTGGCGGTTGCGTGGTACGAGCGTCTGGGCTTCACCCAGCAGTGGGAGCATCGCTTCGGACCGGGATTTCCCGCGTTCGTCGAGGTTGCCCGTGGCCGGGTGAGTTTGTTCTTGTCGGAGCACAAAGGCGACGCCCGCCCCTATACGTTGGTGTACCTCCGAGTCCGTGATGTCGACGCCGTCGCTGACGAGTTCGGTGTTCAGGCGAAGGACGCTCCGTGGGCGCGCGAGATTGAACTGCGTGATCCTGACGGCAACCGGCTACGGGTCGGCACACCTACGGAGTGAACGCTGCCACTGGCGCGTGGCAGCGAAACTGTGCTGGTGGCAGAACGAGTGCGTGTTCGTCAGATCGACGACGACGAGGGAAGACGACTCCTGCGGATCCTCCGCCGCGGCACGGGGTCGGTGGTGACCTGGCGGCGGGCTCAGATGGTGCTGCTGTCCGCGCAGGGCATGCCGGTGACGAAGATCGCCGAGGTGACGTTCACCAGCGCGGACCGGGTCCGGGACGTGATCCATAACTTCAATGCCGACGGCTTCGAGGCGCTCTACCCGAAGTACAAGGGCGGCCGGCCCAAGACCTTCACCCTCCCGGAACGCCGGGAGATCAAGAAGATCGCCAAGTCCAAGCCGGTCGAGCACGGCCTGCCATTCTCGACCTGGAGCCTGGCCAAGCTGCCCACGGGGCTCTCCTCTGCTTTGGGGTGCCCCAAATTAGCGTGTCGTGAGCTGTCGCTCTTGCAGGAAATCAATCGGCAGGCAGCGGCCAGCCGTTCAGCGCGTGGCCGGGATGTTCGCGCAGGAACCGTCGCCGGACTTCGACGTACCGGGTCGGCGTGAGCCCGGTGAACGCCCGGAACTCGGGGCCGAAGTGGGCCTGGTCGAAGTAGCCTGCGCCACAGGCGAGGTCGCCCCAGTCGATCGGTCCGGCGGGGTTGATCGCGAACACGGTGGCGGCGGGAGCTGACTGGCAGAAGGGCGCCGGTCGGTCCACCATCAACCGGTTGTGACGGGGGGTGCGGTGCGGTCTGTGTCCTGGTGCGGACAACGGACAGCACTCAACCCTGATTATAATTTCGGCTCGTACCACCAGCCCGGCCCCTGCGGCAGCACCGCAACGGCACGGGCCAGAGCCACGCTGATCGGGAGTTCCACGCTTTCATGCTGCGACCATGCACTGATCACAGCGCGCCGAGTGCGGCCGCGCTTCCGGCCCCGACGCCACCTGATGACCGCATCCGAACACCGAGCCGAAATGACCATCCGCTTCACCACCTGAGAGCAGATCACCGGCGTCACCGGCCGACCTACCGCGACCTGAGCCCAGGCCGGCACCCGGCCCCACCACACCTCGACGCACAGTCAGACACCCACACAGCCAACAACGTGACAACGCCCGTGACTGTCCTGAACGTCGATGGCGGCGGCGTGTACGGTGACGAACACCTGCCGGTCAAGGAGTCGACAGTTCGGCCCGGACGGTCTTGCCGCCGGGTGGGTGGGGGACGCAGTCCCAGTGGTCGGCGAGGGCGGCGACGAGCAGCAGGCCGCGGCCGCCGGAGTGCAGCGCCTCGGGTTCGGCGTCCGCCGGAGGGGGCTGCGGGTACACCTCCCCGCGGGCGTCGGTGACTTCGACGCGGAGGCGGCCGGCCGCCGGGTCGAAGACGAGCGTGAGCCGGAAGCAGCGACCGGGCACGAGGCCGTGGAGGACGGCGTTGGCCGCGAGCTCGGCGACCACGAGTTCGGAACGCTCCGTGAGGCCCTGCGGGGCGCCCCAGGTCCGCAGCTCGGTCACGGCGAGCAGCCTGGCCAGCCGGGCGCCGCGCCGTGTGGACGACAGGAGCTGGGTGAAAGTTCGGGAGAGTCGGTCGACTTGGGGCAGTGCGTGGTTCATGGCGCCAGAGTGACGGCCGGAGGGGCCTGGGGGCGAGAGCCGCACCCCGTACGCGGAGTCAACGTACGGGCACGAAGAGTGGACAGTACGGTGTCTTCTCCGTCACGCTGAGTGGCGAGCCCGGGGCGGTGTCAGGAACCGTCGCGGTGTGGTGCGGAGAGAGGCGGGGCGGATGGGCATCGGTGTGGGGGAGGCGGCTGGGGGCGTCGGCGCGCAGGGAGTTCCGGCGGGGGAGTGGGAGCGGGAGCCCCATCCGTCCGACAGTCTGCGCACGTTCGGTGCGGTCGTCCAGGCGCTACGCGAACACGCGGGGCTCAGCCGGATCGAGCTCGGCGCCCGGGTCCAGTACTCCAAACACACGGTGGAGTCGGTGGAGTTGGGCCGACGGATGCCGGAAGGGGTGTTCGTGGAGCGTGCGGAGGCAGCGCTCGGCAATACCGGTGCCCTGCGGAAGGCCGCTTGTCATCTCACCCGGGGCGAGGCGGGGCTCGCGGCGTGGTTCCGGCGGTGGGCGCGGCTGGAGCGGGAGGCAGTGAGCCTGTGCACCTACGAATGCCGGTTGGTGCCGGGGCTGTTGCAGTCGGAGGCGTACGCGCGGGCGGTGTTCGAGGGCACGATCCCGCTGCGGACGGACGTGGAGCTGGGAGAACAGCTCGCGGCGCGGATGGAACGGAAGGCGATGATGCGGGAGCGGCCGACCGTGCCGTTCAGCTTCATCGTCGAGGAGCACGTGTTCCGGCGGCGGTTCGGTGGCGTGGAGATGATGCGCGAGCTGGTGGACCATGTCCTTGAGCTCACCGCCCCGCGCAACGTGACCCTTCAGGTGGTGCCGCTGGAGGCCGGTCTGCACGCGTGCCTGGACGGGCCGGTACAGGTGCTGGAGACCCCGGAGGGGCGGCGGCTCGGGTACTCCGAGGGGCAGAAGAACGGGCGGCTGATCTCCGACCCGAAGGAGGTGAGTGTGATCTGCCAACGCTATGACACACTGCGCTCGCAGGCCCTGAGCCCCAACGAATCCCGGGCCTTGCTGGAGCGACTTCGAGGAGAGCGATGAACAGCGGTACGACGGAACTCGCCTGGTTCAAGTCCAGCTACAGCGGCAGCGAGGGCGACAGCTGTGTGGAGGTCGCGGTCGCCGAACAGGCCGTTCACGTAAGGGACTCCAAGGATGTGACCCGTCCGGCTTTCGCGGTGGACCGCAACGGCTGGGGACAGTTCGTGCGGTTCGCGTCGGAGCGCTGAGCGACGGGAGGGCGTGCCGTCGGCTGAGCGGTGGACGGCACGCTTTCGCCGTGCTCAGGAACCCTTTGTCTTGTCCGTGGGGGCGTAACCGAGGGCCGCGCGATTGATGAAACGGTCATCGAGGTCGCGAACGGGCGCGGTTTCGGCTTCTGTGCGGCGTTCTTCGCCGCCGTGGCCTTCTTCGGGGTGGGCCTCTTGCCGCCCGCGCGCCCGGCTGGTGTCGCCTTCGCCTGCTTGGCGTTCTTCGCGGCCGGCGTGTTGCGCGCTGCGTACTTCTTGCGGAGCGCCGAGAGCTTCTCGCGTTCCTGGACAGCCACGTTGGTGGGGAGGGCGCTCGTGAGGGCCCGGGCCCGGCTGAGCACGTAACGCGCGTCGTTCCAGCGCTTCCTTTCGATTGCCAGGCGGGCCACCCCGACGGTCTGCTGCAACGCCTTGATCTTCGCGGGCTGCCGCTTGGGTATGGGGGACTCGGCGCCGCTGCTCCGCCGCTGCCCAGCGGCACGGGTACCCCAGTCCGTACCCGAGGTCAGGACGACGACCGAACGAGGGATTCTGCGCCGTAGGAGCGGAGCTTGTCGGTGACGATCACCCGCGGCACCGAGCAGGTATTCCTGAGCAGCTTACGGAAGAAGCGCCTGGCTGAGGCCTTGTCCCTTCGGCCCTGGACCAGGATGTCGAGCACGTTGCCGTCGGCGCCGACGGCCCGCCACAGGTACCGCTGCTCACCGTCGATCTTCACAAAGACCTCGTCCAGGTGCGATTTGTCCCCGGGCCGGGGCCGCCTCCGGCGCAGGGAGTTGGCGTAGGCCTGCCCGAACTTCGCGCACCAGCGGCGGACCGTCTCGTGGGAGACGCGCACCGCGCTCGAGCATCAGCTCCTCGACCTCCCGGAAGCTGAGCGGGAAGCGGAAGTACAGCCACACGCATTGGGAGATGATCTCTGCCGGGTACCGGTGCCCCTTGGAGGACGGCGGCGCGGACGACACGAGCGAACCCCTCCCGGCGCGATCAACCACAAGATCATCCCGGGCCGGTCAGCCCACGTGACAATGCCAGCGCAGCCACACGCTCGTAGGACGGCCCGGCAATGACCGCCCCACCTCCGTTCCAGCCCGCTACGCTCTCCGCGCCCAAGCCGCTGACTGAGGTTCCCGACTTGTATTGGCCGTAGCGGAGCGCGGTCGGGCTGGCCGCTCGTAGCGTTTCCCTAGGACGCCGGGTTGGATGGCTCGTGAGGTTCCTGCCGCCCCTCAGGGCTGGCTCGCTCGGGGTGTGCCGCCGACCCGGTTTCCGCGCCGATCGAGATCGCCAGCGCGGACAAGGCCCGCCACCGGCTCTCACGCTCCGGCGGACCGCCAACTCAACTCCGCTCAACACCATTGCCGTCACCCAGATCAGGATGCCGAACTCCCCAGGACGTGCCTACTACCAGCGGAAACTCTCCGAAGGAAAGACACCTCGGGAAGCCAAACGCTGTCTGAAGCGCCGTCTCGCCGATCACGTATGGCGCACCATGATCGCAGACGAGCGAATGTCTAAGCATCCCCTGCCTCAAGCGACTTGACAAGACACAGAGGCACCCCCGAGATGCGGAGGATGCTGACAGAGGGGCAGATGGTTCTCATGAGAGGAACATCGACCATGGCTGCCCCCAGGAAGTACTCGTTGGAGTTGCGCGAGCGTGCGGTGCGGATGTATCGGACCTCAGACCCGAAGCCCCAGATCAAGAGGCTCGCCCTCGACCTCGGAGTGTATCCCGAGGCCCTGCGTGGCTGGATCCGGCAGGCCGAGGCCGATGCCGGCGAGCGTGACGACCGGCTGACCACCGACGAACGCGCCGAGCTCGCCGCACTGCGCAAGGAGAACGCCCAGCTCAAGATTGTCATGAACCCATCGTCCACTTGCCTACCCCGGGCCCGGCAGAAGGTTTCGGGCAGCTTGGCGGCTGGTGCAGGATCGTGGAGCCCGGGAATGGGTACCGCAGGTCGGGGCACCTTCGCGTTCGTGGTTCCCGTGACCTTCCCACGGGAAAACCACGGCGAGCTGATCGCCTCGGCCTACACCGCGTCCGCAGTTGGTCGGCCTCGGCGGCCGACGCCTACGTCGGTGCCATCGCCTTCGTCCGGCCGGATGTCCTGCGTCCCCTGGCCGGCTGCCGCGGCATTGGCCAGCGGCGCGCCAGGCTGCGCTGCGCCGGTACGACTTTCCCCTCCGCCGGGTGATGACACAGCGGTTCGGCGCAGGCCTGAGGTTCGCAGTCGGTACCAAAGCCGCGTGATCACCAAAATTGTGCGGGGCTTCGCCGCCGCTGCACTCACTGTCCTGCCGTTGCCCGCCGCCACTCCGGCCCACGCCCACGTGCTAACGCTCGCGACCGGGATTCAGCAGCTGCCGCTTGCCGCCGAGTCCCGTAACGGCTACCAGCGCACCAGCTTCCAGCACTGCCTCACTGCACCTGGCCTCGGATTATGCCTCGGCGGCGGTCGCCTGGCGGCTGTTTCTGCCCGAGACCTGGACGCCCGGGTCCGCGAAGACCGACCGGACAAGATCGCCCGTCGCACCGCGTGCCAGATCCCCGACGATATCGGGCATGTGGAGAAGTGGCAGCTCGCGCTCGACATGGTGGATGAGACCCGCTCGTGGGGGATCGACGTGCCGCTCGCCATCGCGGACGCCGGATACGGCGACGCGGCGGCGTTTCGCCTCGGCCTGCAGGACCGCGGCCTCAACGACGTCGTGGGCATCTCCACCACGTTGTCGGCTCGGCCCGGTGAAGCCATGCCAGTGACCGAGCCATACAGCAGGAACGGACGTCCGCCCGAACGGGAGCGGTCATGACTCCATCGTGAACGTCCCGATGCAAGCAGTGTTGCTGTCCACTACGACGTGGCTCTGAACGTACGGTCGATGGGTTCCAGTCGGTGATCAAAGTGAAGGAATGGACTAAGGGAGTTCCATCATTGGTCAACTCCGGGAAGCCGGAACGCACAAGTGCACAAGTTCGGCTGACGGGGTGACAGGGAATGGGGGCGGCCGGTGGCGTGGCTGACGAGGATCACGGCGGATGAGCAGGTCGAGTACCGGCTGCGGGAGCAGGCCGGGTGCTCGGTGGTGGAGGCGCCAGCCGCAGAGGCCGTCGTGCTGCAGGGGGCTGGCTGCGAGGCGGTCGACCACCGGCTGCGGACCGAGGGCGACGCCGTGCTCGTGTGGATTGGCACGGGCCTGTCGACGGTCGGTCTGGTCGATGGGGCGGTGCTGGACGAGGAGGGCAAGGGCGCCGCGCGCCGGTTGATGAACGGGTGTCACCCGGCGACTGGGGCCCGGCTGATCCGCTCGCGCACGTCGGCCCGCGCGCACGAGAAAGCGAAGCTGACCACCGCCCGGTTGACCGAGGCGATCGAGGCAGCGGCCGCGAAGCGGGAGGTGGAGCCTGCCGACCTGCTGGAGGGCAAGCCCAAGCAGCAGAAGGTCCTCGCCACCCAGCAGCGGATGGTGCACCGGCTCGGTGAGATGCACCGGATACAGGTCGGCACCCTCCACAAGCTTGCCCGCGCCGCCGGCTTCGAGCTCACCGACGTCTACGGCGAGACAGAGCTGGCAGAGGCGTGGGCGCACAAGGATGTCCGGGTCGATGACCGCGTCCGCGGCTGGGACCTGGTCCTGGATCTCCCCAAGTCCGATAGCGTGCTGCAGGGCTTAATGGGCAGCCTGGACGAACGGGAGCTGCGCGGCCTGGTCCACCAGGCCAAGCGGGACATGTTTGCCCAGCTCGAATCGTGGGCCGGGTACGCGGTCGGCAGCGAGGACGGGCAGCCGGTAAGGATCGCGACCGGCGGGTTTATGGCCTGGTCGGTCGAGCACCAGGCAGCCCGGCCGATGGGCGACGGACAGCCCGGTGACCCCCACCTGCACCTGCACGTCACGATCCCCAATATGGCGTTGTGCGAGGACGGGCAGTGGCGGTCGATCGCGAACTCGGGGCAGGACCTGCACCGGCACGCCTCCGCCCTCGATGCGTTCTTCAAGGCGCGGGTGCGTGCGCTGATGTACGAGCGGTTCGGGGTACGGCGTGAGCGGAATGAGCGGACCGGCGCCTGGGAGATCGTCGGGATCCCCGAGCACGTGCGCGATGAGTTCTCGCGCCGGGCTGCCCTGGTCGACGCGACGGCTGGCGCCGGCGCCAGCCGGGAGGAGAAAGCCGTGGTTTCGCTGCAGACCAAGCGAGCCAAGCACGCGGTCGACGCCACCACGATGCGGGACAGCTGGCGTCAGCGGGCCGAGGACCTCGGTGTCGACGTCGACGCGATGGTCTCGGCCGCGGCCCCCGGACCACCCGGACCAGGCGACGGCCCGGGCATTGACGGCCCCGTCAACGGCCCGCGAACCCCGCCGCCCTCCGACCTCGCCGCGATCGTGTTCGACCCCGACACCGGCGTCACACGGTCGGAGAAGTCGTTTAGCCGCGCGCAGCTGCTCGCCGCGTTGGCGAACGCGATGGAGTACGGCATCGACGACGTGCCGGGGCGGTTGGATGAGCTCGCCGACCAGGTCCTGGCCGTGGAGGGATACGCGGTGCCGGTGCCGGCCTTCGGCTCCACCGTGATGTCGTCCACCGCCCGCTACACCACCCAGGACATCCTCGATGCAGAGGACGTCGTCACCCGCCAGGTCCTGGCCCGGGTCGACGAGGGCACCGCAGTCCTGAGCCCGGACGAGGCCGAGCGGGCGATCACCACCTACCAGCACGCCGTTGGCTACGAGCTGTCCGGTCAGCAGCGCGAGGCGGTCGTCCGGCTGCTGACCGCCGGGCACGGCATCGACACGGTGGTCGGCATCGCCGGGGCGGGCAAGTCGACGTTGATGGAGGCGTGCCGGATCGGCTGGGACGCTGCCGGCACCACGTACGCGGGTGCCTGCCTGAGCGCGGTCGCCGCCCAGAACTTAGCCAGCGCCTCCGCGATCCCGTCGCGCACGGTCGCGGCCTGGCTGGAGCGGATCACCAGAGGCAAGGGCCTTGCCGGCATCGACATCCTGGTCCTCGATGAGGCGACGATGGTCGACGACCGGTCCGCGGCCCTGTTGATGACCGAGGCCGTCCGCACCGGTACCAAAATCGTCGGGATCGGCGACCACTTACAGCTCCAGGCGATCGGGGTGGGCGGCTGGTTCCGCGAGGCGCATCGTCTGGTCCAGGGGCTTACCCTCACCGAGAACTACCGTCAGGAGAACGCTGCCGAGCGCCAGGCGCTGGAAGTGTGGCGGACCGGCGACCACGAGCAGGCCCTGAACCTGCTCGCTGCCGGCGGCCGGGTCCACGCTGCCGAGAGCGCGGACGAGGCCCGCTCGCAGATCCTCACCGCGTGGGACGAGCTGCGCGTCCGCTGGCCCGACATGCATGACCTGATCGCGGGCATGGTCGTCCTTGCCGCCCGCAACACGGACGTCGATGTCCTCAACGCTGGGGCCCAGCAGATCCGCCGCGCTGCCGGTGAGCTCGGTGCCGAGCGCACCTTCGCGCTGCCCGGCGGTCATCAGCTCACCCTCGCGGTCGGCGACGCTGTACGGGTCCGCGCAAACGACTACCGTGCCCGCCGCGGGCAGGGCCCGGACCTTCTCAACGGCTACCGCGCCGTTGTCACCGCGATCGATGACGAGCGCCGGGTCCAGATCAGCTGGCGGCTCAAGGGCCGCGGCGGGAAACCGCGAGAGGAGTCGGCGTGGCTGAGCGCCGATCAGATTGCCTCCGGGGCATTGTCGCTTGGCTACGCGATGACGATCGCCGCGAGCCAGGGCATGACCGTGGACACCTCTCTGATGTACGGGCACGGAGCGAACGCCTTCGCGACCTACCCGGGCATCACCCGGGCCCGATCCGAGAACCATCTGTGGCTACCGCTGGCGGTGCTGGAGGACGAGACGACGCAGGCACGCCTGGGAGCTGCCCGCAGCGAGAAGGAGCTCCTGCAGCGCGCCATCCTGGCCTTCGCCCATTACTTGGGACAGTCGCGGCCGGACGGCATGATTTCCGACCTGCTGCGCGAGCCGCCCGCCCCGGCCGTGCTGCCCGTGCAGGCCATCCAGGAGCGGCCCGTCGCCCACGGGCCTCCTGCCGAACGGGCTCCCGCAGCAGGAGCGGTGCTGCCCCACGTCGAACAGGAGGAACGGGAACAGGCCCACCGGGCGCCGGTACCCCGCGAGCAGCCGGTGCCCGAGCGCGCCCTGGATGACGAGACAGTGCTGGAGCTGAGCGAGGACCGGCAGCGGCAGCCGGCCGAGCTTCAGCGCCAGCGCGCGATGCGGGCGATCCCTTCCTGGACGGACCGCCCCTTCGGCACGACGTCCGACGCCGACCTGTGCTGGAAGCCCGGCGACGCTCTGCAGCGCGCCAAGATCTGCGACCAGGGTGCCCTGCACGACGGTGAGAAAGCCCGGGCCCTGGCCGAGCGGCTCACCCAGGAAAAGGCCCAAGGCCAGACCAAGGGCCAGCGCCGCGCCGCCGACGCCATCGTGCTGCTGGACCATGCGGACAACCATCTCCGCACCGCCCGCGAGGAACTCGGCAAGGCGGCACTCGCCCAGGCCGCGGTCAGCGAAGCTAACGCCGCGCTGGAACGGCTGAAGGCCAACAACAGTAAGGGCCGCCTCGCGCTCCGTCTGGCCAGCACATCGAAGAAGGAACACCAGGAACTGACCGAGCGCTACCGTGCCCAGCGCACCGCAGGATGGAGCGAGGAAAGCCGGGCCACGTCCGCGGCAAACACCGCCCGGAACGAGGCGTGGGAGACCATCCGCAGTAGCGAGTATGCCGACGCCTTCCGGGAGATGGGCGCCACCCAGCCCGCACCCCGCAACATCGACGACGTCGCCCGAAAGTTCGCTGCCATGCGGGCACACGTGCCCGCGTTCGCGCAGCGCGTCGACACGAACGAACTCAAGCAGCTTGCGCGCCTGCACGGCCAGATCACCAAGTACCGGAACTCAGCAGCGATCTACCGGGAAAATGCCGTGCTGATGGTCGAGGAGCAAGCGCTGCGCCGGACCATCGCAGAGAAGTACGGCGAGTTGCACACCGCAGAGACCAGAGGCAGGCACCTCCACGAGCAGCAGGCCGCCGCATCCGTACGGCACGAGCCCGGCTACCGGCCGTCGGCACAGAGCCGCTCCGGACCGTCCCGAGGGCTATGACCCTTCCAGCTCCGTGGAAAGGCACCTCATGCTGAGTGCGGAGAAGGCCGACGAAGGCGAACGCTGGGAATACTCCGCCACCGACGGCATCGGTCTCTGACATCACCAACCGGCCCCCGGGAGAGCACTCGTCCCCCGGGGCTACTGCGTGCCCGGCCGCTGTCCTGGGCCGAGCACTTCCCTGTAGCGCGGAATAGGTGATGGTTAGTCGAGGGACTGCAACCTCTTGAGGGTCCGCTGGGCGACGGCCGCCTCTGGGCCGTGGATGTCGGTGACGGCGGCGAGGAGCTCGTTGCCGAGCCTGCGCGCGTCATGGGCCGGGACCGTGCGCCAGAGGCCGTAGACGCGCCGGGTGGCTTCCTCGGTGTCCGGGTGACCAGGGCCTTGGATCGTGGCCCGCAGGCGCGCGGTGTGCAGGTACCATCCCAGCGCGGTGGCGTGATCATCCATCAGGTGAGCAATGTGTCCCCGGACTTCCCGGATGTGGACGGTGTTCAGGTGCTCGGCGCCCCACTCGGCGGCGATCTCGATATCGAGCTGGTAGGCCATCCATGCGGCGTCTTGCAACTGGCCGCCGGTGGCCGCAGCGGCGACGGCGGCCAGGCGCTCGCGCAGCACTTCCGGGATCCGGGCCTGAGGGCCGGTCTGCGCGGCGGGGGCGAGTGCCTGGGCGCCCCAGAATGCGGGAGTCACGGTGCCCCAGGGGCGGAACAGCTCTTCGTGCTCGTGCATGGCGGTACGCCCTTCGGTTGTGCGGGTCACCACTTCACCACCCGGCGGACTTCGGTGATTCGGGTCATGGCGCTCGTGGAGTTGCGCCAGCTGCTGTACGAGACGATCCGGGTTCGCACGCCGGTGCGGGGCGCCTCGATGATCTTGCCGTCGCCGATGTACATGCCGACGTGCCCCGGGCGCGCGTCCGATCCGTCGCTGCCCGGATTGAACACCAGGTCCCCGGGCTTGGGGTCGTCGATACTCACCCGGTCGCCGATGTTGACCTGGTCGTATGTGACCCGGGGGATGGCGACCCCGGCGGCCCGGTAGGCCTGCTGCATCAGAGACGAGCAGTCGCACCAGTGGGCAGACCCCTGGCCGTGGGCGTTGGTGCAGTCGCCACCGAGGTGGTACCAGCCGCCCCTCTGCTGCAGTGCCCAGGCCACCGCGGTGCGGACCTTGGGTGGTGTTCCGGCGGGCAGAGTGTATCCGGCAGGCAGATCCACCTCCTCGCTGGACGCGGGGGCGGTGAACTGCCGGGCGGAAGCCATGATGATCTGGACGTAGTTGTATGTCTGGCCTTTGGCGAACTGCATGTCCGGGACGCCCTGGTACTGCTCGACGCGGCCCCAGCCGGCGTTGTAGCCGGCGAGCGCAAGTTCGAGGGGTGAGCCGTTGTACTGGGGATGCGCCTTGCCCTTCTTGAGCAGGCTGCACATGAACTTCCCCTGCCCGGCGATGGCGTCCGCAGGTTCCCAGACGCTCTTGGTCCCGTTGCCGTTTCCGTCCACGGCCCAGGTCGGCCAGGTATCCGGCATGAACTGGGCGATGCCCTGCGCGCCGACGTCGGGGGACTCAGCACTCGGGTTGAAGTTCGATTCCTGTTTCAGCTGGGCAGCCAGGATCGACGGAGGCAGCCCTTGGTCGCAGTCTGCCGAGGCATTGAGGATCATCGACGCGTACTCGGCTGGGACGCCTCCCGTGCCGATCTTGAGGCTGCCCGCTGTCGGCTCCACGCTGCCCCCGGCCCTGTCGTCGTCGAACGTCGCGATGAGCAGCACGATTCCCATGCCGACCGCGACCGGTGTCATGACCGCCCCGCCGACGGCAACGGCTAGCCATCGCTTGACGCGCACAGTCCCCCTAGACCTGCACTCTAGATTTGCGTAAAAGAATCCTGCCGTGCGGTCTGTTCTGCTGAGAATAGGCCACGTCCGGGTCGGGTGATGATGCGTAACACTATGCCATCACGGCTCTATGTGACGCAGATTGACAATATGTTTAGTTGTTGCGCGCATCAAAGCGATATGGTTCCGAGGTGCTTGTGAACGATGAATTGTGTACAAGATTAGCCATCGCAAAGAATCGAATCTGCCGTGTGTGGGGGTAAGGGTGGGCAAATGGGAAGGCGCGCTGATGGCGCTACCTGCCGGATCCCGTCTGGTGCTGCCGGTGATGGCAGCGACCGGGGGCAGCGGGCGCTCCACCGTGGCCGATCTGCTCGCCGGAGCGATGACCGTGGCCGGAAGCGGGACGGTTGTGCTCGACACCGCACCGCGCCTGTCCTCGCCCTGGCCCTCGTGGACGGTCGGGCAGGAAGTCGGAGGCCTGGCTGTGCTCCCGCCTGACCGGCCGCTGACCCGATCCGAGGTCCAGCGCGCGGCCGCCTGGCGGCCGGCCGGGCGGGGCGCGGGCTGGCAGGTGCTGACCGACAGGCGTGACTGGCACAGTCCGCCGCTCGCGCTTCCGCAGTACCCTGCCGCCTGGCTCCAGCTGGCTGCCATCGGCGGATGGCAAGCCGTCATCGCCGACACCACACACCCCGTCGCCCACGACATCCTTGACGCACGCTGCGCCGGGCGGATCGGACAGACCCGGGCCTGGTGCGAACTCCCCTACGCGGTACCGGTGCTGTGTGCGGCCGCCACCGCCAGCGGCGTCCAGGCCCTGCAACAGGCAGTGATGGCGCTGCATGCCGACGGCATGCAGCTGCAGCGCACGGTGGCCGTACTCGTCGCACAGACCGACGGACGGCTGCCCGCAGTCGTCCGGGCAGGCGCGACGATGCTGACCTCCCGCACCGCCGCCGTGGTGCACCTCCCGCACGACCCGCACATCCGTACTCACGGGCTGCGGACGGCATCCCGGCTGCGCTCACGCACCCGGCAGGCCGCCCACTCGCTCGCCCAGGCAGTCCTGACAGTGGCCGGCGCCACCTGGGGCATGCCGCTTCCCGAGGCGCCGCGCCCCGCGCCGCTCGCCGTCGCTTCCCCCGCTTCCAGACCACTTTGACGAGGTGTCGGCTATGACCTTGATGACCATCCTGCACACCTTGGCCACCGCCCCGGACCTGCACGTACTCGCCGACGGTAAGGACCCGATTGTCCCGAAATACAGTCCGGAACTTCCCGACGCGGTGAACACCCAGGTCAAGACGATCCTGTCCTGGACGGCCGGGCTCGGTCTCGCAGCATCAGTGGGCGGCGGACTGTTGGGATGGCTCCTGGTGGCTGTGGGCCACAACAGCGAACGCGCACAGCTGGCCGCCCGCGGCAAGCAGTCCGTGCTGTGGAGCCTGTTCGGGGCCGGAGGCATCGGTGTGACCAGCAGCCTCGTCCTCGCGTTCTACAACATGGCGAAGTGAGGCGGCGGCAGATGGACACCCACGACCGCAGCGCCCGGAAGGCTAAACTCACCCTCGCCGGGCTCTCCGTACTTGCCGCCGCAGGACTGGCCTCCGGAGGCGTCGCGGCCTACTCCCTTCTCGGAAACGACGATTCAGAGAAGGGCGCGACAGGCCACTCAGCCACGGCGAAAGCAGAGCCGTCCGCCACCGGATCCAACGGCAGCGGCAGGATGACCCCGGAGAAGGCGAAGAAGGTCACGCTGAGAGTCCCGACTGGGCAGCGGAACGGGGTTTCCACCGGCTTCCCTCACAGCCCGAGCGGTGCCATCTCGGCAGCTGTCTACTTCTGGGAGGAGTACGCCTTCCTCGACGATCAGAAAGCACGCCAGCAACTTGAGGCCGTCGTGTCACCGGATGCCGCTGGCTACGTCGACGAGCAGATCTCCGAAGTCCGCAAGATGCGTGAAGGTGTCAACCTGCCGTCGTCCGGCGGAACTCCCGCCGGGATCACCTTCACCACCACTGTCAACGCGGTCCGCGGAAAATCACTGACTCCCGACGGGGAGGTGGTGCAAATCTGGATGAACTATGACCGCTTCGCGACCACGCCTGAGAAGCCAACGGACGACGACCCGCTCAAGGAGGAGGACGTCGATTTCATTCTCAAGTGGCAGAACGGCCAGTGGAAACTTACCGACGAGCCGCAGTACTGGAAGAAGCGGAGCTTCCCCGTCTCTTACTTCCCCGAATCACCGTACGCGTGGGACGACGGCTGGGTGCAGGTGAGGCATGCGGACTGACCGGACATCGCGAGGCCTCTTCCGCCGCTTCGTCTGTCTCATGGTTGTCCTATTGGTGTGCTTCGGATCCGGTCTGAGCGCCGCCCCTGCAGCAGTGGCTGAGGACAAGCCGAGATGGCATCTCGACTACGGGCCTGACAGCGGCAAGAAGGCGCCAAACGACTGGTCCGGCGGTTCGACAGTAGGGATCGACAATAGGGGTCACTATTGCCTGTACGACGAGATCGACGAGACCAGCATCTGTCGACTGCCGGAGGCTGGCGAAATGCCCGGCACCGTCGACATCTGCGAGGGAGCTGACGGCACCGGGGCCCGGAACTGCTCCGAGGAGGGGCGGCGCGCCTTCGAGAAGCGTCGGCTGGAGACGTGGCGCAAGAACTACCCGAACAAGGCCGACGATCCCAACTACGAAAAGCTGAACAAGTTCATCACCGACTGTGTCAACAAGGGCGGCATATTCCGGGAGTGCCAGCGTGAGGGCGGCAACAAGTACCCGCCTAAGGCGAAGTCCCCGTTTACGTGGGTGGCCGGGAAGATTTCAGAGATGGCCTCGAACGCTCTGAAGGAGGCTGCCCGCTACATCGGCAAGTCCGTGGTATGGCTGCTGGAGGAGTTCGCGAAGGTCTTCAACGATTCGTCCACCATCGATCTGTCCAAGACCGGCATCGGTAAGCCGAAGGGCATCATGACGGTCCTCTCCTTGCTGATTGCGACCTTCCTGTTGCTGCTGCAGTTCGGGAAGGTGGCGATCAGCCAACGAGGCGAGCCCGCGGCGACTGCCGTGACGGGGCTGGCGAAGTGGGGGATCATCTCGTCGGTCTACGTGGTTGCCACGCAGACGGCTCTGACCTGGTCAGATGCCGTGTCCACCTGGATCATCAACTACAGCTTCCACGGTGGCGGCTCGGGTGCGGGCGATGCAACCAAGGCGATGCAGCAGCAGCTGGGCACCCTGTTCGGCGGCCTGATCACCGGTGGCGGCGGCGCGGCGACCGTGGGCACGGCGCTTATCACCGGTGAAGGTGTGACGGCCGCGGCGGTCGGTGTGATCATCGTGGTCGGCATCGTGTGCATCCTGGCGATCGCCGCACTGTGGATCGAGGTGCTGCTGCGGCAGGCCGGAATCATGATCCTGGTGGCGACCATGCCGGTGGTGCTGGCCGGGCAGCTGTCCGACTCGACGCAGGAGTGGTGGCCCAAGGCCAGGAACGCGCTGATTGCGCTGGTGTTGATGAAGCCGATGATCGTGCTCTGTTTCGCGATCGGGTTCGGTGCCATGTCCGACGGCGATGGTGTGCAGAACATGTTCGTCGGCCTCGTCATTTTCGTCCTCGCCTGCTTCGCGTGGCCTGTCCTGGCGAAGTTCATGACGTTCTCCACCGTCGGCGGGGGGAGCGCGATCGCCTCCGGAATCATGAGCTCGATCGGCTCGTCCGCCGCATCGATGAGCGGCGGCTACCGGCCGGAGTTGGGCGGGGCCGGGGCGGTCGGCGGAGGCAGCGCCTATACCCGTGCCCTGGAGCAGGACAACGCCCAGACCTCCGCCAGCGGCTCCAACGCCGTGCAGAGCATGGGCAGCGGCACCGGGGGCGGGAGCGGACGGACCTTCGGATCCCGGGTCGTGGGCACGATCGGCCTGCCCCTGCAGGTCCTCGCCGCGGGCAAGGACACCCTCGAGTCCGGCATGGCGAGCACCGCTGGCCACGCCGGTCTCGACCACGGGGCGGCTGGCGGCCGTCACGTCGTTATCGCACAGCGGCGCCATTCCGCCTCCGCCGGACAACCGCAGGAAGCGGACGACGGTGCGCAGAGCATGCTGCAGCCGGTGCAGCCGCCCAGCCCTCCGACTCAGGGATAGCCGATGACACAACCCATCACCTACAGCGGATGGCAGTCGGAGAAGTCCGGCTTCATGGGGCGGTTGTCCGGGCCCGGTTTCGCCCTGGTTGCCGTGGCCTGCGCGCTGCTGCTCACCCCCGTCAACCTGTCCAGCTGGGCCGCGGCCGCTGTGTGTGTGCCGCTGGCTCTGCTGCTGCTTCTGCTTGCCTTCGGGCGGGTGAGCGGGCTGAGTGCCGATGAATGGATCCTTCTGGCAGTGAGGCATCAGATTGCCGTGGCAAGAAAACAGAACATCTTCTCCAGCGGGCCATTCGCCCCCCGATCCGGCCGCACCGGACACCAGCCGATGGACCTGCCCGGCACCCTGGCCCGGCTCCGCATCCTGGAGGCACCCGATGGGCTGGGAGGGTTTCTCGGTGTCGCGCACGACCCGGTGGCCGGGACGTACACCGCCATCGCCCGTGTCTCCTTCCCTGGCCTTGCGCTGGTGGACAGCGATAAGCAGGCGGCCCGGGTTTCATCCTGGGCTGCGCTGATGCGCACGTTCTGCACCGAGGACTCGCCCATTACCCGCCTGTCCGTGCACCAGCGGTGCCTGCCCGACGACGGGGCGGCCCTGCGGTCATGGACTGCGCAGTACATCACCGCTGATGCCCCGTCGGCAGCGGTGAGCGCGCTGGCGGATGTGATGGAAGGGGCCGGCCCCGCGGCGACGTCCCGCGAGACGTATCTGTCCATCACCTTGTCGGCGGCTCGGGCCCGTCTCGCCATCAAGGGCGCCGGCGGCGGCCAGGTCGGCGCCGCCGCCGTCCTGGTACGCGAGCTCCACGCACTCGGCGGAGCACTGAGCACCGCGAGCCTGCAGGTCGTCGAATGGCTCTCC
Organism: Streptomyces sp. NPDC056231; assembly: GCF_048270745.1. Lineage (NCBI taxonomy): Bacteria > Bacillati > Actinomycetota > Actinomycetes > Kitasatosporales > Streptomycetaceae > Streptomyces > Streptomyces sp. NPDC056231. The sequence continues at coordinate 47,583 of NZ_JBLVKW010000039.1, read as the reverse complement.
CCGCGGGGGCTGGCCCAGACCGTGCGCACCGCGTACGACCCCGACGCCCAGGTCGCGCTCGCCAACGCCAATGCCGCCGCCCGGACACTGGGATGGGAAGGCACCGAAGAAGGCGTCGCCACGGACCTCGCCGGGCCCGCGGCCGCCGAGACCGGATGGGGCACCTACCGCCACGACGGGGCCTGGACGGTCACGTACCAGGTGCGGAGCTGGCCGCAGGCCCAGGTGTACGCGACGTTCCTGCAGCCGCTGCTGCGCCCGAGGCGCAATGCCCGGCGCTCGATGAGCCTGGTCTACGAACCGCTCGGCCCGCGCCGGGCCCGCCAGGAGCTCGCGAAGGAGAAGAGCAAGCGGTCCTCCGCCCGGTACCTGCGGGCCAAGACAGGCCGGGACGAGAGCGAGGACGAGCGCCGCGAGGTCAACCTCGCCCGCGCCCAGGACATGGCCCGCGCGTCCGGCCAGGGCGTGGTGCGGATGACCGCGGTGCTGTCGGTGACCGTCACCGACCTGGAGGAGCTGGAGACGGCCTGCGCGGAGATGCAGGCTGACGCTGCGGCGGCCGGCCTGGAACTGCGGCGCATGTGGGGAGCCCAGGACGTCGGGTTCGCCGCGGGCGCGCTTCCGCTCGGCCAGGGACTGCCCGACCGACGGACGGGATTCTGATGGGCCTCCTCACCCGCCGCCGCACAGGCGACGACACCCTGCTGAATGCCGCCGGGATCGGCGAGGCCACCGGCATCAACACGACGTTCGTCCCCCCTCCGGCCGGGCCGACGGCGGCCGAGCAGCGCGCCGCCCGACGTCTCGAAGATGCCGACACAGTGATGCGGATCGCCCCGCGCAAGGGGTGGGCGCACCCGTATGCGGGGCGGTCCGCGTCCCTGCCCCGCACGGAGGTGGTGCGCGCCGACACCGGCAATGCGGCTGGCGCCTACCCGTTCCTGCACGCCGGGGCGCTGCCGCCGGTCGGGGCGTACATCGGCCACAACACCCTGACCACGCAGGCGTTCTCCGCCCATCCGGCGGTCTGGGTCCGCGAAGGACTGTGCACCAACCCCAACGTCATGATCACCGGTATTCCGGGGTCGGGGAAGTCCGCGCACATCAAGGCCCTGTGCTTCCGGCTGATGGCGTTCGGCCACCGCACCCTGATCGCGGGCGACGTGAAGGGCGAGTACGAAGGTCTGTGCCGCCACCTGGGAGTCGAGCCGGTCCGGCTCGGCCCCGGCCTGCCCGGCCGCCTCAACCCGCTGGACGCCGGCCCCCTCGGCGCGGGCCTGGACCGGATCACGGACTCGGCCGAACTCCGCAGCCGCCTCCAGGAGATCCACCGGCGCCGACTGACCCTCCTCAAGGCCCTGCTGGAGCTCCAGCTCAAGCGGACTCTGCAGTCACAGGAGGAGGAAGCCCTGGACGTCGCGGTGCGGGAGGTCACCGGCGAGCTGTACGGACAGACCCGGCTCGCGGTGCCCACGCTGCCGCTGGTCTACGACAAGCTGCGCGACCCCACGGACGAGATGGCTCGGGAACTCCGGGTCCGCGACGGCGAAGTGCAGCGGGCCCGCGAGCAGATGGCCACCATCCGCTCGGCACTCGGCTCCATGGTCAACGGCCATCTGGGAGGACTCTTCGACCAGGAGACATCCATCGGCCTGGACTGGCAGGCCCCCATCCAGTCTGTCGACATCTCCGCCCTGGAGCAGTACGGCGACGAGACGGTCGCCATGGTGCTGTCCTGCGTCTCCTCCTGGGCACAGGCGGCGATCGACCGGCCCGGCCAGCGGCCGTGGGTCGTCGTACGGGACGAACTGTGGCGCCAGATGCGCAGTGGCGGTGCGGCCATGGTCCGCAAGATCGACGCCGACCTCAGGCTCTCCCGGGCGACCGGCACCATCCAGATCCTGGCCACCCACCGCCTGTCCGACTTCGAGAGCGTCGGTGCGGCCGGCTCGGAGGCCGTGGCGATCGCCAAGGACCTCATCTCCTCCTGCGAGACCCGCATTCAACTCGCCCAGGACACCCGCCCGCTGCAGATCACCCGCGAGGCGATCGGACTCACCGACGCCGAATGTGACCTGATTGGTTCCTGGGGCGCCGGCCAACGTGGCCGCGCCCTGTGGAAGGTAGGCCGCGGCGGTGGCTCCCACGCCGTCCAGCTGGTCCTCTCCCACACCGAGCAGAAGCTGTTCGAGACCGACGAGCGGATGGTCGTGTGATGGCGACGGAGAAGAGCGGCGGCCCGTCCACCGCGGGTATGGACGACAACACCCTGCTTGCCGCCTACGGTGCGGGCGCCCTGGTCGCGGTCGGGGGCGCTGTGCTTCTGGCCGCACCGCTCGCCTCCCTGCTGTCCGGGCACGGGTGGGCGACGCGTACCGACAGCGTCCCGGCGACCGTTCTCACCGCCCTCGTACGCGGCCCAGGTGCCGCCTACGACCCGGCCCCGCCGGCCTGGCTGTTCTACCTGCTCGCTGTCGTCCTGGTCGTCGCCGTCCTCGCCCTGGCCGTCAAAGCCGTCAGCCTCCTTGACCGCAGCGGCCGCACCGGCGGCGCCCAGTGGGGCGGTGCGAAGGTGGAACGCAAACTTGCTGCACCGCAGGACCCGGTCAGGCGAGCCAACCGGATCACCGCCGGGCGCGGGATGCGGACCAAGAAGATCGTGGCCGCCCAGCCCAACATCTCCGCCACGGTGTTCGGGGTGCCCGGGTCGTCGAAGACGACAGGACTGGTGTTGCCGAATGCCGCCGAGTGGCAGGGACCCCTGGTCGTGACGACCACCAAGGCCGCCGACCTGGACATCATCTACGCCCGGCGCCGGCACTTCGGCCCGGTGTGGGTGATTGCTCCCGCCGGCATCCCCGGCCGCACCACACAGAAGTGGTCCCCGGTGGACTACTGCACCGACGCTAAGGCCGCCGACCGGATGGCTGCGTGGATGGCAGAGGCCTCCTCCTCCGGCGATGACAAGCGTGCCGCCCCCTGGATCGACCAGGCCAAGAGCGTCCTCAAGGGCGTCCTGCTCGCCGCGAACCTCTCCGGCGGCGGAGTCAGCACGATGCGCCGTTGGCTCGGGCTGGGCAAGGACGCCGTCGACCACGTCCGCGCCGTCCTGCTGCAGCACGGCTACACCGAAGTCGCCGACGACTACGCCTCCCCCTGGCTGCGCCTCCACGAGGACGGTATCGGCTCGATCCAGTTCAGTCTCAACGTGCTGGCTCGCGTCTACGCTGACGAAGAAGTCCGTGAAACGTGCTCGGGCACCGACTTCACCGTCGAGGAGCTTCTGGAGCAGTACGGCACCGTCTGCCTTATCGCGTCCGAAGCCGACGCGGAGCGGTTCGCCCCGCTGCTGACCTCGATCATCGCGTCGATCATCCACGGTGCTGAAGTCCGCTACAGCACCGCCGGAAAGCCGCTGGACCCGTCGCTGGGCGTCATGGTCGACGAGGCCGGCAACATGCTCCGCTACCCGAGGCTGCCGAACATCCTGACCACCGGCCGGGGCATGGGCATCGATGTCCTGACGGTGTGGCACGACCTGTCCCAGCTCCGCGACCGGCTCGGCACGCAGAAGGCCAACACCGTGCTCTCCGCGAGCGGCCTGCGGATGCTGCTGCCCGGCTGCGGTGACTTGGAGACCCTGCGCTACTTCTCCGGCCTGTACGGACGCACTGAAGTGATGCGCACCTCCCACGGCCGCTCCCGTGGCGAGCACTCCACCAACACCTCCGCCACCGAGACCGACCTCGCCCCGGTCCACTCCCTGCAACAGCTGCCGGACTTCACCGCGATCGCCCAGTACTCCAACCAGCCCCCGATCAAGGTCAGGATGCGGCTCACCTTCCGCGACAAGGACCTCAAGAAGCTGCTGACCGCCCCCGTTCCTCCGACGGGGACGGTCAGCTTCACCAAACCCGCCGCACCCGGGAAGGCCGACACCCGTGTCTGACGCCCTCGACAACCCCGCCTCCCTGTGGCCGACACCGACCGCCGCTAAGCAGGAGCCTCAGCGGTGGGTGTGGGCTGCCATGCAACCGCCGGAGCGGCGTGCCCGGATGCGCGAACTCGCGACCTGGGTCACCTGGCTGCGCCGCACATTCGAACTCCACAACAACATTCCGCCTTGCTGGTACCGCCACCCTCCCGTCGTCGAGCACCTGACCGCCCTGTACATCGGCTGGCTGCGCACCTATGCAGGCGAACAGGCAGCCGGGCGGGAGCTTGCCGAGGCCGACTGGATCAACACCCTGCACGCGTTCACGCCCCGCCTGCAGCTGGCCGCCTGTGCCAGCGGTCGCCACCAGGGCCCGCCGCCGCTGGTGCCGCCACCGCCCGACGCCGACGAGGCGTTCGAGGTGTACCTGGTCACCGCCGAGGCCACCACCACGGCGGCCGCGCATCCGGCGGCGGCCGAACTGGCTCGGCGCACCGCTGAACTGGACGCGCCGTTGTAGAGGTGTTGTCGCGCCGCAGAGACCGTACTCACGCGAAGGGAGGAATCGATGGGGGACGAGGGACGGTTTGCGCCTGAGGGGGTTGCTCTGCAGGCCGACGCCCACCCGATGGAAGTCGTTGCCTCCGAGCAGCAGCCCGGGGAACCGACAGCCCTCGCGACCGCACCGGTACCCGCCGTCCCGGAGCCGTCAGCGAGTACGACGAGTACGTGCCCGAAACCGTGGCGACGCCGGCAGCCCCAGAACCCCCGCCGCCCACCAAGCCGGACACTGCGACACTGAACGCCGCCCCCGTGCCGCAAAGCGTGGCCGCCGCTGCCAGGCAAGCCCACGGCTTGTTCACCCCCAAACCCGCGGTCCGGGTGCCCAGCGCCCGCGCCACCCGCCACTTCTGAAACGCTCGGCCCGGACACCGCACGGGCCAGCAATCCGCTGCCTGTGGTGCTGACCCCCGGCGCACCGCTCGGCCTCTTCGCCCAAGACGAGGACGCGGCCCCCATGAGCACGCCCACCGAGGAAGCCGATTTGGCCACCGGCGACGCGATACGCCCTGCACGCACCCCGCCGCACGCCGAAGCGATCAGCCAGCAGCGAGATGACGTCCCGGAGATCGCCGAACCGCTCCTGCCAGCCAATGTTCCGGAGCCGCTGCTCCCGCCCGCGACACCCGACCGTATGGAGAAGCCCCCATGGCCACACCCACCGTTGACCCTATCCAGGCGGCCGCCGAGGTCTCCCGGGTCAGCCAGCCGCCCGTCCCTGCCCCGCAAGCGGCGCCGCCATCCCCACTGGAGGAGCGGGCGCGAGCGAATGCCGAGGCGGCGATGCCCGAGGCGCAGCGCAAGCTTCCGCTGTGGACCGGAAACGACCTCCCGGACGGGGCGGGGTGGACCGCACGCGACGGGGTCCTGTACGACGGCTACGGCGCCCCGACATGGAAGTTGAAGACACCCGTTGGCGTCTCGACCCTGACGCAGGCGCCAGCGGTCCCGCCCGCAGCGTCCGCTGCTTCCACGGAAGCGGGCCGCACCGATCCGGGGAACGCCTATGGTCCCGCAGACCTGTGGGCTGCCAACCTCATCGAACCGGTGGGCCTGCCCGAGGCGTTCGAGCGGGTGGAGGAGGCATGGGCCGACATCGTTCCGCCCGACCTGGGCACCGCCCAGGACCTCCGCGCCGCCGTCGACAACGATCTGCGCATTCTGGAACAGCAGTGGCGGCGCACGGTGCCCAGCCCACAGGTTGCAACGGACAGTGTGGGTCCGCAGCCCGCGGCCGCTGCCTCCGCCAGTGCGGCCGACCCTCAACTGGCAGCCGCCGCGGTCAACACGGCCCTGCAGGAGGCCGATCGTCATGCTCCGGCGCTCAAGGACTCGCCGCAATGGCAGCAGCTGCAGACCGTCCGCGGCGCTACCGCCCATCTGTGGGACGTCATCAAGGAGAAGGCTGGCCCCTACTTCGAGCGGCTGGCCGACGACGTGCGCGTCCAGGGGTTCTGGCGCACGTTCTCCGCCCGCACCTGCGACACCATCGCCCGCTGGGCGCAGGCCGGGGCCGACCGGCTGCGCAGCGGCGCCACGCGCCCGGACCTGCCGACCGCCGAGGCGCTGCTCAAGGTCTCTGACGCGGCCCTGGCCTACAGCAGTCCGCGCAGCGAGCGGCCCGACGCCGTGACCGCCGCCCAGGACCAGAATCTCGCTGAAATCTGCCAGCTGCGCAGCACCTTGCGGTCGAACGCCCCGCTGCCGTACGCCACGCGGGACGACGCCATGAAGGCCTCTCGCGAGATCGCCAAGGCCTTCCAGGCCTGGGCGGACACCGAAATGGGCAAGGAGCTCAGCGCCTCCCCGCACCGCCGTGTAGCGGAGTTCCGCGAGGCCTGGCAGCAGCTGCCGCCCTCGGAGCTGCCTGCCGGTCCCGGGCCAGCGGCCGGGCCCTACAGTGCGGTGGCCGAACACGCGCAGGGGATCGTGCAGCGTGCCCAGGGCCAGCCAGGCCGGTTCAGCGCAGCCGACCTCGCCGCCCTGAAGACGATGGCCGATCTCGCCGCGCACCACGGCGGCCGACTCGCGGCGACCCTCCCACCGGGCCTCACCGGCCCTGCCACCCGGGCCGCAGCCGCCCAGCAGAGTGCGCCCCGCCCCGCGGCGGCGACCCTTGGGCCGGCCGCCCGGACGGGTGCGCCCCGTCTCTTGACCTGAGCCCGTCGTTGTCCCCACTGAGAACCGAAGGAGAACGCGCTGAGCACGCCGGAAGAGCCCACGGGCACGGTGGTGGAGGCGGTAAAGCTCGAAGCACCGCTACTACGGCTGTTGACGGACCCGGAGATCCTGGAGCGGGAGGCTTGGCTCCTTCGAGCGGAGGACGCTGCCCGACGCCTCGCGCAGCCACTGCAGGAGTAGCGCGCGAGCCCGGACCCATGTAAGTCCGGGCTCCTGCTCTCTTCTCCGGACCGGCGACAGAGGCCAAATCTCCGGACCGGCGACAGAGGCCAAAGCTTCACGGAATCCGAGGTCCCGAGCTTGTCGGAGCCGTCGTCCCTGGTGTCGGGCTGGGGCCCTGCGCCGTCTCGCCAGCGCCTCCTACGCCCAGGAGGAGCGCGACGACGGTGACCCAAGGCTTCATCTGCCAGCTTCCTGTGTACCGGAGGTTTCCACGACTAGCCTCCGCAGCATGCTGCGTATCGCCGACGCCCGCACGGGTCGCCTCGTGGAGATTCCCTCCGCGCACCGCCACCTCCTGCGCATCTGCGTCCATCTGCCGGTCACCGACAACGGGATCGGTGCAGTGCACCTGCGTGTGCTGCTGCTCGGCGACGTACTGGCGCGCACCGCTGAGCTGCACGGCCTGCAGACCCTCACGGTGCTCACCGTGCCGGACCTGCCGCAGGAGCAAGTTCAGGCGCTCGACCGGGTCATGGCCGTACTCGGCATCCACCCGCCCGCCACCGTCCGTGCTCACGATCCGAGCGGGACACCGAGCGCTGCTGCCGACGTGCATGTGCTCGCGCACGGTACTGACCAGCAGGGCAGCGTCGGCGGGGTACGGATCGATGTGGGCCGGGTTGGCACAGCACCCCCGGACGAGGGAGGCCCAGGCTCCCCGGACACAGCCGCCCCAGAGGGAACCGACCCGCTGGCTGTCAGGATGCTGTTGCTCGGCCATGCCTACCGCACGCCCGTCATGGTCACCGGTGCCGCGCTCGTCGAGGCCCGGCGGACACTGCGGCACTGGCGGCAACTGGTGGCCGACTGGGCGCAGGAGCCATCCAGGCCGATCCCTGTCGACCTGCTGCGACAGGCTCATGCCGCGCTCGCCGACAATCTGGGCGTCCCCGCCGTCCTGGACATGTTGCGCAGCGTGGAGAGGGACGCGGACGTGGCGGCCGGTGCCAAGTTCGAGATGTTCGCCCATTTCGACCGCGTCCTCGGGCTGGACCTCGCGCGCGAGGTAGGCCACCAGCACCAGGTGACACCATGACCTCGGGCGACTCCCGATGCCTGGTCGTGCTGCGGCACGCCAAATCCGCCTGGTCCGACGACGTGGCCGACCACGAACGGCCTCTCGCCCCGCGCGGCCGTCGTGACGCCCCGGCGGCCGGCCCCTGGCAGCGCGAGGCCGACTGCGTTCCCGCCCTGCGCGTCCTGTCGGACGCGCACTGGATGCCCCCGGCCGGCTGAAGCCCATGGCCCGCAACGGAATCGGATCGGGCGGACGCCGGGGGCCGAAGTCGGGTGATCGAGCCGACGATCTCCTGGCCTCCAGGCTCCCGTAGGCCTACTCGTCGTCACGCCCCGGCAACGACCCGGCCTCAGACCTGTCGCGGCCCTGTGCCGCTACACGCGCCACGTCCCTCACCGCGCAGGACATCGTCTTTACTGATCGTTTTGGAATGAGTTGAGCTGCGGGGATTGCGCTTGAGGACCTTGGTCGACAGGGTGTCCCGCGCGCGTACTGATCTTGTTCCGGACGACCTGTGGGAGCGCGTGGCTCCGCTGCTGCCACCTGCTCCCGAGCGGCGCCACCGCCACCCCGGGCGACTACCTGTTCCGGACCGGGCGGCGCTCGCGGGCGTGCTGTACGTGCTGCGGGCGGGCGTCGACCAGGGCGACGTTCCGGCCGAGGCGGTGGGCTGCTCGGGGGTGACGGCGTGGCGTCGGCTGCGGGACTGGACCGAGGCCGAGGTCTGGCCCCGTCTGCACGCCACTCTGTTGACCGAGCTGCGCCAGCCGGACCTTCTGGAGCTGGATGATTGCGCCGTGGACGGGTCGCACGTCTGGGCTCTCAAAGGGGGGACTACGTCGGCCCCTCGCCGGTCGACCGTGCCCGTCCCGGCTCCAAGCACCATGTGATCGTCGACCGCCTTGGAACTCCGCTCGCCGTCACGCTCACCGGCGGCAACCGCCACGACGTCACCCGGCTCCGACCGCTACTTGATGCGGTCCCGCCGATCCGGGGGCTGCAGGGTCGCCCGCATCGCAAGCCCCGGCGACTGTACGCAGACCGCGGCTACCTTCAACAAGTACCGCAGCCTGCTGTGGAAGCGCAGCATCAAGCCGGTGATCGCCCGGACGCGGCGTGCCCACGGTTCCGGGCTGGGCCAGGTGCGCTGGGTGGTCGAACGCGCTTTCGCCTGGCTGCACCTTCAAACGGCTCCGCATCCGCTACGAACGACGCGCTGACCTCCATTTGGGCCTGCTCCAGCTGGCCTGCAACTCATCTGCCTTCGACGCCTCCGTAAGCCGTCCCGAGGCAATCTGGAGGTCAGGTCAGAACGATCGGGTTCGTGAGAGCGGCCATATGGCCATGCGGATGGCGTACCTCGATCCGGACGAAGGCCGAGTCTTCCGATGTCGTGTGCCACTCGGTGGTGCCCACGCCAGAGTCTGGCAGCGTTCGTCGGTGGACTTTGCCCCGGTCGGTGTGGAAGCTGAAGCTCGCCGATGGGACACCGCGTATGTGCGCGCGCACCATGACGGGTTCCCCGTGGGTTGCCCGTCGTTCGCCGATCCCCGCGCTGCGGCTGGCGGCGACGGTCGTGAGCGACAGATCGACGGCAGCCGATTCGGCAATCCAACTGCGGCCCGCACGGATTGCGGCGAGGATGGCCAGCGTGCTCAAATCTTCGGCGAGCATCGGCCTTGAACTCGTCCGAGTAGGCCTTCATCGCCATCGGCAGTCTTCTCGCTTCCTCCAGATCAAACAGATCCAGTATCAGCGTGTCCACCACTCAGGGGGAGGCCCCCTGTGAAGTTCCCCCCGGCTCCTGGACAGCCGGTGTTTACGCTGCGGGGGTGAGGTCTTGCCTGAGCAAGGTTCTCGTTTCGAGTGGGGTGACGTACCCGTACTCGGGGTGCCTGCGGAGTCGGCTGCGGTTGCACTCGATCTCGATGTAACGGAAGACATCGGCCCGAGCGGCCTCGCGGGTCCCCCAGACGGTGGTTCCGATCTCCGCTTTGAGAACGGCGAACCAGCTTTCCGCGGCAGCGTTATCGTAACAAGAACCGACATGCCCCATCGACTGCCTCATGCGCAACTTCCGTATCTCCGTGCGGAATTCGTCACTCGTGTATTCGCTGCCGCGATCGGTATGCATGATGCAGCCGTCCTCCAGAGTGCCGCGTCCGGCCGCCATCCGCAGGGCGGCGACCGGCAGCTCGGCGCGGTGGTGGTCGGCCATCGCCCAGCCGATCACCTCCCGCGTCGCGAGATCGATGCAGGTCGCCAGATACAACTTCCCTTCCAGTGTGACGAGTTCGGTCATGTCACCGACCAGCCGCATCCCGGGACGGGGGGCGGTAAAGTCCCGGCCGATCAGGTCGGCGGCGAACACCGCCCGCCTGGCCTGCCTGGTCAGGCCCCGACGCCGGCGGCGGGTGATCCCGACGATCCGGTACCTCTGCCCGGTGCTCGCCGCAGTCGACGCCGGCCGGGGCCTGGTCCGGTCACCGGCCGGCGCCGGGGTCGGTCATCCGTATCCGAAGATCCGCGCGATGAAGAACGCGGCAAAGATGACCGATCCCAGCAGAATGAGTCCCGCCCACAGGGCGGGGTGTTCCCAGATGCCTCCGTCCGGGCGCTCCTGGTGGGCTTCGCTGATGCAGCCCTCGGCAGGTGGTGTCTCCCCTGGGGGATTCAGTGATACGAATACGGTCATACCTCCACCCTCTCCTGCCTGCGTCCCGTTCGCATTGCGCCCAGGACAGTGATCCCGCTGTACGCGCGACCGGGGGAACGACGGGCGTAACTCGGCGGCGAGGTCGCAGGTCGGATCGCCTGTGAAGAGGTCCCAGCCCGGACCCCTCGGCCCATCTGAAATCGGCTCCGCAGCAGCTGCGGCCGGAGCCCATCAGGGAGCGGCGTTCCTGAGGGCTGTCCCGTTATTCCCGGTGGATCAGGGCGCGGCGTCGGATGTGGTGGCATTCGCATGGCGGAGGGGCGCCCTTGTGCGGGGCGTATTCGGGCGTCCCGGAATGCCAGGATTGGCAACCGCTGTCCGGAGTCGTCGACACTCGCTGTCGACTGTGACCGTCGCAGCCGGCTCTGGTTGCGACGGTCAGAGAGTTTTCGCTTCGATCGGGCGACAGCGTCGGCCGGACACCCCGTGCCTGTCGTGTACGTGCGTCGTTGAACGTAGCGTGCGCGGCCATGTACCGCAGGATGCACGCACCAGGTTCCCGGTGCGTGTCCGGTCCGTGCTGCCCCGGCGCGCCTCACGCCGTGACAAGGCCGGTGAACGCGCCAGTGGCGTGCCGCCACCCCGGGGCTGGGGATGGCGGCACGCCCGGGTTCCCCAGGAGTGCCCGCAGTCAGTGGCGGGCGGGGGTCGGGTCAGCGGCGCTGCCGGTGGTCACCGTAGCGGTGGTCACCGTAGCGGTGGTCGCGGTCACGGTCACGGCCCCAGGACTCGGTGTCGACGACCCGGCCGTCGTCGTTGCGCAGAGTGGCGCGGTCGGAGTGGTTGTCCCAGACGTAGTCGCTGCGGTCCTGGTAGACATCGGTGCGGGTGTCACGGCCGTAACCGGTGTGGACCCGGACCGTGGCCTGGCCGGCCAGGCGCAGGTCGTCGAAGCGGTATCGGTTGCCGTCCCTGTCCGACAGCGTCCATCCGTCCAGATTCACCGCCCGGCGACCGGTGTTGGTGACCTCGACCCACTCCGCGTTCAGCGAACGGTTGGAGTAGTCGTCACGGCCCGGGCTGTTGTATTGGATGTCACCGAGCACCACCCTGGAGTCCTCATGGTGGTGACGGCCCCACTGGTGGCCGTCGGCGGCGGACGCCGGCATCGCCGCCACGGCAACGGCGGAACCGGCCACCAGACCGGTGGCGACAAGACGACGGACGGTAAGAGAAGCAGACACTGATGTCCCCTCAAGTGAACGGCGCCCAGGCCCCGACAAGGGCCATGCTGCGCGATACGGGTCCCGGCCCAACAAGCCGAGGATCCACACCTTGGAACACCCGCCCCGGCGTCGGCGGAGAATCCGACCCCCGTTACGCAATGCGGACATTTCAGTAACCGGCAACTGTAACGGTCACAGACTTCGTATGGGCATGCCCCTGCCATTCACTGGGAGTGGCATCCACCCCGGCCGCGCTCGGCGGTAAGCCCTTTCCGTCCACCCGTGCATCCCACCGCCCCAAACCGCACTCCGCCGTCAACGCGGCGCCAATCGGGTAACAGGCGCAATATTTAGCAATTCGGGCAATGGCGCGATGGTCACACATCCACGCGATAGTTCGCCGCCTTGTCAGCGGTGACAGATCCAGCTGGTGCGGAAACCGGAGCTCTTCCCGGCGGGCCGCTCCGCTCTCGGCGAAGCAGGGCGCGCAGGCTCATGGTCCGTGTTTGAGTGGGCCGATGGAGATCTTGGTACTGGGTGGAACGGCGTGGGTGGGCCGCGAGGTCTCGCGACAGGCACTGGAACGCGCGCATCGGGTGACCTGCCTGGCCCGCGGAGAGAGCGGCGAAGTGGCAGAGGGTGCGGCGCTGGTCGCCGCGGACCGGCGTGACCTGTCGGCATACGAAGGACTGGGGGGCCGGGACTGGGACGCCGTGGTCGAGGTGTCGTGGCAGCCGGGTTTCGTCCGTGGGGCGCTGGGGGCGCTCGGCGAGCGGGCAGGCCACTGGTCGTATGTGTCGTCGGTCAGTGCATACGCCTCCCACGCGGAGCCGGACGCGGACGAGTCGGCGGAACTGCTCCCGGCGTCCGAGCGGGACGAGGTCGACCGCGAGGAGTACGGGGAGGCCAAGGTGGCTTGTGAGGAAGCCTCGACGGCCGCGGTGGGCGACCGGCTCCTCATCGCGCGGGCGGGACTGATCGGCGGCCCGGGCGACCACAGTGGCCGCACCGGTTACTGGGTCGGCCGCGCGGCGCGCGACCCGCTGGCGCCGCTGTTGGTGCCGGCTTCCCCCGGCATCCCGACGCAGGTGGTCGACGTGCGGGATCTCGCGGCCTGGCTGCTGGACTGTGCGGAGAAGGGGACGACCGGAACGTACGACGCGGTCGGCCCGATCGTGCCCTTCGGGGAGTGGGTCGCACTGTCGCGGGAGATCGGCGGGCACACCGGGCCGGTGGTGGAGGCCGACCCCGACTGGCTGCTCGGGCAGGCAGTCGGTCAGTTCATGGGCCCGGAGTCGCTCGCGATGTGGATGGCCGACCCGGACTGGGCCGGCTTCAGCGCCCGCAACGGCGCCGCAGCGAGCGCGGCCGGGCTGCGGCACCGGCCCAGGGCCCAACTGCTGGCGGACGCGCTGCGTTGGGAGCGGGAGCAGGGTCTTGACCGACCCCGCCGGGCCGGCCTGAGCACCGAGCGTGAGCGTGTTCTCCTGGACGCACTGAGGTAACGGGGTACGGTGGCGCGCCCGCGAACTGAGGTGGCGGATCCGACGGGTCTCCGGCGTCGGCCGCGTCAGTCAGGTCGACGGCAATTCAGCGCGTTCCGCCAGGACGGCCACACCAACATCGCCGCCTGCCGCCACACCGTCCGCGACCCTCGACGGCCCCTCACGGCCCTCGGAATCGCATGATCAACCGGACAGACCGCCTACACGCAACGACCCTGCCGCCACCCCTGGGCGGAAACCCGTACGGTCGGGGGCTTCTGACCTGGGGTTTCGCTTGTGGCGGCGGTTGCTCGTCCGTCACTGCCGGTCGCCGGCGGCCGGACAGATCGCGATCACGCAAGGACCCTGAACGCAACGGCGTTGACCTATAGGGTAAAAACCGTGCAGAGAGTCGAATACAGAGCCTCTCAGCGGAACACCTGGTGGTTGTGGTTCGCGGGTGTGGTTGCGTTGTCTGCCTATTCCATCGTTGCTCTGGCAACAGGGTGGTCACGAGAGACCGACATCGGCGCGTTCCTCTCGGCATTCGGCCTGATGGGGATTCCGGCAGCCCCGTGGCTGGCCGGCATGGCGCTTGGGCGCACGATCGTAGACGCGCACGGTATCCAGACGCGGAGGCTGCTTGGTCGCTCCGCCGCTGCCTGGCATGAGATTTCGGAGATCAAGGTAGACAAAGTGGGCGGATACCACGGGAACTACGATTATTGGATCCGCATCAGTCGCCACGATGGTGATTCGTTTCGCCTTCCAGCCCCCATGACCTCCGATGTCGGGCGCGATCCGTCCTTCGAGGCTGTACTGAAGAAGATCACGCACCAGTGGAAGGAGGCGACCAGACCGTGACGGTGAATGTGCAGGTCTTCTCGCCAAGCGTGACGGGCATGACGAAGGAGACCGCCCAAGGGCGGGGAGCTGCCGAAAATTAACTTCAGGCGTCCCCGCAGCCCACGCGGATCGGACACCCGGACAATGAGCGTCACAGGACTCGGTCCAGACGTTCAGGTATCAGGAGACCAGGCGGTGCCTGGATGACTGCCGCAGGTCAGGAATCGGGCCGCGTTCGCCCAGCGGCAGCAACGGCTCCGCCGCCCACTCATAGGCGCTTGCGATGAACCAGGCGTCTCCAGGCCGCGACGCCGATGGCCGCCACGACGGCGATGACGCCGATCTTCAGTGGCATGCCGATCGAGTTCCCACGGTCTGGCACGGTTGCCGCTTTCCTGGGTGCGGCGATGTCTCGCGCCGTCACGTTCGCCGTCGCATGCGCCTTGGCAGGCTTGGTCGTGGTCACCGTGACATTCCACTGGCCGCTCGGCAGCGGCTGGGCGGAGTGGTAGAGGTTCTGGCCTTCGGGCGCCGAGTTGAGCCGGACCGGACCGAAGGAACGGCCGTCGGTGGAGGTTGCGAACAGCGTCGCTTCGACGATGTCTCTGACCGGATGGCCGTCCTTTTTCCAGGTGACCAGCACGTTGATGTCGTGGCTGCCATCCCCGGTCACTTCCAGCTCGATCGGGCCGCTATGGGCGGACGCTGCCGGTGCGCCGAGCAGCAGGACGAGCCCGGTGAACAGGACAGTCGTCGTGGCGTACCTCCGTGTCATCTTCATGATCGGTGCCTTCCTTCGGGTTCGTCGTCGGGGGTGAGTGCTCCGCTGCCGGGGGATGCCGGCAAGAACACGTGCTGGTGTCCGTGGCCTGCTTCCGTGTTCGCGGCGTCGAGCGCCGTGGCCCCGGTCGACCAGGTGAAGATCGCGTCGGCGCGCTGCCGTACGGCGAGGGCCACCACGGTCTCGCGGGCGGAACCGGTCAGTGCCCGCGAGGTCGCGTATGTGTCGACGGTGGTGGCGATCTGTCGTACGGCGGAGGCAAGGCTCGCCCTCGCAACGTTGGTAGCGGTCTCGCCGGAGGGTGGATCGGCGAAGGCCTCGACGGCTGCGGTGGCCGCACGCCGCCAACCTGCGACGTCGGCGGAGGTCACCGCAGTGGGTCGGGTGCTGCCGGCAGCGGGCATGGCCCGGTCCAGGCCGTCGAGCACAGGGACGAGCCGGTCGCCGGTCGTACGGGCCAGCTCGGTCAGGGTCTTGATCTGCGCCTTGTCCCGCTGGGCGGCCTCGACGCGAATCCGGTCGGCCGTCCGCTCGGTCGAACTCGCCCGGGTTCCGGCGAACACCAGGCCGCCGACGAGAAGCGCGCCGAGCGTGAATGCGGCCGCGAGTGTGAGCACCCGACCTCGGGTCGAATTCCGGACCACCGTCGGTTCCCTGCGTCGGCTGATGATGGCCACCTCCTGATGGACGTTGGACGCATGTAGTGATGCGAGCGGAACGGGGCGGGTGCCCTGCGGCAGGTGTCGCGGGGCACCCTGGTCGGTTCAGCGGGGTGCCGGGGTTCCTTTCGGTCGCCCGGCACCTCGTCGGGGTCGTGGCCGGTGGTCAGCCCTTCGGCGTGCCGCCGTACTGAATGATCAGTGCGTCGGCGTCGCGCAGGAGCGTGGCCCGGACATGGTCGTCGGAGACGTTCTTGTCGTCGTTGACGAAGGCCTTGAACTTCTCCAGCTCATCGATGGTCTTGTCGTTGGACTTGGCCTTGTTCTCGGCGTCGATCGCGCCGTCGAGCCTGCCGTGGAGCTTGTGGGCGCCCAGCGGGGTGAGCTTTCCGGTGCTTTCGAAGCGGTCGATCAGGCTCGCGATGTCGGCCGTCGAGGTGACGACGGTGAACTTCACGGTCTGCTCGGTCCGATTGCCGGCCTTGTTGACGGCGGTGACGCTGAGCGTGTGCTTGCCCAGGCCGAGCTCGTGCAAGGCCAGGACCGTGCCTGAGGTGAACGGCTTGCCGTCGAGCGTGCCGCTCACCGACGCGATCCCGGACCCGGAGTCGACGGCCTGCCAGCTGATGGCCAGGTCCTGGCTGTCGCCGTACTTCTCGCCGGCTGCCACGCCGGAGACAAACACGGTCGGTGCCTTCGTGTCGATCTTGGCCGTGACGGCCTTGATGTCCTCCACATTCCCGGCCTTGTCGGTCGAGCGGTAGCGCAGCTCGTGCTGCCCCTCGCCCGTGATCGTGACCGTCGCGGTGTACGGCGTCCAAGGGCCGCCGTCCGTGGAGTACTCGGTCTTGGCCACGCCGGACGTCGCGTCCGTCGCGGTCAGCGTCACCGGCACCGCGCCGTTGTGCCACCCGTCGTCGTTCGCCGAGGCGAACTTCGCGGTGGTCATCGGCGCCGTCGCGTCCACCTTGACCGTGAGGGTCTTGGCGTCCTCGACGTTGCCGGCCTTGTCGGCCGAGCGGTAGGCCAGCGTGTGCGAGCCGTCGCCGTAGACGATGACCGGGCTGGTGTAGGACGTCCAGTCGCCACCGTCCAGCTTGTACTCGGTACGGTCGACGCCGCTGCCCTTGTCCTCGTCGGCGGCGGTCAGCGTGGCTGTGACCGGACCGGTGAACCAGCCGCTGTCCGGCTGTGCCGGGTCGGTCTTCGCGGTCGTCACCGGCGGCGTCCTGTCTTCTTCGACCGCCGGAGTGAGGTGGAAGTAGTCGAACTTGGCCGTCTTCGACGCCGTCTGATTGACGCCGAAGGCGTAGAGTCCGGCTCTCGCGTTCGCCGAGACGACGTCGTTCTTGACCGGCGTCGGGTTGCCGTTCGACGCGATCTCGGTCCACGTCTTGCCGTCGGCGGAGTAGTAGCCGTGGAAGGTGTCGCCTTCCTTCTTCAGCCGCAGCCAGGTCACGCCGCTGGTGAGGTTGCTGACCGCAGGCTGCGGGTTCTGGACCACGTCGTCGATCTCGCTGCGCAGCTCGAGCCGCCGGGCGACGGCCTCGCCGGGCTGGTTGTCGGTGACGAAGTCGAACTTCACGTAGTTGGCGTCGTCCTTGTAGACGATCAGGCCGGCCTGCTGGTACCGCTCGTTGAAGGCGCTGCCGTCAACCTTGGTCTCCAGTGTCCAGTCGCCGGCCGGCGCCTTCTGCACGATGAAGTTCTTCGGGTTGCTGTTGTCGGTGCCGTAGATGTCTCCCTTGGAGGTGTCGATCTCCAGGTTGCCACCGGTCACCCGCACGGCCGAGGGGTCGTGGCGCACGATCGAGTCCCAGCGGCACTGGTCGAGCGTGGTGCTGTCGAACTCCTCGTTCGGACCCGGCTTGGTCGCCGTGTCGTCGGGGGTGATGTGGAACCAGTCGAAGTGGGCGTCGATCACCGGGCGGTTGCCGGTCCCGGTGATGGCGAACATGCCGATCCTCGGGTTCTTGATCCCGGCGAGCGGCTTCGTCTCCGGCATCGCGGTGAAGTTGATGCCGTCCGCCGAGTAGTGAGCAGTCAGGTTGGTGCCGTCACTGATGAACCGCACGTACACGGTGTCGGGGTAGGCGTCCCCGAGCTGGGCCGTGTTACTGGCCGTCACCTCCTTGGGATCGCCGTTCTCCTCGCGGATGAACTGGAAGACGCGGTTGGCGTGGTTGTCGGTGCCGCGGCCCTGCAGCACCATCTTGGCGTAGTTGTCGTCGTCTCCGTACAGGATCAGGCCCGCCTGCTGGTAGGCGTCGCGGGCGTTGAGCGTGACCTTGGTGGTGGCCATCCAGGCGCCTGACGGCGCCGGCTGCACGACGATGTTCGGCGAGCCGCTGTTGGATCCGTAGATGTCGGTGTTCGACGTCGGGATGACGAGCTTGCCGTCCTCGACCTTGAGGTCCTGGTTCTCCCGGATGACCGACCAGCGGTCGTGGTTGAGCTCAGTGCCCAGGAAGTCGTCGGAACGTCCGGTCAGGCAGAGCGTGTTCGACGCGTCCACCTTGATTGAGATCTCCTTGGTCGTCGCCGCGCCCTTGGAGTTGGTCACGGTGACCGCGGCGGTGTACGTTCCCGGCGCGCTGTAGGTGTAGCTCGCGTTCGCGGTCGTCGACTGCGGGGCTCCCTTCACCCCGAAGTCCCACTTGTAGGTGAGCGGCAGGTTGCCGTCGGGGTCGGTGGCCGACGCGGTGAAGTCGACCTTCAGCGGCGCGGTGCCCGAGGTCGGGTTCGCCGACGCAGTCACCACCGGGCGCTGGCTGTCGGTGACACCCTTGCCGATGAAGTCGACCCAGTTGGCATTGATCAAGAAGGCGTCGTCGCCCGCGCTCGCCGGCTTGCGCACGATGAAGTACAGCGGGCCGCTGTCGGTCGACGCGTTGGTCAGCTTCGTCGTGACATCGACGTACTTCTGCCAGCCGCCGGTGCCCGGCACATCGGCCGTCCCGAGCAGCTTCCCGTTCTCCGGGTCACCCTGCCGGACCTGCACAGTCCCACCGGAGTTGTTGGAGGCCACCCGCAGCCGGACCGCGTCGATGTTGGTCAGGTTCACCGGGTCGTACGACCACCAGTCACCGTCCCGGATGTACCCGATGTTCCGGCCGCCGCCCAGCGGGTCTCCGGTGGTCTCCGTCTGTATGCCATGGGGGGTGGTGGCCTTGCTGTCCTTCACCCGGCCGGTCGCCGAGAAGTGCTCGGCCTGCTTGTGCTTGGGCTGCAACATGACCTGACCCCGCCCGGTCAGCGGCTTGGCCCCGC
Organism: Streptomyces sp. NPDC056231; assembly: GCF_048270745.1. Classification (NCBI taxonomy): domain Bacteria; kingdom Bacillati; phylum Actinomycetota; class Actinomycetes; order Kitasatosporales; family Streptomycetaceae; genus Streptomyces; species Streptomyces sp. NPDC056231. The sequence goes on along the minus strand of NZ_JBLVKW010000039.1, from coordinate 28,745 downwards.
CGGCGGCGCCGTGGTCGGTGTAGCTGGCCTCGATCGCATAGAAGAGGTTCTCGTCGGCGCCGTGCCCGCCCTCGTTGGTCTGCACGATGCCCTCGCAACCCTTGAGTTGGTCGAGGGGGTGACCGTGACCGTCATGGCCGAGGATCGCCTGGATCTGGACCTCGTTGCAGTCGATCTGGCCGTCCTCGGGGTCGGTGACGGTTACCTTGAACTTCACCTGGTCGCCGAAGTCGAAGAATCCGCCGTTCGGCGGCAGGTCCACCTTCACGGTGGGCCGGGTGTTGCCCGCGGTGATCGTCACACTGGCCTTGGCGGTCATGCCGTCGGCGTTGGTGACGGTCAGGACCGCGTTGTACTCGCCCGCCTTGGTGTAGGTGTGCGTGGGGTTGGCGTCGGTCGTGCCGTCCGTGCCGTCACCGAAGTCCCAGGCGTAGGTGAGCGCCTTGCCGTCGGGGTCCTTGGTCCCCTCACTGGAGAACTTCACGGTCAGCGGCAGCGGACCGTCGGCCTTGTCCGTCGAGGCACGGGCGACCGGCGGCCGGTTGCCCTTGACGTACTCGATCCGGTAGACACCCGAGTCGGCGTTGTCACCGCCGAACCCGGACCCCCACTCGATCAGGTACAGCGCACCGTCAGGGCCGAACTTGATGTCCATGGGCCGCTTGAAGCTCATGGACTTGAGAATCTGGTTGATCTTGACGAGCTTGGTGGTGTCCTCATTCAGCTGGAACGAGAACATTTTGTTGGTGTTCCACTCGCCGAAGATCGCCTTGCCGTCCCAGTACGCCGGCCACTTGACGTCCGACTTCAGGTCCGCGTCATACCGGTAGACCGGGCCCGCCATCGGCGCGCCCCCCTGCAGCTCGGGGAACTGGTTCGGGTCGGTGTTGTAGTGGTACCAGACCGTCGCCGGTATCGCCGGCGGAAGGTTGGTCAGCCCGGTGTTGTTGGGCGACTTGTTGACCGGGGCGGCGCAGTTGAACGCCGATCCCGACTTCTTGGTGGCGAAGTCGTACTCGATGTACGGGGTGTTGGGACCGGTGCAGTACGGCCAGCCGTAGTTACCCGGCTTGGTGATCAGGTTCCACTCCACCGTGTTCTCCGGACCCCGCGTGGCGCTCGGAGACCCGGCGTCAGGACCGTAGTCGGCGACCATCGGATTCCCGGTCTTCGGGTCGAGGCCGATCCGGAAGGGGTTGCGGAAGCCCATGCTGTAGATCTCAGGCTTCGTCTTCGCCGTCCCCGGAGCGAACAGGTTGCCCGCCGGCACGCTGTAGGTGCCGTCCGCTTCAGGGTGGATCCGCAGCAGCTTGCCACTCAGGCTGTTGGTGTTGCCCGAGGTGCGCTGCGCGTCCCACGCCTCACGGCCCGGCTGCTCATCGATCGGGGTGTAGGAGTCCGAGGCGAACGGGTTGGTGTTGTCGCCCACAGCCAGCCAGAGATCACCGGTCTTGCGATCCATCAGCATGCCGCCACCGTGGTGACAGCACTCGGCTCGCTGCACCGGCACGTCGAGCACCTTCTTCTCGCTCGACATGTCGAGCGTGTCTCCCGTGACCGTGAACCGGCTCAGCCGGTCCACGGTCTCGCCCACCGGGGAGTGGAACAGGTACACCCAGTGGTTGGAGTCGAAGTCACGGTCCAGCACCAGCCCGAGCAGCCCGCTCTCGTTGGCGGTGAACACGTTCAGGTGACCGGCCGTCACCGTGCCGCCAGTCGGCTTGACGACCTTGACGTCGCCCAGCCGGTCGATGTAAAAGACCCGCCCGTCCTTTGCAATGTCCAGCATCATCGGGTTCGACGTCTTGTTGTCGAGGGTGACCTTCTCGAAGCTGGCGCTCTGCGAGGCCGCGCAGTCGGCCTTCACCGCACCCGCCGCGGTCTTGATGCCGCCGAGGAGCATCTTCAGGAACTCCGGCTCGCTGAAGCTCTCCTTGGTGTGACCGAGCCCCGTGTACCACGACCGGCCGCCGTCGTAGTCCTGACACCACGTGGTCGGGTGGTCGATGCCCATCGTGCCGCCGTTGTAGGACTTCTCATCCATCGACTGCAGCACGTGCACGGTGCCACGAGGGTTGGCCTGGTAGTCATACCACTCGTCGTTGCGCTTCCACGATGTCGGCAGACCCTCGGTCGACGGGTGCGCCGGGTCCTCGACCTTGACGGTGGCGTTCTGGATCGCCGGGTGCGACTTGAAGTACCCGCCGACGAGCTTGCCGTACCACGGCCAGCTGTAACCGCCGTCGGAAGCGGCGTGGACGCCGGCGAAACCGCCGCCGTGCTGGATATAGCGCTGGAAGGCGTCCTTTTGGTCCTGCGTGCCCAGCGGGTCGCCGGTCGTGGACAAGAAGATGACGGCCTGGTATTGCGCCAGATTTTCGTCGGTGAACGCCGCGCTGTCCTCGGTGGCGTCGACCGCGAAGTCCTGTTCCTCGCCGAGCTTCTGGATGGCTGCGACGCCGTCAGGGATCGAGTCGTGTCGGAATCCGGTGGTCTTGGAGAAGACGAGCACCTTGAAGGCAGGTGCCGCAGTGGCGGCGTGCGCCGGCGATGCCAGGGCCGCCGGGGCGACCATCGATAGGATGGGGAGGACGAGGGCAAGGGCCATCGTCGCGGCTATGTGACGTAGGATTCGAAGTCTGTGTGCCACAACCGTTCCTCTGGGGCTCGGGGGAGTGTGGACTCATCGGGCCGATTACTGGTTGGGGTGCGCCGGGGTGCTGTCAGCGTCAGCGCCCCGCCCCACGTTCTGGGGTCGTCCGGCCGCAGATGCCGGGACGGGGTCGGGGGTCCCCTCGTAATGCGCTACGGGGGTCTCTTGCCGGGACTGAGGGACACCCTCAGTGGATGGCTCCTACTAGCCGCTCGCGGTTGATGAGGCGAGCAATCGCAGGAGCTTTACGTGCATGGACGGCCCCTCCCTCTGCGGTCCGACATCGCCGTGCCACGGTCCATCGGGCCACGGCACATCGCCGCGGCCATGGAACTCACCGCCGTCCGCCTGGTGCACGCCAGCGAGAACCTTGATCAGAATTGAGTTTCCGGCACCGTTCCGCCCGAGCTCCTTGTGCACCTCACCGGGCAGTATCTCCAGGTCAACGCCATCGAGCGCTCGGGCCCCGGGGAACGTCTTGAGGCCCTACACCCGCAATCGCGGCACGGTCATGTGGTTCCCCCAGGGTGAGGTCCATGTCGGATGAGCTTTGTTTAGTCGCTGAACTTAGAGTGGGGATGTGGCAGTGTCAACACCTATGAAGGGTGGAGACTCGGCAGGTCCCGGGAACCGAGAAGGCATGGCCAGTCCGGCCCGGCAAGAAAGCCTGCGGACGCGAAATCTGTCGCTGGTGCTCAACCAGATCGCCGGCGCGGCTGAACCGGTGTCGCGTGCCGACGTGGCAGCGGCGACCGGACTGACCAGGGCCACCGTCTCGGCTCTGGTCGACGTCCTGATCGAGGGTGGTCTGGTTGGCGAATTGGAACCACGCAAGACCAGGCCCACGGGCCGCCCGGCGACCGGATTGGTACTCGCCGACGATCGAGCGGCCGGACTCGGGCTGGAAATCAACGTCGACTACATTGCGGCATGCGTCATCGACCTCACCGGAGGAATCCGTTGCCAGGAGGTTGTACAGCAGGACCAGCGGGGGCGAACCCCGCGCGAGGTGCTGAGCACCGTCGCCGACCTGGCCGCGACCGCGATCACTGCGGCCGAGAGGCTGGACTTGACCGTGGCCGGTGCGGGCGTGGCCGTTCCCGGGCTGGTCGACAAGGGGCTGCTGCGCCTGGCACCCAACCTCAGCTGGCGCGACGTCCACATCTCGTCTCTGCTCGCCCGGACCGGAGCTTTGGACGGGCTGGCGATCACGGTCGACAACGAGGCGAACTTCGCCGCGCTGGGCGAACTGCGCCTGGACCGGGGCGCCGCGCCCGCCGATTTTCTGCATGTCTCGGGCGAGATCGGGGTGGGCGCCGGCATCGTCATGGGCGGTGCGCTGTTTCGTGGCCAGCACGGCTGGAGCGGTGAGATCGGGCACATGGCCGTCGGGATGGACGGACCACCATGTCAGTGCGGCGCCCACGGCTGTCTGGAACAGGTGGCCGGCCAAGAGGCCATCTTGCGGGCCGCCGGACTCCCCCTGCAGGTCGCCACCTCAATGGGGGGACAGTCTACCGTCGGCCGCATCGTGCAGGCGGCCGAGGCGGGCCATTCGCAAACCCTCGCGGCGCTCAGGCGAGCCGGCCAAGCCCTCGGCATCACGATCGCCGGGGCCGTCAAACTCCTCGACATCGGCTGCGTCGTGCTCGGCGGCATCTACGCACCGCTGGGGCCCTGGATCCAGCCAGAGGTGCAGCGTGAGGTCGATCTTCGGGTGCCGTCCTCATCCTGGTCTCCGGTCCGCGTCCGGATCTCGCTCGCGGGCACCGACGCCTCCGTGCTCGGGGCCGCGAGCTCGGTCATCCGGGCCATCATCGATGACCCGTCCACATGGTTGCGCAGATAGAAATCGAAAATTGACGGGAGACGCCGCCGCACGACGCCCTCGACCGTGATGACGTCGACGTCCAGGACGGCGCCCCGGCCATCACCGACGGGCCGTATCTGGAGACCAAGGAGCACATCGCCACCTTCTACCTGTACGTAGCCCCCGTCGGGTCGGGCGGCACGGGTTTCGCTGCCGGGCCCATCCGCCGCCGTTCCCTTCGTGTCGCCGAGACCCAGCCGTGGGGTGAGCCTGGAAAGGGTTCCCGAATCGCCGGAGGGATGCGATGGCAGTGCCGAATCCGATCGGCCGCTGGCCGGTCCACCGACAGCTGACCAGCGGCGATGTCGCGACGTACGGAGGGCCGCGTCCTTCGGCTGGGTGGTGCGGTCCGTCCGTCCCTACTGCGCGGCCGGCTGCGGCCGGCAGGTGCACGTCGAGGACGACCGCCGTAGGCGTCGGCCTGGCGCTGCTCGCGGGTTCGGCCCGCACACGATTTGGGATCGTCACGTCCGCCGAGGATCCGGTCCACACCGTCGGTCCCCGGCGTGGGGGCGTGCGGCAGAACTCCGAGCGGAAGGAACCCCGGTGAACAGCACACAGTCGCAGATGGAGGAGAGCCGGCACGGAAAGGAGGTGTCGGTCGCCGTCAGCGGATGCGCGAAGGATGACGCACGAACGGTTTTCGACGTCCTGCGGGCCGCCTTCGCCACTGACCGGGCCCTGGCGGACGTGCCGCAGGACCTGGCGGGAAAGCGCCCCACGGTATGGACCGTGACGGTCGACGTGTCCGAGGCGCGGGTGGTCTCGGGTCCCGTCGCGCTGGGCAAGCCCGTGAAGGTCGATGTGCAGGGTGGTTACTGGGCGGTCGAGGAGCTCAGGAGGCACCTTGCCGACGCCTTCACGGTGCACGTCGTCGGAACGGTCTCCGGTGACCAGGAGGAGGAGGTTCGCCTGCGGCTGGAGAGCCGGTAGGGCGCAGAACCGGCGCGTCGGCAACGAGCCGGAGGGCTGGTGCACATCTGATGCAAAGCACGCAAAAGCCGCCGACATCGCGGAGGAGACGGCTGCGCAATCCCCTTACGTGCGGCATGCGTTCGGCGCGCAGTATGCCGAAGTCGCTGTCGACAGCTGCTCTGGTGAGGTCTGGGTGCGCCGCATGCTCGGCGTTTTGGTCGCCGGACACGTCCTCAACTCGCCTACCGTACGGAGCCAGTTCACCAACGGCGTGATGACGGGGCTCGGCATCGCGCTGACCGAGGGCAGCGCGATCGACCACGTCCTCGGCGACTTCACGCAGAACGATCTCGTGCTGCTGCCGTATCTGCCCTGACCTCCGGTGAGGCGTGGCACATCGGCGGTGAGCTCATAGGCATGACACTGCTCGGCGCGCAAGCCCTGCTCAGCCCTCTCCGCGCTGAGCAGGGCTTTCGGGAGGGCTTACCCGTCCCGTCGCCGCGGCCCGTCGCCCGACGTGTTGCGCAACCGGTCCTACCGGGTCACCCTAAGGAGTGACCTATCAGTGACATCTGCTCACTCTTCGTATTCGGGGGGTCGTTGGTTCAGCGGGCGAAGCAAGTGGGCCTCGATGTGAGGAGCCTCGACGATGACCGTTCCACTCGACCGGCACTATCTGGTCGAACTCCAGGTATCGGCAGAGCGCGTTGCCCAGGTGCGACGGATCGTCGCCGCGCATCTGCGCTACTGGAGCCTCGAACTCCATGTCCGGCCGGTGTGCCGGGGTGTGGAGGAGCTGCTGACCAACGTCCACCGGCACGTCGGTGACGACAACCATTGCGTCGTCGAACTCCGCTGGTCCGGACGGCACCTCACGGTCTCCGTCGCAGACAACAGCTCGGAGATGCCGCGGCTGCTCAGCACCGGCGGCGGTGGTCTCAGCCGCGTGATGGCCCTGAGCCATAGCTGGGGCACCTGCCGGACACTCGACGGCAAGGTCGTCTGGTTCACCCGTTACGCCGAGGCGCCGCGCAATACCGATCTGGTGCCGCGCACGCCGCTGCCCGGCGTAGGCGAGTTCCTGCTGCCGCCCGTCTCCGAGCCCGCCCTCGTCTGACGCGGCCGCCGCTGTCGGCCCCACGAAACGGGCAGCGCGCACCGCCACCCGGACCGGCACGCGGGTCCGTACGCGAAGAAGCCTGCCCTGCCTACCGGCGCGGATGACGTGCTCACAGCACGCACAGTCCGCGCCGGTCGGGTTACCCGCACCGGGGCCCGCGTTGCGCGACGGAGCGTGGCGCGGCACGGTCGAAGAACCGAGGCAAGGAGGCCACAGTCATGCCCATCGCGACGGTCAACCCCGCGAACGGTGAGACCCTCAAGACGTTCGACGCACTGGGAGCCGCGGAGATCGAACGCAGGCTCGCGACCGCAGACACCACGTTCCGGGAGTACCGTACGACCGGGTTCGGCGAACGGGCCCGCCTGCTGAACCGGGCCGCCGACCTCCTCGACGAGGACCAGCAGAACATCGCCCGCACCATGACCACCGAAATGGGCAAGCCCGTCAAGGCGGCCCGTGCGGAGGCCGCGAAATGTGCCAAGGCCATGCGCTGGTATGCGGCGAACGCAGAGCGACTTCTCGCGGACGAGCACCCGTCGGCCGGCGATGTGGGCGACGCCGGAGCCTCCCGGGCCTATGTCCACTACCGTCCGCTGGGCCCCGTCCTCGCCGTGATGCCGTGGAACTTCCCGCTCTGGCAGGTCGTACGGTTCGCGGCCCCCGCGCTCATGGCGGGCAACGTCGGCCTGCTCAAGCACGCGTCGAACGTTCCGCAGACCGCGCTGTACCTGGAGGACCTGTTCCGCCGGGCGGGTTTCCCGGCAGGCTGCTTCCAGACGCTGCTGATCGGGTCCGGGGCGGTCGAGTCCATCCTGCGTGACCCCCGGGTCGTCGCCGCCACCCTCACCGGGAGCGAGCCGGCCGGCCGCGCGGTCGCGGCGATCGCGGGCGACGAGGTGAAGCACACCGTGCTGGAACTGGGCGGCAGCGACCCCTTTCTCGTCCTTCCCTCGGCCGACGTGCGGCAGGCCGCCCGGACAGCGGTGACCGCCCGCGTGCAGAACAACGGCCAGTCCTGCATCGCCGCCAAACGGTTCATCGTGCACACCGATGTGTACGACGAGTTCGCCGAGGAATTCACCGCGGGAATGCGCGCTCTGAAGGTCGGCGACCCGCAGCAGGAGTCCACCGACATCGGCCCCCTCGCCAGCGAACAGGGCCGCACCGACATCGAGGAACTGGTGGACGACGCCGTACGGCGGGGCGCGACTGTGCTCTGCGGTGGCAGTCGGCCCACCGGCCTGGGCGCGAGGCTGGACCGAGGCTGGTTCTACGCCCCCACCGTCCTCAGCGCGATCACCCCGGCCATGCGGATCCACCGCGAGGAGACCTTCGGCCCCGTCGCCACGCTGTACCGGGCCGCCGACCTGGACGAGGCCGTGGCCCTGGCCAACGACACCCCCTTCGGTCTCAGTTCCAACGTATGGACACGTGACGCCGACGACAGCCGTCAGTGCGTGCGTGATCTGCAGGCGGGCGGCGTCTTCTTCAACGGCATGACGGCCTCCCACCCCGCACTGCCCTTCGGCGGAGTGAAGCGCTCCGGCTACGGACGAGAGCTCTCCGGGCACGGGATTCGCGAGTTCTGCAATGCCACGACGGTCTGGTACGGCCCCGAGGCGGACGGTAGCCGGTCCGCATAGCTGCCTGCCCCGTGACGGCCGCGGCCCGTACCGCCTGCGACCCCGTCGACGAGACGCGTGTCCGCGCCGTGCGCCGGGCGATGGCGGATCTCCGCACCCGCCACCACGCGTGGATCCGTGAACATGCCACAGACCTCGCCGAGGTGGCCGACTGGACCACGACGCCCCGGCCGGACGGACCGCGAGGCGGGTGCCGACCGACAGGGGCGAGCGTTCAGCGGCCGACCGCCCTGGCCAGTTGGGACTTCGTCATGTTCGAGCGTCCCTTGACGTTCTTCTTCCTGGCCTCTTCGTAGAGCTCGTCGCGGGTAGGGCCTTCGGCAGCGCTGGGGGAGCCCGGGCCGCCGCGCCGCGCGGACGAGAGGTCATGGACGAACAGATCGCTCGCGGTCCTCGACTTGCCGGAGCGGGCAGACTCCTTGTGTACCGTGCGCGCCGCGATCTCCTCGGCCCGCTCCTCACTCACTCCGCGCTCCTGCGCAGTCTCCTTGATGTGTTCGTACTGCCGCACATGTTTGGCACTCGATCCGGGTGGCATGGTGCGGTCACTTCCTCTCCCGGGTGCTGTGTCTTCTGCGGGACGGGAGCCAGGGGTGTCCCCATCAGTGTCCCAGCGGCTCCCGGGGCACGCATCGGCTCGCCCCGGTCCGGGGTCCTGCGGCCGCCCGGGCAGCCGCGCAGCGGCGCGTGTCCTCGCCCGCCCAGCCGTGCGGCGCCGCGATCGCAGCCAAGCCGCCCACCGGGGCCTGGTCTGCGCAGTCGGGGGCCTACGGGGCGTCGTCGCCGGGCGCGCCGAGAGCGGCCCCCCGGCCTTCCCCGCCCTCGAAGCGGCGAGTGCGCTGCGGCCCGCCGACCGGAGGCTGTCCGCCGTCCCCGCCGTCCCGCGTACCGCCGGGCCTGCACCGGCCCTGTTCGCCTGGTGTGCTCGCCCTGCTCAGCGACTCCTGCTCAGTAGCGCAGAGCTGCCGCGATCCGCCCGTGCTCCGCCAGCGAGTCGTCGGTGAGGAACACCACATCGGCGCCGCTTTCCAGCGCCGCCTCGACGAGTTCGTCGACGATGTCCTCGCGGATCGTCCCGTCGGCTGTGCCCACGGCGTCCGCGGGCATCGGCTCCAGGTGCTCGTCCGTGACCCGCACGATCTGCTGGAACTGCTCCTCAACCGCGACGAGACCGGCCCGCCCCTCCCGCACGGCTGCCCACACCTCGTCGAGACCACCTGCGTAGGCACGGCGGCTGCGGGCGTCGTCGAGCCTGGCTGCGACCTCTGCGGCGACCTCCGCGCGGCGTTTGTCGAGAGCGGGTGCGAGCTCCTTGAGGAATCCGCTCGGTGACACATCGGCCGGCACCCCCTTCGTGACCCGGCCGATTGCCGGCTTGGCGGTCCCGCCGACCTCGTCCAGCAGGGCGAGCGCCGGGGCGAGACCGACCAGATACATCGGTCGCGGATCGGCGGCCAGGACGGCACGCAGCTTCTCGTCGACGGAGCGCAGGAAGATGCGCGTTTCCTCGTCGGAGAACGTGCTCGGCGTGTCGCCGATCTGCTCCTCGCGCTGCGGGTTCGGCTCCTCCTGCGGAACCGTCAGCGGGAACCCGCCGATCTGTGCCTGCTGCACGGAGCCGACCGTTCCGCTCCACAGCGTCGCGTGGTCGGCTGCGACGTTCAGCGCCCAATACGGTTCGGCCAGAGCCTTTGCAGCCACCAGGTTCCGGGTCAGATAGGTGTCGCTCAGGACCACCCGTTCGGGCGCAGTACGGGGGAGCAGCCAGATCTGATGCTCGTCCGCCGTGGCCAGGATGACCAGGCCGTCGAGCCTGCGGCGCGTATCCACCTCGTCGACCGCGCGGGAGAGCTGCGCTTTGATGGCCGCCCTGGCCTCCCGGGACACCGCGGGATCGGCGTCGAGCCGCCGTTCGGCTTCGGAGAGAAGGTTGCGCAGCCGTACGGCGTCCTGGGCGATGTCCGGAGCCTGTCGGTGCGTTGGCATGGTCAGGGACACAGCCGGATAGGGCTTGGGCGTTCGCAGCTCCTGCAGCAGGCCGGCGGTCAGGGCGTCCGTATCCATAGTTCCCTCCGGGGGACTGCGCCCACTCCCGTGCGGAGCGGGCGATTTCGACGAGTCAATTCATACCTTTTGATCCTAATATGAGCGAATTGCTCGACCTTGCCTCAGGAGGGATGCGCGATGTCCACGCTCACCGTGTGGAAGTTCCAGTCGGCCGAGGGCGCGGAGGAGGTGGAGTCCACGCTCAAGTCCCTGCAGAAGGAGGGGCTGATCAGGATCCTGGACGCCGCCGTGGTCAGCTGGCCGGCCGACAAGGCCAAGCCGAAGACCAAGCAGATGCTCAACCTGGTCGGCGCGGGCGCCTTGAGCGGAACGTTCTGGGGGATGCTCTTCGGGCTGATCTTCCTGATGCCGCTGCTGGGTGCGGCCATCGGCGCGGCGGCTGGGGCGCTGGGCGGCAAGCTGGCCGACGTCGGCATCGACGACGACTTCATCGCCGAGGTCAAGAAGCAGGTGACGCCCGGCACTTCGGCGCTGTTCCTGCTGACCACCGACGAGGTTCCGGACCGGATCAGCGGCGCGCTCCCCGGTGGCGGCACCGAGCTCCTCCACAGCAACCTGGACACCTTGAGCGAGGCGCGGCTCCGCGAGGTCTTCGGCGACGACGCCGAGTGACCCGAGCAGAGGAGCCCGGCGGATCCGGTGCGTCCTCCCGTCCTGCCCTTCGACGTCGACCCAACCTTCCCGAGCAGACCCGGAGTGTCCGTGAACCAGTCCCGCCCCCTGCGGCGCACCCTCGGCGGCCGCACCGCCCGCCGCCTGACCCTCGCCCTGCTGGCCGCGGTGACCGTCGCCGGCACCGCCGCCTGCGGCGGCTCCACCACCGCGCCGGGCACGGCCAGGAGCACCCGTACGGTGTCCCCGGGCCCGTCCGAGTCGCCGTCCGCGAGCGCCTCGCCGCGTACCCACGAGTCATTCGCGGCCTCGGTCTCCGCCGAGGTCGAACGCAACAGGCAGCGGGCGACCAAGCAGCTCGCAGGCGTTCACGGGCAGGGGAACGCCGTGAAGGACCTGTCCGTGACCGGGCTGCCGGTTGCGAAGTCCGAGCAGTTCCGAAGCGCCTTGGTCCGCGTCACCAACCCCACCGACAAGCCGGCGTTCTACGCGGTCCGGGTGGAGTTTGTCGATGCGTCGGGCAAGGTCCTCGACTCCGTGGTGCTCGGCTTCGCGGACGCCCCGCCCGGCAGGACGGTCAGCCAGCACGCGAACAGCCGTAAGGCAGCGGGCGTCAAGTCGTTCCCCCGGATCGCCCAGGCCGAGCGCAGCTGACGACGGGGGGCGAGGCGCGCGCAGAGCCAGGGATGTCGCGAGCTGTGCTTTTCATGCGGTGTTGAGCTCAGTGAACGGAGAGCCCGCCGTCGACGAAGATCGCCTGGCCGGTGACGTAGCCGGATGCGCGGCTGGCCAGGAACACCGCCGCTCCGGCGAAGTCCTCGGCCAGGCCGTTGCGTCCGACCATCGTGCGCGCGGCCAGTGCCGCCACCTTCTCCGGGTCGGACGACAACCGTGCATTGAGCGGGGTCATGACGAAGCCGGGCACCAGCGTGTTGCAGGTGACGCCGTGTGGCGACCACGCCTCAGCCTGAGAGCGGGCCAGCGACTCCAGCGCACCTTTGGAAACCCCGTAGGCGCCGCTTTGGACGAACGCCCGGTGCGCCTGCTGGGAGGTGACGTGGATGATCCGCCCGAAGCCCCGTTCGGCCATGCCGGGCCCGAACCGCTGGCCCAACAAGTAGGGCGCCTCCAGGTTCACCGCCATCGTGGCGTCCCATACCTCCTCGTTCAGCTCGCCCATCGCCGGCCGCAGGTTGATGCCGGCGCTGTTGACGAGAATGTCGGGCTCGCCGAACACCTCGGCTGCCTGCTCCGCCGCCGCGCGCACCCCGTCGCGGGTGCTCAGGTCGGCGCTCACCCAGTCCGCCCGGCAGCCGTCCGCCGCCAGGTCGTTGACCGTGGCCGCCAGTTCCGACTCCTTGCGCGCCACGATCACCACGCTCGCCCCCGCTCGCGCGAGAGCCCCGGCGATGGCCCGGCCGATGCCGGAACTGCCACCCGTCACCACTGCGACCCGGCCGTCCAGCGAGAAGAGTTCGGAGAGATAGCTGTGCGAGATCATGCCCGCACCCTAGACGGTGCGTCCACGGCGACAGCGCCCGGGGCGGAACGGTGTGGTCGTCGCCGTAGCAGCAGGCCGCAGGCAGAGGCCCGTGCCGTCCTTGCCGAAGCAGGCGACGAGTTGCACCTTCTCCGGAACGACGCGGAAGGTGTCGTGGGCCGGGTCGGACGAGTCCGGCGACGGGATCGGGGCTTGGGTGACGGCCGCGATCTGTGTATCGCTCTGGGCGACGATGAGTACTGGGCGCGGCCCTTTCCCCTCAGACGCCTGAAGGATGAGTGTGGTCGGGACTTCGGCGGGGCGGCAGCAGTTGGCTCGTGGCAATGAGGAGGAGACCCATGAGCAAGAGGGCGTTTCCGCCGAAGAAGCGGACCTCCCAGGAGGCGCTCGGCAGGAACCGGAAGTAGAAGAGGCCCTGCATGAGTGGGGATGCGCCCGTTGCCAGTGCACCGAGGCCGTGGAGCCGGGGTCTGGTGACGTGGCGGCGCGCCCAAGGCAGGATCCACCCGGTGCGGAGCGTCACGATCCCCCATGCGATCGCCAGCAGACCCATGAACATGCCCGCTCCTGCTACCCATGCCATGAGTCCGCTCCGCTTTCCCGCCAGGTGAGGTGCGGAACGCGCACAACGCCCGTTCCGGAGTCGCCCCTATGGTTGCCGGACCTGGTGGGACCTGGCAATGCCGGGCCTTGGCAATCTCGGACGCGTTTCCACTGCCGTTGCGACCACTGGATGCCGGCGGGGCGCAGATGCCGGCTCTGCACGCGCCGTCCGCTCGTGCGCGGTCTCGTCGTCGGACGGTTCGCCCGACGACGTGACCGCGTGCTGGACGAATGGGCCATTTACCAGATGGATTCGACCCATTCCGGGTGGTCGATGAACGGGTTCCTGTTGTGCTGGTACTGGTCGAATATGACGTTGTTGCGCCGCTTCTCGAAGGTGTCCGGCGGGTCCTCCTGGCTCCACTGCTTCAGCACGGAGAGCCTGCCGATGTTCGGCGCGGAGCCGTTGTTCACCTTCTCGTTCGGTTCGAGGTCGGCGAAGGCGTCGTCGCCCTCGTACCGCACCGCCATGTAGAGGATCATGCGGGCGACATCACCCTTGACCGCATCACGCGGCTCGAAGGAGTCGCTGTCGGTGTAGTTGCCCGGCGCCCCGCTCACTGCGCTGCCGCCGTTGTCGAAGTCCTTGTTGCCGCGTATGGAATTGACCGTGACGTCCTCCGGGCGCAGGTGGTGGATGTCGGTGCCGGGTCCGGTGGTGGTACCGAAGTCGCCGTGCGACTTGGCCCAGACGTGCTCACGGTTCCACTGGCCGACCGAGCCGCCGTTGTTGCTCTTCGGCTTGGAGCGCCCGGAGTAGAGCAGGATCACGTTCGAGGGGTTGGCGGGGTCCTGGTCAGTGTTCTTGAGTGCGTCCCAGACCTGGGTGTACGAGATCTTCGACTGGACGCTGATGATCGAGTGCAAGGCGCTCTTGAGCTGGGTTCCGGTCTTGCCGATTGCGCTTTGGTAGTACGTGTCGTCGAGCGTGGTGAGCGGTGTCGCGGCCGCCGGTGCGGGCCGGGGTGCGGCAGGCGTCGCCGGTGCTGCGGCGGACGTGCCGGCGAGAGCCGCGAAGGCGGCGAGGGTGGCGAGCAAGGGGCGCCGGTAGTGAAGGCGGCGACGGGACATGTGGGGTGTCCTCTCCGGGGCATGCGGCACCGCGACGCCGTCACGGGGTGGGGGCGGGGCCGTGGTGGTCGTGTGGTATGTGGTCAGCGGGAGCCTTCCACACGCACCGTGATCGACGGGTGAACGCCGTGTACTTATCATGTGCAGGTCAAGTGAACCCTTCGGATGCGCTCCTGGAGCCGCAGGGCGAGAATTGCCGCAAGGACGAGGAGGCGGTATGAGCGAAGACCCCGAATCCGTATCCGTATCCCTGGCCCGGGGGGTGACCCCGGACAGCCTCTTGCACACCGGCGGGAGCGACAACGCGTCGGCAGAGGACCTGGTGCTCGCCTCCGGGCGGGACCTGACACCGCAGAATCTGGAGTGGGCACAGCGCCGACTGGCACGAGAGGGCCGGGCGGCAATCGAAAAGCAGCTGCCTTAGCGGACGGCCGGTGCGGTGGGGAGCGTGTGGGTGCTCCCCACCGCTCGGCTAGCCTGAAGGCACAATGAACCGTTTGACGACGTCAAAGGGCGATTACGAGCTCGCCCGCTACCCCGAACACCCGCGCGACCCGTTCCGCGCCTGGGACGCTGCCGACGAATATCTGCTCCGGCAGCTGCAGGGGGCCGACGGTGCGACCCCGGTCGAGCTGACCGGCACCGTGGTCGTGGTGGGCGACCGCTGGGGTGCCCTGAGTACGGTGCTGGCCGGGCACCGCCCCGTACAGATCACCGACTCGTACCTCGCGCAGCGTGCGACCCTGGCGAACCTCGCCCGCAACGGCCACGACGAGGACGCCGTACGTCTCCTGTCGGCCAGGGACACCCCGCCGGACCGGATCGACGTCCTTCTCGTGCGGGTTCCCAAGAGCCTCGCGCTTCTGGAGGATCAGCTGCACCGGCTCGCGCCCGCCGTGCACGCCGGAACCGTCGTCATCGGCACCGGCATGGTGAAGGAGATCCACACCTCCACCCTCAAACTGTTCGAGCGGATCATCGGCCCCACCCGCACCTCGCTCGCGGTGAAGAAGGCTCGGCTGATCTTCTGCACCCCGGATCCGGCCCTGGCCCGCACCCCCAGCCCCTGGCCGTACCGCTACGAGCTGCCCGGCGACGTCGGCGCGATCTCCGGCCGGACCGTGGTCAACCACGCCGGGATCTTCTGCGCCGAGCGCCTCGACATCGGCACCCGCTTCTTCCTGAACCATCTTCCCGAGCGCACCGGCCACGACCACGTCGTGGACCTGGGCTGCGGCAACGGGGTCGTCGGCACCTCCGCCGCGCTCGCCAACCCTGGAGCGGTGGTCACCTTCGTCGACGAGTCCTACCAGGCGGTCGCCTCCGCCGAGGCGACCTTCCGCGCCAATGTCGGCGCCGACGCCGAAGCCCGCTTCCTGGTCGGTGACGGGACGGCGGACCTGGCCCCGGGCAGTGTGGACCTGGTGCTCAACAACCCGCCGTTCCACTCGCACCTGGCGACCACCGACGCCACCGCCCGGAACATGTTCCATGGGGCGCGGACCGTGCTGCGGCAGGGCGGCGAGCTGTGGGTCGTCGGCAACCGGCACCTCGGGTACCACACGCAGCTGCGCCGGATCTTCGGTAACTGCGTCACCGTCGCCGGTGACCCTAAGTTCGTCGTGCTGCGCGCCGTCAAGCGCTGACACCCCGGGTGTGGCTCCGCGGCCCTTCCGGATTCTTGCAACACGTTCTACTGTGTGCGCCGCCGCACACGGGCGACGCGACCGCGAGACTCCTGGAGGGGCTGTGCACCTCGAATACACGCCTGAGCAGCAGCAGTTGCGCGCCGAGCTGCGCACGTACTTCGCTGGGCTCGTCCCCGACAACGCCTACGCCAGATACGACGACCCCACCGCCCAGAAACGCTTCTACCGCGAGACGATCCGGCGCCTCGGCACCGACGGCTGGCTCGGCGTCGGCTGGCCCACGGAGTACGGCGGACGCGGCCTGTCCCCGATGGAACAGTTCATCTTCTTCGACGAGGCGGCCCAGGCGGGCGTCCCGCTGCCCCTGATGGCACTCAACACCGTCGGCCCGACGATCATGCAGTTCGGTACGGACGAACAGAAGGCGTACTTCCTGCCGAAGATCCTGTCAGGCGAGATCGACTTCGCCATCGGCTACAGCGAACCCGACGCGGGCACCGACCTCGCGGCCCTCAAGACCCGCGCCTTACGCGACGGCGACACATATGTGGTCAACGGGCAGAAGATCTGGACGACCAATGGCGACACCGCCGACTGGGTCTGGCTCGCCGTCCGCACCGATCCCGACGTCCCGCCGCACAAGGGCATCACCATGCTGCTCGTCCCCACGAGCGACCCCGGGTACTCCTGCACCCTGATCAACACCCTCGCCTCGCACGACACCACCGCCAGCTACTACGAGAACGTCCGCGTCCCCGTCTCCCGCCGCGTCGGCGACGAGAACAAGGGATGGCGGCTCATCACCAACCAGCTCAATCACGAGCGCGTCACCCTCGCCGCCCACGGCACCATGGCCATCCGCGCCCTCCACAATGTGCAGCGCTGGGCCGCCGGCACCGAGCTCGCCGACGGGCGCCGGGTCATCGACCTTGGCTGGGTCCGCGCTCTCCTCGCCCGGACCCACACCCGGCTCGACGCCATGAAGCTCCTCAACTGGCAGATGGTCTCCGCCGTCCAGCGCTCCACCCTTACCCCGCAGGATGCGTCCGCCGTCAAGGTCTACGGCTCCGAGGCGCGTCGCGACGCCTACGCCTGGCTGATGCAGATCCTCGGCTCGGCCGGACCGCTCAAGGAAGGCTCGGCGGGCGCCGTCCTGCACGGCGAACTCGAACGGGGATACCGGTCCGCCGTCATCTTCACCTTCGGCGGTGGCAACAATGAGATACAGCGGGAAATCATCTCCTGGATCGGCCTGGGGATGCCGCGCGTACGCCGCTGAGCGGTTGTGACGAGGCCTTTAGTCGGCATGAAAGCGGGATAGTTGGCACTGAGCGGTGCGCTTGGCCTGACGGGCGATGGGCTTGGCTGGCGACGGCGAACTTGCCCTTGGCCTTGGGGGCATTCTGGGCGATCAGCGGGTTCAGCCAGACCGCGCCGATCGCCGTGGCCACCTTGCCGGACTGCAGGCCGTTCCACCACGCGGGGCTGTAGCCCTGGTCCGTGGCCACCAGCTTCTTGTCCACCAACTGCTGCAAGTAGTCGGCGAGTTGACGGGACTGGTCGTCGTTGACGCCGACGTGCCACGCGTCGCCCTCGGTGCCGAACCACTTGGCACCCGTCTCCCAGGCCAGGCCGGACAGGGGGATCGCCCGCAGGTTCACAATGTGGGCCTCGGGGTCGGCCTTGTGTAGCTTCTCGGCCGCCTTGGCGTACTCGTCCCAGGTCGTCGGCACCGAGATGCCGTACTTCTTGAAGACGTCCTTGCGGTAGTACATGGCCATCGGGCTCGTGTCGACCGGGATGCCGTAGGTGACGACCCGGCCGTGACCGCTGCCGTGCCGTGCCCCGGCCTCGGTCGGGGCACGGCACGGCCGGCACCTGCTTCCCATCGCGTCACCCGCACGAACCTCCTAGGAACGAGTCCATCGACAGCGCTTGGAGTTTCACATGAGAGTGCGTCCAAGACCGCTGCTGTGCCTTCTCGCGTTAATGGTCTCCTTGCTCGCCCTCGCCGCTTTCGCCACACCGGCGAGCACCGCCCCCGACCCGGTCAATGCGCAACCCGCAGCGGTGTCCGCCCTCCAGAAGTGGCAGGGCCGCAGATGACCTGTGAGAACATATGGCCCCGCTGCTGCCGGTGCGTCCGCCTCGAAAGCATCGGCATCCCGGAGGGTTGCCGGTGGATGACCGTGCTGCTCTGCGGGGAATCGTTTACGTGCTGTGCAAGAGCGCGAGCTGGCGGGACGTCCCGGCGGAGCGGGTTGGGTGGCGGCGGAACAGGGTCAGGTACGAGCCTCACCGAGCGCGCGTGTGCGCGGGTCAGGCTGCGGCGCGTGCCGCTCGCCGGTGTGTTCCAGGCCCAGTCGCAGCGCCATGGTGATCAGCGCGGCGATCGCGAACCCGCTTCCTGCCCAGGCCAGTTGACGGGCACCGTACTCGGCCATGACCCAGCCCCCGACCGCGGTTCCGACGGTGATGCCGAGGTTCGAGAACGAGATGAAGAGGCTGTTGCCGAACTCGGGCGCGTCGACGGCGTCCCTCCCCAGCCAGCTCTGGCTCACGATGAGCCCGCCGGAGTGCACGGCCCCCCAGACCAGTACGGCCAGGATCATCGGCGCGAACATGGGGCCGACGGCGTACAGGAGCACGTAGACGAGCAGGCACAGGACCGGGTAGGCGACCACGGTACGGAGGAGGCTGCGCCGCAGCAGACTGCCGAAGGCGAAGTTCCCGAGGATCATCACGATGCCGAACGCCATCAGCATGGTGCTGACCCAGGTGCCATCCATGTGCGTGACCTGGCCCAGGTACTCGGCGAAGTAGCCGTAGACCGAGAACATCGCGGCGAAGACGAGGACGACGGACGCAATGGTCAGCCACATCCGGGGCCGCTTCAGCACGCTCAACTGGGCGCCGTAGGAAACCCGTTGCCCGATGGGCATCGGCGGTGCGAACCGCAGGATGCCGAGGAAGGCGATCAGGTTGACGAGCGCGCCGAACCAGAACGCCGACGCCAGGGACACATGCTCGGCGAGGTACGAGGTCAGCGGCACACCGAAGGCGAAGCCGACGGTGACACCGCCGAACACGGTCGTCGTGGCCCGGGCCGCGTCCTCGGCGGGCGCCAGCCGTGCGGCGGTCGCGAGCGCGACTGCGAAGAACACCGGATGGAAGAGGGCGGGAACGACGCGGAAGGCGAGCATCACCTCGTACTGCGTGGTGAGCGCGTAGACGGCGTTGGAGACGGCGAACACCGCGATTGCGGCGGCGAGCACCTGCTTACGGTCGATGCCGGAGGCGAGCAGTGTTGTGAACGGCCCGGACACGGCGATGACCAGGGCAAAGGCCCCGATGAGCCACCCCGCGGCGGACGGCGTGACACCGAGCTCGGCCGAGACCTGGGGGAGCACGCCGACCATGCCCATCTCGGTGGTGATGATCCCGAACACGCCCAGGGCGAGCACCAGGACGGTGAGGGAGGTCTTTCTCATCGCAACCTTTCATCAAATCTAGAAAAGTAGATGTATTTTGCTGTGTGGGAGTACACGCGTGGGAATCGGGCGGGCTGCGGGCGGGCTACAGCTCGTCGCGGACGTGCGTGGCGAACTCGGCGATCACTGGTTCGTTGCGTCGGTAGTAGGTCCACTTGCCGATGCGCTCCGAGGTGAGCAGCCCCGCGTCCTTCAGGGTCTGCAAATAGCCGGACACCACCGACTGGGCCAGCCCGGCACGCTTCTGGATGTCGCCGACACACACGCCGATGTGGAAGCCGAGCCCCTGCTGCCGGTAGGAGTCCTCGTCGAAGTACTTCGCCGGGTCCTTGAGCCACTGCATGAACTGCAGGCGCGCCGGGTTGGCGAGTGCCTTGTGCACAGCCAGGGGATCCATCGGTCTGCCTTCCCGTCCGACTCTCCATGGAACGCATCTAGCTTTCGCGATATGTAGTGGCAAGTCAAATCGCCCGACGTGGCGATGCGGGCCTCGTCGACCGCGACTACGTAGGCGTGGTGGGCGGCGAGCCATGCCGCCGCGGTGCTCAGCGCTTCCCAGCGCAGTTCCACCTGGTGCAGCAGGCGGTCGCGCTCGGCGCGGGCGACCTGCTCGCGGGCCGGCAGGTCGCGGACGTCGGCGTAGCGGGCGGTGGTATCCGTCACCCCAACCAGCCTCATGCCCTCTGTGTGGGCGTCCTCGCCGTGCGGGTTGGTGTCGGGGTTGGCGGCCCGCCAGCAGCGCAGCGCAGTACTCGGCGTCGGCCCTCCGGTACACGGTCGGCCGGCTGATGCGCGCGGCCTCGGCGAGAGCGGAGACGGTCGTCTCGCCTGCCTGTCACGTCGCCCTCCAACGGCGCCTACTGCTTGCACTGTTCGCCCTGGGCACCAACATGGGTATCCGCGCCATCGTGGCGAACGGCGAGCACGGCGAGACCGAAGCCGCCCTGCGGCACGTGCGCCGGCGCTTCATCACCGTCGACAACCTGCGCGCGGCCGTCACCAGACTGGTGAACGGCACCTTCGCCACCCGGGATGCCACCTAGGAACTGTCCGGGCGAGCATGTGTGGGGCCAGATGACGAGGGCTGCTGCGGTGCAGAGGTAAACGTGGCCGAGCGCCGAGGGTGGGTTTGCGTGAGAAGTCGGCCGGGGCGACTTCTCAACCAAAACACCCGCAACAACGCCCCCTTACGCCGGCCCGGGCCGGCACCCGCCCCCCCCCCCCTTTGGTGGCTTTCGCCGCAATCCGCGCGGGCCCACCTTCTCTCGCAAACCTCCAGGTTTATAGCCCCGTTCGCCCGGCCGAGCCCTGCAAAATAGCAGGTGAGCGGGGTCGGCGGCCGCAGGTAGGGTGCCGTGAGTGACGAACTGGCGCGAGATCTACGAGACCGACTGTGCACTTCCTGCGGGGCGCCGGCTGGACGACCTAACCGCAGAGCTGGCGGATGCTCTGGGGGATCCGGACCCGGAGGTCAGGGACAGCTACCCATACGCGGTACTGGACACCTGGATCCGCCGCGGGGTGATCGACGGGGACCGGCGGCTGGCGCTCGGCGATCTGATGGCGGAGCGGTTCACCGATCCGCGGATCCAGGCCAAGACGTTCGCCCCGCTCGTGCTGAAGATGATCGTGAGTCAGGGATGCCCCAGGCCCGAGTGGCTCAAGGCGTTCGCCGCCTGGTACCGCTCGGAGACCGACCTGCGGGGCCGCGACGAAAAGCTCGGTTGGCTGCACGCCGTCGCGCACGGCGCGGACCTGCTGGGGGTCTGCGGACTGCGGCCCGAGGTCGACCCCGAGCCGCTGCTCGGGCTCGCCGCCGAGCGCCTGCTCGCCACGACGGACTACCTGTTCGCGGAACGGGAGGACGACCGGCTCGCCAAGGCCATCGCCCTCGTCCTCACCCGCCCCGACCTGACGCCGGAGCGGTCGACGGCCTGGCTGTCGGAGATCGGCGCCGCCCTCGCCCCGTACGAGCGTGGGCCGATCCCGGTCTGGGCCTCCAACACCGTCCGCACCCTGCGCGCCCTGTACGTCCTGGCGGACCTCGGAGTGTCCGCGGAGCGCGGCGGGTACCCCGTCCCGCTCGCCCACGGCGACGCGGTCAAGGCCCAGGTGGCCGCGGTCTTGCGCCCGCTGCTTCCGTAGGCATGGGGCAGGGCTGGGTCGCAAGCGCGCGAGAAGTCGGCCTGCCCGACTTCTCGCGCAGGCGTGCTGCACGACCCCCTGTCAAGACCGAACTCGAGCTCGGCCACTACCTGCGGCTCCCGGCCGAAGGCCCCTGCGACCTCTACCTGACCTGAGCGAAGTTCGTGACCATGCCCGCCTACGCGCTGCGGCTACGGGCACGGCGCAAGGTCGCGGCCCGCCGTCCGGTGCGGGCTCTGATCATGCTCCGCTACCGGCTGCTGCACGTCGCCGCCCGCCTCACTCGCGGGGGCCGACGCCTTCGCTAGCGGATATCGGCGACCTGGCCCTGGAGACACGAACTGGCCACGGCCTTCCGCCGCCTGGAACCGGGGGGCGGGCGGCCGATCGGTCCGGGCGCCGGCCGCATGCTGATGTGCGCGGACGATGGTGGAGTCGACCGAGACGGCCCAGTCGATCTCACCAGCGCCGTCGGCGGCGGCCTGGACCTGCTGAAGCAGCCGTTCCCAAGTGCCGTCAGCCGACCACAGCTGGTGCCGTTCATAGACGGTCTTCCACGGCCCGAACCGTTCAGGCAGGTCACGCCACTGCACGCCGGTCCGAACCCGGTGCAGAATCCCATCGATCACCTGCGGATGGTCCCGCCACCGGCCATAACGCCTGTTGCTGACAGGCAGGAACGGCCGCAGCCGTTCCCACTCGGCATCACTCAGATCACCCCGACCCATACCCGCAGCAACGATCCAGGCACGAGGTAGTCACATGATCGACCGGACAGGTCTTAGTGGGGTCAGGGCACCGAGTGCGCGTCCTTTCCAATCTTCGGAACGCCGACCGGCCCCGGCAGCAGCCCCGCGGCAGTCGGGGATGGCGAACGTCCTTCGGGGCCTTTCAGAGCGGCTGCTTCCTTCCACGCGACCTGTGGGTGTGCCTGCCGAGCGTGCTGGTGGCGTTGTGCCCAGCGGACGGCGAGTGGTGCTGCCAGGCCCGTCAGGGCGAACAGCGCTCCTGTGACGTACCATCCGGGGCGGCCCCAGGTGATGCAGAGTGAAATAAGCAGGGCCGGGCCGAGGGCTTCGGCCAGTCCGGCGCCGAGGCCGAACACACCGAGGTACTGGCCCGTGGCGTGCTGTGGGGCGAGGGCGAAGGACACTTCGAAGCCTGCGGCGGAGTGCCACAGCTCGCCGATCGTGTGGACCACCATCGCGGTCATGAGCAGCGTGGCGGCGGCCCACGCCGGTATCCCGGCAGACAGGGAGATCAGCGAGCAGGAGACGAGAAAGGCCACGCCTGCTCGACGGTAAGCGGCTCCGCCTGCCGTTGGGGAATCGATGGTGTGGCTGGCTCGTATCTGGAACGCGATGACGATGATGGTGTTGATGAGCATGGTGCCCGAGATGAGCCAGCGCGGGGCGGTGGTGGCTGTGACCAGCCAGAGTGGGACGGCCACCGTGAGCACCTTGAACTGGACGGCCATGATGCCATCGAGGGCGGTGAGTAGGAGGTAGGGGCGGTCCCGCAGGGCAATCCAGCGGGGGCCGCCGTTGGTGGGGACAGGTTTGACCGGCGGCAGGTGGATCAGGATCGCTGCGGAAGCCGCGAAGGCGACCGCGTTGCCGATGACCAGGAGTCGGTAGGCGGGGAGGGTGCCCACCTGGACGGCCCAGCCCGCCAGCAGGGCGCCGAGGGAGATGCCCACGTTGGTCACGGCGCGGAGATAAGCGCGGAATGCCTGCGGTCGGCCCCCTCCGTAGTGCCTGATGAGTGGGCTGCGTGCGGCTAATCCGGCCGCTTTGGCACCCATGGCCGTGCCTACCGCGAGGACGAACAGCCAGAAGCTGTCTGCCAGTACGAAGCCGGCGGTGGCCAACGCCTGGACGACGAGGGTGATCGCATAGACACCGCGTGCTCCGTGCCGGTCCGCGAGATGACCGACAGCGATGCCCACGGCGAGCGAGAGAACACCAGCGATACCGAGTCCTAGGCCCACCTGGGTTGCCGGAAGGCGGACGGCCTCGGTGAAGTACAGGACTCCAGCGGTCAGATAGAGGCCGCTGCCGACGGTGTAGACGAAGTTCGAGGCGGCGATGACACGCTGTGGTCCGGATTCCGGCATCAGGGGCATAAGGCGGCTCCGCGTCCTGGGTCAACAGTAAGGACCGATCTAGCTTTTCGCTTGTTACGCGCAATAGCAATAGAGTTGCAATAAGTGGAGAACGTGGGTGGCGCGTTTCCATCCGTCGACAGGTCGGCGGCGGCTTTCTGGAACTGGCCCGCTTCCGCGACGGCGACGAAGGTACGTACTGGTTGGAGACCCACGCCGACTCACCTCAGTGAACAACGAATAGTTGTGAATGGCTGGCAGGTCAGTTGTTTGACCTGCTGTTGTCCTGCCCGCTTGGCTCTCATTGGTCAACGTCAGTTTGTTCGGGTGGGACTTCAAGGGGGGGCGCGCTGAGCATGGTGGGCAGGAGACCGTTGGGCTGTCAGTTCGGCTGGCTGTGGGCGGCATATGCGGTGAGCGCGTATGGGTCCGGGCTGGGGTTCGGGGCATTGCCGCTGATCGCTGTACTGGTGTTGCATGTCGGACCCGCTGAGGTGTCCGCGCTGTCCGCGGTGGGGCCTGCGGTGGGTGCGCTGATCGCGGTGCCGCTCGCGCCGTGGGTGGAGTTCCGGCGCAAGCGCCCGGTCCTGATCATGATGGACCTGGTTCGGTTTGCGGCCATGGCGACGATCCCGGTCGCCTACGCCTTCAGTCGGCTCAGTTTCGTCCAGCTGCTTGTGATCTCGGCCGTGGTCGCCGCGGCCAAGATCGCGTTCAACGCGGCCAGCGGCGCCTACCTCAAGGCTCTCGTCCGACCGGATGACCTGCTCGTGGCCAACGCGCGGTTCGAGTCCACGAACTGGAGCTCCATCGCGGTGGGGCCACCGTTGGGTGGGGCGGCGATCGGCCTGTTCGGGCCGGTCATCACCGTGGTGGCCGACGCGCTCAGCTACCTCCTCTCCGCGCTGGGCATCACCGCGATCCGCGGCCAGGAAGAAGCGCCGCGGACGACCGACAAGAGCCCGGTCCGAGCGGGCGCACTGCTCGACGGGTGGCGACACATCATGGGCCACCCCGGTCTGCGGCCGCTCTACCTCAACCAAATGCTCGTCGCCGGTCTGATCATGGCCACCGAGCCGCTGCTGGCCGTGCTCCTGCTTCGCCAGCTCGGGTTCCCACCCTGGCAGTACGGCCTTGCCTTCGCCGCCCCCTGCCTCGGCGGACTCATCGGCTCGCGGCTGGCCCGCCGTGTCGTGGCCCGCTTCGGCCGGCACTGGGTCTTCCGGACCGTCGGCACTCTGCGCGCCATCTGGCTGATCGGCCTGGCCTTTGTCCGTCCCGGCGTCGTCGGCCTCGTCACCGTGATGGCCGTCGAGCTGGCAATCATCATCAACATGAGTCTGTACAGCCCGGTGCTCGCCACCTACCGGCTCGAACACACCCCCAAGCATCTCGTCGCCCGTACCCTGTCGGCCTGGTCGATCGGGCAGCAGGCGTCCATCGCCGTCCTCACCGCGCTCGCCGGGCTGCTCGCCGACGTCACCAGCCCACGCACCGCTCTCACGGTCGCAGGACTGCTCATCCTGACCACCCCGCTCCTGCTTCCCCGACAGGACCGGACGTCGCAGCACGAGCCGGAAGTGTCCCGCAGCCACTCATGAGGCACCGCAACTCGCCAACTGAAGCCCGCAGGCCGCAGCCGGTCCGCCGGTGCGCGTCCGCGTCGACCACGCACATCACCAGCAAGGAGAACACTCGCGTGAGTACTGCGCCCGCACTCGACCCCATGCACACCGCGCTTCTCGTCATGGACTACCAGCCCGCGATCCTGGCCTTTGTGCCCGAAGGCGAGGACCGCAACGCCCTGCTCGATCGCGTGGAAGGGGCCATCGCCGACGTTCGCGCAAACGGCGGCACCATCGCCTACGTACGCGTCGGCTTCGCCGATGCCGACTGGGACGCGATCCCGGCCTCCAACAAGTCCTTCGCCCCGCTGGCCCAACACCGCGTCATGCACCACGAGGATCCCGCCGCTGCCATCCACGAGCGCCTGGCTCCCCAGGACGGCGACATCATCGTGCGCAAGGTCCGCTACGGCGGCATGTCCACCACCGACCTCGACCAGCAGCTACGCGAGCGCGGCATCACCACTCTGGTCGTCTCCGGCATCAGTACCAGCGGAGTCGTCCTGTCCACCGTCATCGATGCGGCCGACCGCGACTACCAGCTCTACGTCCTGTCCGACGGCGTCGCCGACCCGGACACTGAAGTCCATAACGTCCTACTCCACCGAGTCTTCCCCTCACGGGCCCACATCATCGACACCACCGAGTTGCACGCCCTGCTCCGGGCTGGCTGACTCGAACCACGAGCCGATCAACCACGGTCGCCGCACCCACCCGGTGTGGCGACCGCCCACACCTCAGTGCCGGCCCAGCAGCCCGGAGCCCCGCCGCCTACCGCACTCGCCGCGACCTCCGTCGGCGTTACGGCTCCCGGCACCTTACGAGCCGGTGACCAGTGCAAACGTCCACTCGGACGGGGAACCCACTCCTGAAGAGTTGGCCGTTCGGGGGCGTGCTGCCGGGCTCGACTTCATGGCGACGACGGAGCACAACTCAGCTGCGGGATCCGGTGTGTGGGGGCACCTGGCTGCCGATGACTTCTTGATCATTCTCGGTGAGGAAGTGACCACGAAGACTGGGCGCTGGCTCGCGCTCGGCATCAAACCCGGCGAGGTCATCGACTGGAACCACCAGTTCAGGGACGGGGTGATCGATCAGTGCCCAGACCAGGTCCATCAAGTCGGAGGGCTGTGCGTGGCCGCACACCCGCATGCGCCCCATCCGTCGGGCGACTTCATGTTCCCCTTCCGGGGCATCGACGGGGTGGAGGTCTCGGCCTCGGTCCAGTCCCGAAGCCGGCGCCACGGCGTCACCCCTGAGCAGCCCACCGTTTCGGCCGGGACATCACGCCATGCGACTCCGGTCCGCAGTACGTACATGAACTCGGCGAGTGCCACCCGGTCGGGCACACGCAGTCGCCCGGGGTAGCGGCGGCGCCGCTCAGGAGCAGGTGGCAGCAGCGGAGCCACGCGCTCCCGCAGGTCATCCGGAACAAGATCAGCCCGCTCGGATGGGTCGTGCGCGGCCTGGAATCCCTGACGGGACACCATCTCGTGGCTGAGTGCGATGAACAGCGGAAGATCCTGTTTGTCGCTGTCAACGCAGCTCAAGACGCGACGAGGTGGAGGTGGCTGTCAGGAATCTCGTGCGGCATCCCGAAGGGGCGGATTGCTGTAATCGGCCGAGGCCGGAGTCAGGCGGGCTGTTGCATCCCGATGGGGAGGTGCCGGGGGCCCCGGAGCATGGCTGCCTGCCGGTAGGGGGGCGGGTCTTGGAGCAGGGTTGCGTTGCCGAGGCGGGGGATCAGGGCACCGAGTGCGGTCTGGACTTCGATGCGGGCGAGTGGTGCGCCGTAGCACAGGTGGATGCCGCCGCCGAAACCGAGATGCTGGTTGTCGAGGCGCGTCGGGTCGAACCGGTCGGGGTCGTGGAACCGCTTGGGATCGCGGCTGCCTGAGGCCAGCGCGAGCACGACGGAGGTTCCCTTGGGGATGGTGGTGCCGGCGACGTCCACGTCGGCGAGGGGAATGCGCTCGCGCATGTGGAGCGGGGGCTCGTAGCGCAGCAGTTCCTCTACTGCGCCGGGTAGCAGGTCGGGGTCGTCGCGCAGCTGCGCCAGCCGGTCGGGATAGCGCAGCAGGGTGAGCACCCCGTTGGTAATGAGGTTGACCGTGGTCTCGTGTCCCGCGATGAGCAACAGCACGCCAGTTTCGGCGAGTTCCTCGCGGGTGAGCCGCAGGGCCGGATCCGGTTCGTTGATGAGGGCGGAGAGCATGTCGTCGCTCGGGTGGCCGCGGCGCTGCTCAGCGAGGTCCACCAGGTACCGGCCCATCTCCATCCGCGCCTGGTCGCCCGCCCGGTCCCGCTCGGTGGAGTCCTTGTCCTCGGGCCTGACGTCGACGGACGCGATAATCGCGTCCGTCCATGCCTCGAACAGCTGCTCGTCCTCGCGCGGGACGCCGAGCAGTCGGCAGATGACCGTGACCGGCAGCGGGTAGGCGAAATCGTCGACGATGTCGATCTGCGTGCGGTCCCGGAGCCCATCGAGCAGTTCCTCGGTGATTTCGGTGATCTGGCCACGCATGGCGTCGATCCGGCCGGGGCTGTGCGGCGGGCCGAACGGGCGCATGGCCAGCCTGCGGAGTCTGTGGTGCTCGGGGTCGTCGAGCCGCAGGAACGGCAGATTCGGCGCCCTTTCGGACGGGGCGGTGAGGCTGCGGGGATCGACACTGAGCCGCGGGTCGTGGAGCAGAGCGGCGATCTCGTGATAGGTGCCGACCAGATAGCTGCCGTCCGCCTGCCGCACCACGGGACCGGCGTCGCGGAGTTCCGCGTACAGCGGGTAGGGGTTGGGGCGGTTGGCGTAGTCGGTGATCCGTTGCAGCAGGGTGTCGGCGGGCATGGGGTTCGGCTCCTCGTGGTGGGGTGGGAGGTGGGTCAGCCAGTGCTCGCCACAGTGACCAGTCGGCGGTCCGGCAGGTGACCAGTGAGCGCCACGATGGGGCCGTGGGACAGCCCCTTCGGATCCGGTACATCGGAGGGAACCGGGATGTCGGCCGCGAGCGGGCGGTCCGCCGCGCCGGGGGCGGGCGGGAAGGGGGCCGCGGTCTCGATCAGATGCTGGTAGTACTCCAGGGACTTGGCCATGTCGACGGTGACTGCGGCGGTGATCCGTCCTTGGTAGCCGTAGACCATTGCCAGGCGGCGTGCCTCCAGCGAGCCTTGGGCGATGACGACATGGTCGGAGTAGGTGGGCACGCCCACCGATTTGATGTTGAGCCCGAACTGGGTCGACCAGAACGTCGGGACGGCAAGGTGCGGGCGCCGCAGCGGCCCCGGACTGACCATGTTGTGGGCCGCCACCTCGGCCTGTGCGACCGCGTTGCCCCAGTGTTCCAGGGACAGCATCTGGTAGCCGAACAGCGGGTGGGGGAAGCGGGAGACGTCACCGGCCACGAAGATGTCGTCGGTGACGATTCCGTACATGTTGAAGGCGCGGCACCCCGCGTCGCAGGCGATCCCGCGCGGGCCCGCGGCCAGCCCGGACTCCGCCAGCCACTCGACGTTGCGGACCGCCCCCAACGCCACCACGCACACATCCGCCTCCACACGGCTGCCGTCGGACAGGTCCGCACCGGTGAACCGGCCCTTCCCGTCCCCGCGCAGGGCGGTGACCGTCACCCCGCAGCGCAGATCCACGCCGTGGTTGCGCTGCATGGCGGCGGCAAGCTTC
>NZ_JBLVKW010000038.1:20382-76371 GCF_048270745.1 Streptomyces sp. NPDC056231 | reverse complement strand
GCACCTGGACGATCAACCCAGCCACCACATAGACCAAGGGGCCACCCGGCCTACGGCCGGACAGCCCCTCAACAAGATCTTCATGAGTCTTCTAGTACTACAGCCGGTGATTTCACGGTGAGTGAGTAGCAAGTAGGCGATCTCTCGGACGATTCGACTGGTACGCCCTTGACCTCAAGTCCGGTTGAGTTTCTACGGTCGATTTCGTCGAACCGACGCAGACAACGGAGGGATCCCGGCCATGGAGTACTCGCACAGCGACACCGACCTGATCAAGCAGCCCATCGGTTACTGGAGTTGGGCGGCCTATAAGGCCGTCATTGCTCGCACCCGGGCCGCCCTCGCCGGGATCGGCACCACCCAGCCGCAGTGGTGGGCCCTCGCGCAGGTGGCAAGCGCCGACACCGTCAAGACCCGTGACGAAGTGTCCCGCCTCCTTCGGAACTACCTCGACGTCGGCCCGGAAGCCATGGAGTCGGAGATCGATACGATCATCGCCCAGGGCTGGATCACCGAGGATGCCGAGAGACGCCTGGACATCACGGCTGAGGGCAGGGCGTTCTACGACAAGGCCGCGGCCCTTCAGGACGAGCTCTGGGCGGAACGGCACGCGGATATCTCCGACGAGGAGTACCTGACCACCCTCAAGGTGTTGCAGCAATTCATCCACAACACGGGCGGGCGAGCTTGGCACCACTAGTGCTATGGCCGGTGGCACCCACCTCATGCCGAACAGTCAGGCGCGAGCGAGGCGGGCCGTCGACAGCGTCTTCCGCGAGGGCGGAGACACCGACGACGGCCCGCAGACAGCCCAGGACGTAGAAAAGGCGCCCTGACCTGCGGCTGAATCAAATGTCCCGGAACTCCTGTACAACGCATCTGACCTGCGCAAACGAACCCAACCGAAGATCATCTTGCACGGTCGTTGCACAAGCCGAACAGTGCAGGAGGGAACGAGCCGTCGTGGACTACTTGCCGTTGCACGTGCACCATGGCGCCGTCCGGATGCGCCCAGGGCGAATGCGTTCTCAAGCGGTGAGATCGAGGAGGGCAGTCGCGTGCTCGGGGCGTGACCGGTAGTGGTCGGTTGCGGCGGCCATGTTGGTCCAGCCGGCCTGACGCATGAGGCGATGGCGGTTCCGCATCGTGGCCATGGCTCGTGGTGCGGTGCCGGTGTGCACGCGCGAGGCGTCCTCGCCGTAGGTCACGTCTCTGACATGGTGCAGGGCCTCAACTGACCAGTGGTTCTGCATCAGTTCGGCGAGCTGGGACGGGTTGGCCTGGCCCGGGGACAGGCTGGTGACGGCGTAGACCGTCTTCGTCTGGACCTTCCCGGTCCTGCGATTGACCCGGCGGCGCTTGATTTCGATGGCCTGGACGGCGTGCGGGAACAACGGGCCGGGCTGGACGGTGCAGACCTTCAGCCGGCGGATCTCGCGGCGGCCGTGGCCGGTGGTGGTAGTGCGGTCCTGCAGTGGGATCTGGCGCCAGGGAAGCTTCTTGAGCTGCTTGCAAAGCTTCTTCTGGTTCCCTTTGACGACCAGAAGGTAGTGACCTTGAGCCGCGATGACGTGCTCGGCGTGGGCGCGCTGGGTGTGCATGGGGTCGGCGGTGATCACAGTGCCGCGCAGGTCGATGCGGTTCAGCAGTGGAGTGAAGGCGGGGATCTCGTTGCTCTTGGCGGGGATCTGGCGCTGGGCGATGACGGTCTGTGAGGTGTGCAGTGCGGCGGCGAGCAGTTAGACGGCCTTGTCGTTGTCGGTGCGTGAGCCGCGCACGGCTTTGCCGTCGACGGCGAGGCCGACCAGGGTGTCGCCGGGTTCGTCGACCGGGTCGGTGGCGTAGCGGGCGATCCAGGCACCCACGGCGTCGTCCAGGGCGTCGCCGTCCAGGCGGGCCAGCAGCCGGACCAGGGTGGTGGTGTTCGGGGTGGCGCAGGTGAGACCGAGGCGAGTCCGCAGGTCAGAGTCGCTGTCGGCGGCGAAGCGGGCGATGGCGGCCACAGATTTGGTGCCGCTGAGGACGGCGACCAGGCACAGGTCGAGCAGGGAACCGATCCGGTAGCGGCGGCCTCGGACCCGGCGCGGGTCGGGCACCTGGTCCAGCACGTCGGCCAGGGTGCACAGGCCGGGCAGTTCGATGAGCGGGGATGGGAGGTCAACGTCCTCGTGGTGGCGCGCGAGGGCGTCGATCAGGGAAGACGGCACGCGAACGCGACCCCTGTTCGTGATCTTCGGCTTCGAGAACCTTGATCATCGGGAGCCGCGTTCGTCATTTCCAGTCGGGCACATCGACCACCGCGCACCACACCGGTGCGAACCCCTCATCTCGACATCTGAGAACGCATCAGCCCTGCTCCCTGAGCCCCTGGCATTTCCCTGCTCGGATCCGTGTTGATTGGCCGTTATTCGGACCGTATCGACGTCTCGGCGTGCCGCCGCGGGTAGCCGATGGGTGCGGAAGACACCAGGCGTTCCGCGGCTGCGTGCTCAACTCTTCGGCCAACGGCCGGGTGCTGGAACAGACGGACTTCACGCGACTGCACGTGTTCAGCGCGCCTGGTGACGACGGCAACGCGGTCGGTGCCGCACTGCTGGCCTACCACGAGGACCACCCCGGCGCGGGCGTGGCCGAACCGGCCCTCCAGTCGCCCTACCTCGGGTCGGAGATGTCCGCGGACACGCTGGAGAAGGTGCGGCAGTTCGGCCCGGTGAAGCAGCAGCGGCTGGACTTCGACGAGGTGTGCCGTCGCACGGCCGCGGCGCTGGCCGACGGCAAGCTCGTCGGCTGGATCCAGGGCCGGGCAGAGTTTGGCCCGCGGGCGCTGGGCAACCGGTCCATCCTGGCCGACGCCCGCTACCCTGACATGAAGGACAAGATCAACGCCCGGGTGAAGTTCCGGGATGCGTTCCGGCCGTTCGCTCCGTCCGTCCTGGACGGTCATGGGGCCGAGTACTTCATGGACTACCAGGACTCCCCGTACATGGAGCGCACACTGCGATTCCGGGACGAGGTGAAGTCCTCGGTGCCCGCCGTCGTCCACGAGGACGGCACCGGCCGCCTGCAGACGGTCACCAAGGAGCTCAACCCGCGCTACCGCCAGCTCATCGAGGAGTTCCACCGGATCACCGGGGTGCCGCTGGTGCTGAACACGAGCTTCAACGTGATGGGCAAGCCGATCATCCACACCGTGGAGGACGCGCTCTCGGTCTTCTACACGTCCGGACTCGACCTGCTGGTGATCGGCGACACGATGATCGAGAAGTGATGGCGGCGAACCCGCGGGCCGAGCGTCCGGCCACCGGACCGCAGCCGCGTCCGGCCGAACCCCCAGCTGAACCGGGCCCCCGCGGCGAACAGGCCGAACTGCTCGCCGCGCTGCGGTGCGCCCACCACCGGATGCTGTGCGCGGCCGACCGGTCCGACCCCGTCTGGGAGGCCTCGCTGTGCCTGAGCGAGAGCCTGATGAACCTGGTCGCCATCGCCATCGACCGTGGCCGGGACGGCGACCCGGCGCACCGCGCGGCCGCGGCGGACCAGGCCCGGGCCGCCGTCCGCGCCGCCGCCGTCGCCACTCGCTTCGCCCTGACCGACCGTGCGCCCGGAAGAGGTTGCCGCAGTGGAACCTCCGCCCGTTCACCCGAGCGGGGAGACGTCTGGAACGGGCCCTGGCCGTCGGCCGCACCCACTACGCTTCGCCGCGAAGCCGTTGACAGCAGAGGGGATTCCACGTGGTTGACGTGAAGCTGGCGGTCGAGCTTGCACTGGGCCGGAGGTGGTGGGCGCCGGCGGTGTCACTGATATCCGTCGGCCTCGACCGCACCATCCTCAACGTCGCGCCGCCGTCGCTCGACGGCTCGTTCGCCGCCATGTGCGCGATCTGCGTGATCGGCGCCCTGAACAACGGAGTGGCCGGTGCCTTCTGAGCGGCCGCCCGGCGACGTCCTGCTGGAAGCGCGGGGCGTGCGCCGGTCACTCGGCGGTGACGTCGTCCTGCACGGCGTCGACCTGGCAGTCCGGTCCGGGAGTATCCACGCGCTGGTCGGCATGAACGGCGCGGGCAAGACGACGCTGATGCGCATCCTGCTTGGCATGCTGTCGGCCGACGGCGGGACCGCGTCCCTGTTCGGCATCCCAGTAGCCTCGCTGCCCTCCGCCCGCTGGCGCGAGGTCGGGCAGATGATCGAGACCCCGGCCATCTACCCCGAGCTCACCGCCCGGGAGAACATCACCGCGGCCGCCCTGCTGCACGGCCTGGACCGCGCGGCCGTCCCGGACAGCGTGCGGCGCGCCGCCGAGGATCTCGGCCTGGAGCAATGGCTCGACCGGCGCGGCAAGCGGCTGTCGCTGGGCACCCGGCAGAAGGTGGCGCTCGCCTCCGCGCTCGTCCACCGGCCCACCGTGCTCGTGCTCGACGAACCGAGCAACTCCCTCGACCCTTCGGCGGTCGTCCGCCTCCGGGAGGTCATCACCGGCGTCGCCCAGCGCGGCGGCGCAGTGCTGGTGTCCAGCCACCACCTGGACGAGCTGGCCCGGCTCGCGGACACCGTGACCGTGCTGCACCGGGGCCAGGTCGTCGGCGGCCTCGATCCGCGCGGTATCGACCTGGAACGCGCGTTCTTCGACCTGATCTACCAGGCCGACCAGGATCTGCCCGGGGAGGCGGAATGAACAGAAACTTCGGCAGGCTCCTCGCCGTCGAGACGATGAAGGCACGCCGCGCGCCGGTCTTCGCCATCTGCACCGCCATCATCGTGCTGGCGCCGGCTCTGCTCGCCGCGGCTGCCATCCTGGCGCTGCGGGCGAACTCCTCCTCCAGCTTCGCGGCAAAGGCCCGGCTGCTGGTGCACGGGACCGAGTGGGCCGGCTACGTCGGGACCGGCGCGGAGGTCATGGCGGTCGCGGTGCTGCTGTGCCTCGGTTTCGGTTTCGCCTGGTGCTTCGGCCGGGAGTTCACCGAGGACACCGTCGTCGGGCTGTTCTGCCTGCCGATGGGCCGCGGCGCCATTGCGCTGGCGAAGTGCACCGTCCTGCTGGTCTGGAGCGTGCTGGTGTCGATCGCGTCGACACTGGTGCTGCTCGGGGTGGGCCTGGCCCTCGGCGACCTCGGGTCCCAGCCGCCGCGGTGGTGGCTGCCGCTCGGCGTCTGCCTGCTCACCGCGTGCAATACCGTCCCGCTTGCCTGGCTGGCCACCGTCACCCGGGGCTACCTCGGCGCCGTCGGCGGCCTGATCGGTCTGGTCGTCGCCACCCAGCTCGTCACGGCCTTCGGCGGTGGCGGTTGGTTCCCGTGGGCCGTGCCGGGCCTGTGGGCCGGGTTCGGCGGCGCCGGGATCCAGGTCGGAGGGATCCAGTTCGTCCTGCCTGTCGTCGTCGCGCTGATCTCGGTCGGCGCGACGACGAAGCGCTGGCGCGGACGTGAACTCGGAAACGCCTGACGAGACAGGAGAGTGTCAAGCCCCGGGTTTGATGGAGACTGGATTAGCTGGTTTTGGGGTCCTTGCGGGCCTCGACGGCCAGCCGTGTCGCACGCTCACGCAGTTCGTCGGAGTATTTCCGGGTGGGGCAGCCATGACGAGGATCCTTCCGGGTCTTCGATGTCTCCATCAAACCCAGGGCGATTCACTCATGCGCATGGTTCCCGAGGACCGCTCGTCGTGTCCGGGCCAGAAGGATGGTATGGGCTCCTTTGTCAGCAACCGGTCGTCCGAGTTCCTTCACCGTGTACTCAGTTGACTCATCGTTGGAGCGCATGGTCGTCGCCAGGGCCGCACCGGGGTCAGGGCCATATCGATCGCCCGGCGCCTTGGCAATGACATGCCGACCGGGCCAGCTGCCGGTGAAGGGAGGAAAGCCACCTGCCGAGGTGGCTTTCCTCCCTTCACCGGCTGCCGACTACCGCCTCCCCGCCGCCCTATCCCAGCGCCGCGCCCAGGACCAGGAAGCCCGCGACCACGCCGAGCAGGATGCCCATAAGCGGGGCCATGAACCGCAGGTACCGGTCGTAGCGGACCTTGGCCAGGGCCAGGCCGCCCATGACCACGGCCGAGGTCGGGGTGATGAGGTTCACCCAGCCGGAGGCTGACTGGTAGGCGGTGACCACCAGGCCACGGCTGACATGGGCAAAGTCGGCCAGCGGGGCGAGGATCGGCATGGCCAGGGCCGCGTGCCCCGAGGACGAGGGGACGAAGAACGCCAGCGGGATGTTGACCAGGAACATCAGCACGGTGAAGACGCCGGACGAGGTGCCGGAGACCGCGTGGTCCAGGGTGTTGAGGATCGTGTCGGTGATGCTGGCGTTGTTCATGATGACGGTGACGCCACGGGCGAGCATGATGATCATTGCTGCCCCGATGAAGTCCCCGGCGCCCTCTACGATGGCGCCGGTGGTGCCCTTCTCGCCGAGCCCGGCGATCAGGCCCACCAGGATCGCGGCGACGATGAACAGTGCCGCCAGCTCCGGGAAGTACCAGCCCAGGGTGGGCAGGAAGGTGACGTGGATATCGGCCCACGGGATCACGGCGAAGATCATGAAGACAAAGGTCGCCGCGAAGAGCCACAGCGCGAGCTTCTGACGCATCGTCAACGGGACTGCGATGCTGCCCTCTTTGCGAAGCACCTCATCCTCTGCCATGGGCGCGATCAGGGACTGGGCGGGGTCCTTCTTGACGCGGTGGGCATAGCGGACCACATACCAGGCCGCGATCGCCGTGAGCACCACCCACATCAGCAGCCGCAGCACGATGCCGTTGCCGGTGCCGATGCCCGCGCTGTCGGAGGCCACGCCGGTGGCGAAGGGGTTGACCGTGGAGGCGAGCGTGCCCACCCCGGCGCCGACCACGATGACGGTGGCGGCCACCATCCGGTCGTAGCCGAGCTTGAGCATCAGCGGGACCGTGAGCACGTAGAAGCCGAGTGTCTCCTCGGCCATCCCATAGGTGGTGCCGCCGAGGGAGAAGACGGCCATCAGCACCACCAGGAGCAGGGTGCCATGGCGCTGGAGCCGGCCGGCGAGCCGGGCCACCCCGGCGGTGAGTGCACCGGTCTTCAGGGTGACGGTGATGAAGGCGCCCACCGCCAGCACGAAGAGGAACACCCCGGCGGCGCCGAAGAAGTCGCCGCTGCCGCCGGGGGCGGTGAGCCCGGAGTGGGCGTCGGTGACCCCGTAGAGCCCGTTGACGGGGGAGAGGAAGAGGTCCTTCAGCCGGGCCCCGAAGCTGGTCGTCAAATGGACCGAGTGGTAGGTGCCCGGGATCGGGGCCCCGTCCTTCTTGGCGTACTGCCCGGCAGGGATGACGAAGGACAGCAGCCACACCGCGACGGTGACGCCGGCCAGCACGGTGAAGGCGGAGGGAAAGTGGAACCTGCCCTTGCGCGGCGGGGCTTCCGGCTCGGGCGCGGCGCCCGGTTCCGGGGTGACGGGGGCCGTGGCATGTGTGGTCATGACCTCACCCCCGCTGTGCCCGCGAGACGGTCCTCGAAGGGCCTGCCGCTGGGCGTGACGATGGTGCCCGCGGTGCCGTCGAGGAGGGCCTGGGTGTCGGTGAGCGCGCCGATGGCGGCCATGCCGCCGGTGAGTTCCACGAACTGGCACACGGCCTCCACCTTCGGCCCCATGGAGCCGGCCGGGAATTCCTGGGCCCGCAGCTGCTGGGGCGTGGCGTTGCGGATCGCCTCGGCCCGCGGAGTGCCGTAGTCGCGCATGACGTGGGGTACGTCGGTGAGCAGCAGCAGCGCGTCGGCGTCGAGGGCCTGGGCGAGCATGGCGGCGGTTAGGTCCTTGTCCACCACAGCCTCCACACCGGCGAGTTGGCCGTCCTCGCCGCGTATCACCGGTACTCCGCCGCCTCCGGCGCAGACCGCCACCGCGCCGGAGGCGAGCAGCAGGCGGATGAGCCGGGTCTCCACCACCCGCTGCGGTCTGGGCGAGGGGACGACACGGCGCCAGCGGTCGCCGTCCCGCCTGACGGTCCAGCCGCGTTCGGCGGCCAGCCGCTCGGCCTCCTTCCGCTGGTAGACCGGGCCGACGAACTTGGTGGGGTGGTCGAAGGCCGGGTCGGCGGTGGAGACGAGCGTCTGGTTGAGCAGGGCGCACACCTGGCGGCCGGGCAGGGCGTTCTGCAGAGCCTGCAGCAGCCAGTAGCCGATCATGCCCTGGGTCTCGGCGCCCAGGACGTCAAAGGGAAAGGGCGAGGTGAGGCTCGTGTCGGCGGCACTCTCAAGGGCGAGCAGGCCTACCTGGGGCCCGTTGCCATGGGTGATGACCAGTTCGTGCTGCTGCGCGAGGGGGGCCAGGGCGGCCACCGCCGCCTGGACGTTGGCTTGCTGGACGGCTGCGTCCGGCCGGTCTCCCCTGCGCAGCAGGGCGTTTCCGCCGAGCGCGACGACGACGCGCATGTCATGGCCTTTCGTGAATTGCGTCAGTCGCCGAGGGTGGCGACAAGGACGGCCTTGATGGTGTGCAGCCGGTTCTCGGCCTGGTCGAAGACGACGGAGTGCGAGGACTCGAAGACCTCCTCGGTGACCTCCAGCGCCTTCATTCCGGCGTGCTCAAGGATCTGGGCGCCCACGGTGGTCTCGTCGTTGTGGAAGGCCGGTAGGCAGTGCATAAACCTCACCCGGGGGTTGCCGGTGGCCTCGATCACATCCATGGTCACCTGATAGGGCTTGAGCAGGGCGATCCGCTCGTCCCAGATCTCCTTGGGCTCGCCCATGGAGACCCATACATCCGTGTAGAGGAAGTCCGCTCCGGCGACGCCCTCGGCCACGTCCTCGGAGAGGGTGATCCGGGCGCCAGTGGACTCGGCAATGCGCCGGGCCTCCTTGACCACCTCGGGGCCGTTGCGCAGGCTCGCCGGGCCCACCATCCGCACATCCATGCCGAGCAACGCGCCCATCACCAGAAGGGAGTTGCCGACATTGTTGCGTGCGTCGCCGAGGTAGGCGAAGGAAATCTCGTGTAGCGGCTTGTCGGTGTGCTCCCACATGGTCAGCGCGTCCGCCAGGGACTGGGTGGGGTGCCACTCGTCGGTCAGGCCGTTCCACACCGGAACGCCCGAGTAGTCGGCCAGTTCCTCCACGATGCTCTGGCTGCTGCCCCGGTACTCGATGCCGTCGTAGAAGCGGCCCAAGACACGGGCGGTGTCCTTGATGGACTCCTTGTGGCCGATCTGCGAGGCGGCCGGATCCAAGTATGTGACCTGGGCGCCCTGTTGGTGGGCGGCGGTCTCAAAGGCGCACCGGGTGCGGGTGGATGTCTTCTCGAAGACCAGGGCGATGTTCTTGCCGCTCAGCCGCCGCTGTTCGGTGCCCGCGGCGCGAGCCGCCTTCAACTGGGCGGACAGTGCCAGCAGTTGTCGGAACTCGGCGGGAGTGAAGTCCAGTTCCTTCAGAAAGCTGCGGTGGCGCAGGTTGCGGGCCATGATGGCGTACTCCTTCGGTAAGCGGTGGTCAGACGGCGTCGCGCTGGACGGGGCAGCTCATGCAGCGGGGGCCGCCGCGGCCTCGGCCGAGCTCGCTACCGCGGATGGTGATGACCTCGATGCCGTGCTTGCGCAGATGGGTGTTGGAGGTGACATTGCGCTCATAGGCGACGACGACACCGGGCTCCACGGCCAGGACGTTGCAGCCGTCGTCCCACTGCTCGCGCTCGGCGGAGCGGACGTCCTGGGAGGCGGTGAGCACGGTGATGGACGGCAGCCCGAGCGCGTCGGCGATGGCCTCGTGCATCTCGGCGGGCCGGTGCTCGGTGATGGCGAGTCCGGTACCGTCCGTGCCCGGCTCGATGGTGCAGGAGGGCAGCATGCCCAGACCCGCGTACTGGGTGAAGGTGTCCCCGCTCACCATGGTCATCACGGTGTCCAGGTGCATAAAGCTGCGCATCTTCGGCATCTCCAGCGCGACCACCCTGCGAGCCGAACCCGCCTCGAACATCCGCAGGGCCAGCGCCTCGACGGCCTGCGGCGTGGTCCGCTCGCTCATGCCGACCAGCACCGCGCCGTTACCGATGACCAGGACGTCACCGCCCTCGATGGTGGCGGGAAAGCCCGCCTGGCCATCTGACCAGCGCCGGAACTCCTGCTTCTCGAACAGCGGGTGATGCGCGTAGATCGCCTCGAAGTGGACGGTCTCCCGGCGCCGGGCCGCCTTCCGCATGGGGTTGACGCTGACGCCGTCGTAGATCCAGCAGGAAGTGTCGCGGGTGAAGAGGTGGTTGGGCAGCGGCGCCATGACGAAGTCGTCCGGGGCCATCGCGTGCAGCCGCACACTGGGCACCACACTGGCCCGCTCCGTCAGCTCCCGCTTGGTCATTCCGCCGATGAGGTACGAGGTGAGCTCGGCCGGCTCCATGGCCTCGAACGCGGCCCGCAGCCGGTCGGTGGCCAGCGGGCCGAACTCGCGCTCGTCGAAGACCCGGTCAAGAACGAGGGTGCGGGCGGCGGGCTTGGCCAGGGCCTCGGTCAGCAGATCGGCCAGCAGATGCACCGCGACGCCACGGTCCCGGAGGGTGTCGGCGAAGGCGTCATGCTCCTCGCGGGCCCGCTTCACCCACAGCACGTCGTCGAAGAGGAGATCGTCCTTGTTGGTGGGCGTCAGGCGCTTCAGTTCCAGGTCGGGCCGGTGCAGGATGACCTGCCGCAGCCGGCCGGCTTCGGAATCAACATGGAATGTCATGTGCTCTCCTGGAGAATGGAGTCACGGGGGCCACCTCAGTTGTGCGGGTGCGCTCGTCCCCGTGGTTCCGGTTCCGCCCCCGATGGGCGCTTTCGGTCGAACGCCTCCACCGTGTCATGGCTCAACATGCGGTAGCCGCCGCCACATGACCCCGACCCGGGCCCATCAGGCCCCCGTTGCGCAGGGACCACAGGGCCATGCCCGTCCCGTCCGACGGTGGAAGGGCGAGGCAGAGGTCCTGATGCTGTGGGCCCGGGACTCTTGGTCCATGGTCGGCCGCCGCCCCGGCGCGGCAGGCTCAAGGCAGAGCACCACCGGTCCGGTGGGATGGGCTTGGAGAGAACCAACTGCCATGCGTTTACCCGATGTCGACACCCAAGCCCTGGAATCCCTGGTCGCGACGCCGGTGGCCGCACCGTCGATCCACAACTCGCAGCCCTGGCGGTTCCGGCTGGACCCCGCCGCGCGGGCGGTGGAGGTCCGCATGGTGCGCGAGCGGACGCTCCCGCTGGCCGACCCGGTGCGCCGGGCCCAGCTTCGGTCCGTGGGGCCGCCGTGTTCAACCTGCGGGTGGCTGCCGCCCATCTGAGCTGGCAACCCGTCGTCCGGCTGCTGCCCGAGGGGGACGACGCCGACCTCCTGGCCACCGTCCGGCCGACCGGTGCACCGGTCGACCACACACGCCACCCCGGGATCTACGAGGCCATAGCCCTGCGGCACACGAGCCGCCTGCCGTTCACCGGCCGCCCGGTGCCCGAGCCGGTGGTGGCCGCGGTGGCCGCGGCCACCCGGGCCGAGGGCGCGCGGCTGTCCGTGCCCGGCATCGTCGGCACCCGGCAGCTGCTCACCGTCACCGCCGAGGCCGAGCGCCGCATCCGCGCCAGCCGCCCGGTCAGGGCCGCTGTGTCGGTCCCGGCGGCGGCACCAGGCGCTGAAGTGGCGGACTGCGCGCCGGGCCCTGCTCCCCGGCAGGCCGGGCCACGCCCAGTTCCTGATCCGCTTCGGCGACGGCCTCCAGGGCGGGTGCACCCCGCGCGCCACGGTGGCCTCGGTGACGGAGGGCTGAGGCCGCGGCTGCTTACGGGTCAGGTTGTTGGTGACGTGAGGTGTCGGCAGATCAGTTCGTGGGCGAGCCGCGCCGTCGCCCACAGGTCCTCGTGGGCCGTGCCGAGGTTGGCTCGCACTGACAATCCGTGCACGACGGACTGGACGAGTCCGCCCGGACCGAGGAATGCTGCTTCTGGCTCACTGCCCCGGGCGGCGGCCCCTATGGGGTCCCGGCCACCGCGCCGGGCCCGCGGGACGCGGAGCGGCGGGCGCCGGTACTGGACTTCGGCGGCATCGGCCCGGCCCGCCGCACGGTCCACGCGCCCTTTGAGCGCCAGGTCCAACTGGTCCTGCTCTGGAAGGCTTTCGACCGTCCCGTGGAGTGGCTGCGGGCCGGGCGGGCTCTGGAGCGCGTACTACTGGTGGCCACCACGCACAGTGTGCGCACCTCACCCCGTTCAGCGTGAGGTGCCGCAGCACCCCCTCGAAACCCGCATCAGCGCAGGTCAGACAGAGTGCGGCGGCATCCGCCGGTCAGATGTCGCGGAAGATCTCGATCTGCGCGCCCACCGAGTTGAGGCGTTCCGCCAGCTCCTCGTAACCGCGGTTGATCACATACACGTTGCGCAGTACCGAGGTCCCCTCGGCCGCCATCATCGCGAGCAGGACGACCACGGCGGGCCGCAGTGCCGGCGGGCACATCATCTCGGCCGCGCGCCACCGGGTGGGGCCCTCCACCAGGACCCGGTGCGGGTCGAGGAGTTGGAGGCGGCCGCCCAGCCGGTTGAGGTCCGTCAGGTAGATCGCGCGGTTGTCGTAGACCCAGTCGTGGATGAGTGTCTTGCCCTGCGCCGCCGCGGCGATGGCCGCGAAGAACGGCACGTTGTCGATATTGAGACCAGGGAACGGCATCGGGTGGATCTTGTCGATCGGGGCCTCCAGCTTGGAGGGCCGGACCGTCAGATCGACCAGGCGGGTACGGCCGTTGTCCGCCGGGTACTCCGCCGTGCGGTCGCAGTCGACGCCCATCTCCTCCAGCACCGCGAGCTCGATCTCCAGGAACTCGACCGGTACCCGGCGGATCGTCAGCTCGGACTCGGTCACCACGGCGGCGGCGAGCAGGCTCATCGCCTCGACCGGGTCCTCGGAGGGGGAGTAGTCGACATCCACATCTATGTGCGGGACACCGTGCACGGTCAGCGTCGTCGTACCGACGCCGTCGACCCGTACGCCCAGTGCCTCCAGGAAGAAGCACAGGTCCTGGACCATGTAGTTGGACGAGGCGTTGCGGATGACGGTCGTCCCGTCGTGGCGGGCCGCGGCCAGCAGCGCGTTCTCCGTCACCGTGTCGCCGCGCTCGGTCAGCACGATGGGCCTGTCCGGGGTCACCGAGTGGTCTATCTGGGCGTGGTAGAGACCCTCGGTCGCGGCTATCTCCAGGCCGAACCGGCGCAGCGCGATCATGTGCGGCTCGATGGTCCGGGTGCCGAGGTCGCAGCCGCCCGCGTACGGCAGTGTGAACCGGTCCATGCGGTGCAGCAGCGGGCCGAGGAACATGATGATGGAGCGGGTCCGCCGGGCGGCGTCCGCGTCGATGGCGGCCATGTCGAGCCGGGCCGGCGGGACGATCTCCAGATCGGTCCCGTCGTTGATCCATCGGGTGCGCACACCGATGGAGTTCAGCACTTCGAGGAGGCGGTAGACCTCTTCGATCCTGGCGACCCGGCGCAGTACCGTACGGCCCTTGTTGAGCAGCGAGCCGCAGAGCAGGGCCACGCAGGCGTTCTTGCTGGTCTTGACATCGATCGAGCCGGAGAGCCGGCGCCCGCCGACGACCCGCAGATGCATCGGCCCGGCGTAGCCGAGCGACACGATCTCGCTGTCGAGTGCTTCACCGATGCGGGCAATCATCTCAAGGCTGATGTTCTGATTGCCCCGCTCGATGCGGTTCACGGCGCTCTGGCTGGTGGCGAGCGCCTCGGCGAGCTGACTCTGCGTCCAGCCACGGTGCTGACGGGCGTCACGTATGAGCTTGCCGATGCGTACGAGGTAGTCGTCTGACATGGCGCCAGGTTATCTCAGATATGAGATGAAGATCGCATGGGGGTGTGGCATTCGGGTGATGGGTGTGATGGGAGCAGGTGAGAACGGGAAGTGTGGGGGATGGTGGGGGAGGTGGGCGGTGGCTGGCCGCGGCGCTCCGTCTCCGATTCCGGGTACGTGTCGGCTGTTCTCATCGTCCGCCGGGTGCGGCGGTCCGGCACGCGGCGTGCGTCCGCGCGGGTGACGCGGAGCGCGCCGCGCACATCCGTCCGGGTGTCACGCCGCGGACGGCATGATCCTGCCGGGGGGTGCGGCGGGTCTCCCCGGGCCGGTGCGCCCTGGCGGCCCACCCTAAGGGCTGTCCCGTAATCCCTGGCGGGCGCACGACGACAGCTGCGGCACCTCGCTGCGTTGTCGGAACGCCCGCATACGCCCAGTATGAGAACGCCCCTCCGCCTTGCGATGCACCGCATCTGACGCCGCGCGCTGATCCACCAGGGATTACGGGACAGCCCTTAGCGGGGCGCACCGACTGTCTGCATCGAAAACAAAGACCGCCACCGCGTCCTCGAATCAGCGGAGCGCGGCACGCTCGTCTCCGTATTCAAAGAAGTAATAAATACCTGCGGACACGCAGCGCCATCGAGCAATGGGATGACTGACGCCCGCGACACTGTGATGTCCACTTATCCGCGACGTGGAAGGCACTCACTCCGGGAGAGCGAGGCGCCGTTCGGCCGAACAGGAGCGATTGACATTGGAGAAGTCTGAATTCCTTACCGACCTGAACACCGGCACCGGTCACTCTGTGATGAAGAAGCTGCCGGAGGTCACCCTGGCCTTCTGGATCATGAAGATCGCCGCGACGACGCTCGGCGAGACGGCCGGTGACCTGTTCGCCCAGACCCTCGGCCTCGGCTACTTCCTCACCACGGTCGCGCTGTTCCTGATCTTCGTCGTCACGCTGGTCGTGCAGCTGAGGTCCACGCACTACAACCCCTATTTCTACTGGACCGTCATCCTGTCCACCAGCACGGCCGGCACCACGATGTCCGACTTCATGAACCGTGACGCCAGCTCTCGATACCTGTCCGGCGGGACCACTTCGCTGGGCTGGGGGCCGCAAGGCCTGGGGCTGGGGTACCCCACGGGAGCCGCGATTCTGATCTCGCTCCTGATTGCCATCTTCGTCATCTGGAAGTTCACCGGGCT
Source organism: Streptomyces sp. NPDC056231 (assembly GCF_048270745.1). Classification (NCBI taxonomy): domain Bacteria; kingdom Bacillati; phylum Actinomycetota; class Actinomycetes; order Kitasatosporales; family Streptomycetaceae; genus Streptomyces; species Streptomyces sp. NPDC056231. The sequence goes on along the minus strand of NZ_JBLVKW010000038.1, from coordinate 61,395 downwards.
GACGTTCTCCATCCGCGACATCGTCACCTTTCGCGGGGAGGCTCTCTTCTGGTCGGCGATTCTCGTCTCGAACACGCTCGGCACTTCCATGGGTGATTTCCTGTCCGACAGCTCCGGACTCGGTTATGCGGGTGGCGCGCTTCTGGTCTGCGGGCTGCTCGCGGTGCTTCTCGCACTCATGCGGGTGCCTGTCGTGCCGAATGTCCTGCTGTTCTGGATCGCGTTCGTGCTCACGCGCCCCCTCGGAGCCACCGTCGGCGACTTCCTCACCAAGCCTGTCGCCAAGGGCGGTCTCGACCTCGGGACGGTGGGCTCGTCGGTCGCACTCCTCGCGCTTCTCCTCGGTCTCGTGGCCCACGCCCACGTACGGGAGCGGAGGAGCGTCGTGCCGCGCAGCGAGGTCCTGGCCGAGAACTCCTGAGCGCGTCGGGCGGCTGTCGTGCGTTGCAGGGCGGACGGCTGCCGCGCCGCGGCGCCATGCCGGGGGGCCGGTGCGAGACGGGCGGCATCGCACAGGCAGCCGGGCATGACCGTTCCGCGGTGATGTACTAGAGTTATCTCGACATCGAGATATCTGCCGAAGGTGCACCGCGCCGCCCAACGGTAAGGGTTACCTAACTAAGCCTTACCTTAGCGGATGGTCGAGGAGCCGTAGGCGGCACCACGCGGCGCCCGCCGTAATGAGGCGCGGCGCGGTAGTACGCGCACATTGATGAAGGAGACTGTCGTGTCGGCGAACAGCTTCGACGCCCGCAGCACGCTGCGCGTGGGCGACGAGTCGTACGAGATCTTCAAGCTGGACAAGGTCGAGGGCTCCGCGCGCCTCCCTTACAGCCTGAAGGTGCTGCTGGAGAACCTGCTCCGCACCGAGGACGGCGCGAACATCACCGCCGACCACATCCGGGCGCTGGGTGGCTGGGACTCCCAGGCCCAGCCCAGCCAGGAGATCCAGTTCACGCCGGCCCGCGTGATCATGCAGGACTTCACCGGTGTTCCGTGTGTCGTGGACCTCGCCACCATGCGTGAGGCCGTGAAGGAGCTCGGCGGCGACCCGGCGAAGATCAACCCCCTCGCCCCGGCCGAGCTGGTCATCGACCACTCCGTCATCGCGGACAAGTTCGGCACCAACGACGCGTTCGCCCAGAACGTCGAGCTGGAGTACGGCCGCAACAAGGAGCGCTACCAGTTCCTGCGCTGGGGCCAGACCGCCTTCGACGAGTTCAAGGTCGTTCCCCCGGGCACCGGCATCGTCCACCAGGTCAACATCGAGCACCTGGCCCGTACGGTCATGGTCCGGGGTGGCCAGGCGTACCCCGACACCCTCGTCGGCACCGACTCGCACACCACCATGGTCAACGGCCTCGGCGTGCTGGGCTGGGGCGTCGGCGGCATCGAGGCCGAGGCCGCGATGCTCGGCCAGCCGGTCTCCATGCTCATCCCGCGCGTCGTCGGCTTCAAGCTGACCGGCGAGCTGAAGCCCGGCACCACCGCCACCGACCTCGTGCTGACCATCACCGAGATGCTCCGCAAGCACGGCGTCGTCGGCAAGTTCGTCGAGTTCTACGGTGAGGGCGTCGCCGCCACCTCCCTCGCGAACCGCGCCACCATCGGCAACATGTCGCCGGAGTTCGGCTCCACCGCCGCGATCTTCCCGATCGACGACGAGACGCTGAAGTACCTGCGCCTGACCGGCCGTGACGAGCAGCAGGTCGCGCTCGTCGAGGCGTACGCCAAGGAGCAGGGCCTCTGGCTCGACCCGGCCGCCGAGCCGGACTTCTCCGAGAAGCTGGAGCTCGACCTCGCCACGGTCGTCCCCTCCATCGCCGGCCCGAAGCGCCCGCAGGACCGCATCGTCCTCGCCAACGCCTCGCAGCAGTTCGCGCAGGACGTCCGCAACTACGTCTCCGAGGACGAGGAGGCCGGCAAGGAGTCCTTCCCGGCGTCCGACGCCCCGGCCTCCACCAACGGTGTGCCGTCGCGTCCGACCACGGTCACGGCCCCCGACGGGACGACGTACGAGATCGACCACGGCGCCGTCACCGTCGCCGCGATCACGTCCTGCACCAACACCTCGAACCCGTACGTCATGGTCGCCGCGGCGCTCGTGGCCAAGAAGGCGGTCGAGAAGGGCCTGACCCGCAAGCCGTGGGTCAAGACCACGCTCGCCCCGGGTTCCAAGGTCGTCACCGACTACTTCGACAAGGCGGGCCTGACCCCGTACCTCGACAAGGTCGGCTTCAACCTCGTCGGCTACGGCTGCACCACCTGCATCGGCAACTCCGGCCCGCTGCCGGAGGAGGTCTCCAAGGTGGTCAACGAGCACGACCTGGCCGTGACCTCGGTGCTCTCCGGCAACCGTAACTTCGAGGGCCGGATCAACCCCGACGTCAAGATGAACTACCTGGCGTCCCCGCCGCTGGTCGTCGCGTACGCCATCGCCGGCTCGATGAAGGTCGACATCACCAAGGACGCCCTGGGCATCGACCAGGACGGCAAGCCGGTCTACCTCGCGGACATCTGGCCCACCGAGGCCGAGGTCAACGACGTCGTCGCCAACTCCATCGGCGAGGACATGTTCAACAAGTCCTACCAGGACGTCTTCGCGGGCGACGCCCAGTGGCAGGCGCTGCCGATCCCGACCGGCAACACCTTCGAGTGGGACCCGCAGTCCACCTACGTGCGCAAGCCCCCTTACTTCGAGGGCATGACGATGGAGACCACCCCGGTCTCCGACATCACCGGCGCCCGCGTTCTGGCGAAGCTGGGCGACTCGGTCACCACCGACCACATCTCCCCGGCCGGTGCGATCAAGGCCGACACCCCGGCCGGCAAGTACCTGACGGAGCACGGCGTCCAGCGCCGCGACTTCAACTCGTACGGCTCGCGCCGCGGTAACCACGAGGTCATGATTCGCGGCACGTTCGCGAACATCCGCTTGCGCAACCAGATCGCCCCGGGCACCGAGGGTGGCTACACCCGCGACTTCACCCAGGCCGATGCCCCCGTGTCGTTCATCTACGACGCCTCGCAGAACTACCAGGCCGCCGGCACCCCGCTGGTCATCCTGGCGGGCAAGGAGTACGGCTCCGGCTCGTCCCGCGACTGGGCCGCCAAGGGCACCGCGCTCCTCGGCGTCAAGGCCGTCATCGCCGAGTCGTACGAGCGCATCCACCGCTCGAACCTCATCGGCATGGGCGTCCTCCCGCTCCAGTTCCCGGAGGGTGCGACCGCCGAGGCCCTCGGCCTCACCGGCGAGGAGACCTTCTCCTTCACCGGCGTGACCGAGCTGAACAACGGCACCACGCCGCGCACGGTGAAGGTGTCCACCGACACCGGTGTGGAGTTCGACGCGGTCGTCCGCATCGACACCCCCGGTGAGGCGGACTACTACCGCAACGGCGGCATCATGCAGTACGTGCTCCGCAGCCTGATCCGCAAGTAGGCAGTCTGGTACGTCGCTAAGGGCCGCACCCCCGCCGGGGGTGCGGCCCTTAGGCGCGTCAGGGGTGACCGGCGGCTATTTGATCAGGTCCGCGAGGGCACGATGCAGTCCCGGTCGTCGGCGATGTCCTTGCCCGAGTCGTACGGGTCGACGACAGGCCACGGCCGGTCGGCCCGCGCCGCCTCCCTGGAGAAGTACGGGTGGACGAAGCCGTCGACTGTGCGGCAGTCATGGTTGCCGAGCAGCCGCCGGTACTCGACCGGAACCAGTTTTCCGGGTGCCGCTCGCTCGTCGAGGTCCAGGACCAGTTGCCGCCGCACGACTGTGCGCGTCACCTCCTCCGTGCCCTTCCATGGCCCCGGCTCGGCGCCCGGGGCCGCACGTCCCAATGCGTACACGAAGGTGTAGTCGGCTCGTACACGCAACTGACCCGGCTCGCTCCCTGCCTCGAAGGTCATTCGGCCGTGCACCCTGATGCCGTCCTCGACCACACGGAGTTCTGCCGGGTCGAAGCGGGTGAACATCTCGGTGGGATCACCGCCCTGCGCCCCCGGTTCGCGCAGATGGCGGATCAGTCGGGCGCGGGAGGAGTCCTGCGCGTCAAGCATGTTCAGGGCCTTGGTGGGCCACCCGCCATGGAGCACGGCCTGATCCAGATTGGCCCCGATCAAGAAATCCTTGGTCCGATTCAGCGCGTCGAAAACCCGCTCCTCCGGTATCCCGTTCACGGCCTTGGTGTCCGGCACTTGGATACCGGTGTCATCGGTCGCCCAGTCGGCGGCGTGCGAACCCCGAAACGGCAGATTGGTCGTTGCCGGCCACGCGTCGGGCCACATGTGCTCAGGCCTTGTGCCGGCGGCGAACGGCTCGTCGGCAGGCCGCTCCCCGGACGTGCTGCTGACCAGCCACACTGCGAAACCCACCAGCGCTGCGGCCGCTGTGCCTCCGGCCAGTCCCCACGTGAACCGGCGCCGGGACCGGTCCCTCCGCAACGTCTCCTCCCGGCCTGCGTCCTCGCGCTCCGCGCGCAGCCGCGCAACATAGTCCACCGGATCCGGCATGCCCCGCCCCACTCTCGTCCACTGTCGTAGAAATCTCACGAGCCATGCCCCCCTAGCACAAGACGTCCCATCATTACGTGATGATCACGTAATCGGCGCATGGCGGGATGCAGGACCGCCGCGCTGCGAAACGGCCTACCGGCCACCCCATCGTGGACGTTCCGGAATGCAATCGTGGATCAGCGGGTTTGCAACATCCGCAGCACGCGGCGCGAACAGTACAGAGAGCGGATGGCATCCATGGGCGAGTTGATCCTTATCCGGCACGGCGAGACCGAGTGGTCCCGGAACGGGCGGCACACGAGCCACACCGATCTGCCCCTGACCGCCCTCGGCGAGCGTCAGGCCCGTGCGATCGTGCCACTGATCGCCGACCGGAAGATCGGGCTCACCCTGGTCAGCCCGGCCCTGCGCGCCCGGCGCACCGCCGAGCTCGCCGGCCTCGACTCACCCCGTGTCACACCCGACCTGCGCGAGTGGGACTACGGCGGCTACGAGGGCGTGACCACCGTCGAGATCCACCGGACCTGGCCCTCGTGGAACCTGTGGACCGACGGCGTCACCCCCGGCCCCGCGGCGCACCCCGGGGAGACGCCGGCTGAGGTGGGCAGGCGCGCCGACCGCGTGCTCACCGAGGTACGGACGGCCGCCGAACAGGTGGGGGACGCGGACATCGCTCTCGTCGCGCACTCCCACTTCCTGCGCGTGCTCACCGCCCGCTATCTGGGGCTGGCCCCTGCCGGCGGCACCATGTTCCAGCTCGCCACCGGGGCCGTCTCCCGGCTCGGCACCGAGCACGGGAAGCCGGTCATCACCGCCCTGAACCTGGCCCTGCCCGAGAGACTCTTCCGCGCCGCCGTCCCGGAGTCGCCCGAGCAGGGCTGAGCAGGCCCACGCTGTTCATCCCGGGGCGCCGGTGCGGCGCTGGTGGCGGCACGTATATTCGGCTGGTGCGACGCGGCGAACAAAGCTGTGACGTGGGATTTTGCGGCCCGGAGCACGAGTACGAACCAACAGCGAGGAGCAGGCCGATGACGACAACCGCTCGCCCGAGCGTGCAGCACGAGGACGACCAGGTGCGGGTCACCCGCTGGGACTTCGAGCCCGGGACGCGTACCGGCCGCCATGTCCATGCGCATGACTACGTGGTCGTGCCGGTCGTCGACGGTGTCATCAGCGCCTTCGCGCCCGACGGGTCGGTGACCGAGTCCCAGCTGCGGGCCGGTGAGTCGTACGCCCGCCCGGCCGGCGGTGAGCACGATGTCGTCAACACCGGCAGTGCCTGGCTGGCCTTCGTCGAGATCGAGCTCAAGGGGACATCGGCTGCGGCCGCGTCGTCCTGAGCCCGAGCGCCACGGACCGCAGGGAATGCCGTCCCCGTGCCTCTCGTCTCCTCGTCGGTCGGTCCGATCCGACGGTTGACTTCGGCTGCACCGTGGGACGAAAGAACGGCCGGTACCTCACCCGAGGTACCGGCCGTTCAAAGCAGTGGAGAGGTCAGGAGATCAGCTCCACCTCCGCCAGCGTCCCCTCACCGTCCGGCACCAGGCGGTAGTGCGCGTACGTTCCCGCCGTGCCCACCGAGAACACCCGGGTCTGCTTGTCCCAGGCGAACGACTGCCCGGACCGCTTGTCGAGGTCCTTCCACGTCGTGCCGTCCGTCGAGCCCTGCAGGACCCAGCCCGTCGGCGCCTTCGCCGCGGCGCCCGAGGTCAGCGTGTACTGGACCGCCCTCGTCGCCGACCCCACCGGGAGTTCCACCGCGCCGGTCACCGTCGCCGTCGTGGCCGACGTGTTGTCGAACAGTGCGCCTTCGCCCTTCAGTACGTCCTTCTTCGGCGACGGCACCTGGTCGTCCTGGGTGATCGACGCCGGGGCCGCGTTCTTGCCCGTGCCCCACGCCGACGGCTTGGCGCCCATGTCGAACTCCAGGACGCCGCCCTTGGCGAGCAGCTCGTGCGGCAGCGACGTGGACGTCCACTTCTTGCCGTTGACCTTCAGGCCCTGCACGTAGATGTTCCTGGCGCTGTTCTTCGGGGCCTTGACCACGAGGTCGTGGCCGTTCTCCAGGTGGACGGTGGTCTTCGTGAAGAGCGGCGAGCCGATGGCGTACTCGCCACTGCCCATCACCAGGGGGTAGAAGCCCAGCGAGGAGAAGAGGTACCAGGCCGACTGCTCGCCGTTGTCCTCGTCGCCGTGGTAGCCCTGGCCGATCTCGCTGCCCGTGTAGAGGCGGCCGAGTACCTCACGGACCTTCTCCTGCGTCTTCCAGGGCTGCGACGCCGCGTCGTACATGTACGTGACGTGGTGCGCGACCTGGTTGCTGTGGCCGTACATGCCCATCCGTACGTCACGGGCCTCCGTCATCTCGTGGATGACACCGCCGTACGAGCCGACGAACTCGGGACCGGCCGTCTCCGGGGTGGAGAAGTATGTGTCGAGCTTCTTCGCCAGGCCGTCGCGGCCGCCGTACAGGTTGGCCAGACCGCGGCTGTCCTGCGGAGCCGTGAACGCGTAGCCCCAGCCGTTCGTCTCCGTGTAGTCGTAGCCCCAGATCCGCGGGTCGTACGAGCCGGAGGCGACCCGCCAGTCACCCTTGGCGGTCCTGCCCTGGAAGAAGCCCGCCTTGGAGTCGAACAGCTCGACATAGTCGCGGGCCCGGTTCAGGAAGTACTCCGACTCCTCCTTGTACTGCTCCTTCTTCGTCTTCTTGTAGAGCGCCTGGCCCATCTGCGCAAGGCCGTAGTCGTTGAGGTAGCCCTCCAGCGACCAGGACAGACCCTCGTGCGTCGACGTGTTCGCGTAGCCCGTGAACGGGGACGTCGCCATCCCCTTCCGGCCGACACCCGACGTCGGCGGAACCACCGTGGCGTTCTTCAGGGCCGCTTCGTACGCCGCCTCGCCGTCGAACTTCACGCCCTTGACGTACGCGTCCGCGAACGCGACGTCCGACGAGGTGCCGGTCATCAGGTCGGCGTAGCCGGGGGAGGACCAGCGGGAGATCCAGCCGCCGTCCTTGTACTGCTGGACGAATCCGTCGACCATCTCGCCGGCCTTGCCCGGCGTGAGGAAGGAGTACGCGGGCCACGTCGTCCGGTAGGTGTCCCAGAAGCCGTTGTTGACGTACACCTTGCCGTCGACGATCTTCGCCCCCGTGTGGGTGGGGGTGTCCGAGCCGATCTGCGGCGAGAACGGGCTGGCGTACTGGTCCTTGCCGTCGACCCGCTCGAAGCCCGAGTTCGGGTAGAGGTACAGCCGGTACAGGCTGGAGTAGAGCGTCGTCAGCTGGTCGGCGTCCGCGCCCTCGACCTCCACCTTGCCCAGGATCTCGTCCCAGGCCCGCTGCGCCCGGTCCTCGACGCGGCCGAAGGAACGGGACGCGGGGATCTCGGCGGCGAGGTTCTGCTTCGCCTGGTCGATGCTGATCAGCGAGGTGGCCAGCCGCAGGTTGACCGTGCGGTCCTTGCCGGCGTCGAAGCGGAGGTAGCCCGTCACGTCGTCACCGCCGCCGCCCTTGAGCTTGCCGCTCGCGGTGACCGGGGCGTCGAAGACGCCGTAGACGAAGAGCCGGGTGGCGCCGGTGGAGAGGCCGCTCTTCACGTCGGAGAAGCCGGTGAAGGAGCTGGTCCCCGGGTCGAGGGTGAGTCCGCCGTCGTTGGAGATGTTGTCGAAGACGACGGACGCGTCGTCACCGGGGTACGTGAAGCGCATCCGCGCCGCGTGATCGGTCGGCGTCATCTCGGCCTTGAGGCCGTTCTCGAACGTCACACCGTAGTAGTGCGGCTTCGCCGTCTCGTTCTCGTGTTTGAACGGCAGCGCGCGCGCCGTGCGGGAGGCGTCCGGGGTGTCCTTGGCCACCGACGGCATCAGCTGGAACGTCTGCCGGTCACCCATCCACGGGCTCGGCTCATGGCTCGCGCTGAACGCCTGGAGAGTGGGCAGGTTGTCGGCGTTGTTGGCGCGCTGGTAGTCGTACAGCCAGCTCGTCGAGGCGGCGTTGGTGACCGGCGTCCAGAAGTTGAAGCCGTTCGGGACGGCGGTGGCGGGGAAGGTGTTCCCGCGCGAGAAGCCGCCGCTGGAGTTGGTGCCGCGGACCGTCGACGCGTAGTCGGACAGGTGCGCCCGGCGGCTCTCCGGGGCCTTCGGGGCGAGCTTGATGTCGTCGATCCAGCCCTGGAACTTCGCCGGGCCCTTGGGGGAGTCGTACGCCACCAGGATCCGGTCGACGGTCTTGCCCGCCGCGACCGTGCCGATGCGCGAGGCAACCTTGTTCCACTGGTTGACGTACAGCCGCTTGGCGTCGGCCTGGCCCTGCGGGGTCAGCGGGCCGCCGTGGCTGTCGGTGGCGCCCAGATCGCTCAGGTACGTGCCGTCGGTGAACGCGAGGTCGACCGCCACATGCGTGGCCGGGTACGCGAGGTCCGTCTCGCCCATCTGCGGATAGACGAGGTAGGAGAGCTCGGTGTCCCGGGTGACGGCTGTGTCGACGTCGAAGACCTTGTTGTACGAGTACGCCCGGCCGTCCGCCTTGTGCGTGCCCGCGTAGCGCAGGGCCTTCTTGCCCGTGAAGCCCGCGCCGGCCTTGGCCGTGGGGGAGCCGGACGGACCGCGGTCGGTCTGGCTGCGCATCTCGGCGGGCGCCGGCGTGCTGGTGCTGCCGTCGGAGAACTGGACGTCGGCGAGCTGAGTGATGTTCGAGGCGCCGTTGTTCTTCGTGATGTCCAGACGGAAGTGCTGGTAGGCCGTGTCGGCCGTGATGTCGTACGACTTGGTCTGGAAGCGCTCGCTGAAGGACTGGTCGGTCCGGGAGTCGAGGTCCTTCCACGTCTTGCCGTCGGACGAGCCCTGGAGCGTCCAGTTCCGCGGGTCGCGCTCGGCGTAGTCGTTGGCCGAGGTGAGTGCGTAGGTCACGACCTTGACCGGCTCGGCCAGATCGAACTCCAGCCAGGCGGTGGGCTCGAAGGTCAGCCACTTGGTGGCGGACTCCCCGTCGATGAGGTTCTCCTTCACCTCACCGCCGCCGGTGTTCTCGTCACTGGCGCGGACATCCGTGACCTTATCCGTGACGTTGCCCGGTATTCCGGACGAGAAGCCACCGTCGATGCCCGACGACCGCTTCTTTCCGTCAGGCCCCTCTTCCACGGTATTGCGCCAGTCCGGCTGCTTTTCGTCTGCCTCGAACGAGGAGGTGAACGTCTGGTCGGCTGTGGGCTTTTCACCCCTTTCGGGGGAACTTGCCGACTGGGCGGCGGCCGCCGTCGGGGCGGTCACGACCAGGACCAGTGAGGCCGCAATGAATGCGGCTGTGCGGCTTTGTCTCTTGCGAGAACCATGTCGGGGCTGCATGCCGAGCCATTCCTCCCGGGGAAGTGCGCGTTGGACAACGTTGTCAGAGTGATGCGCAGGATCCAGTAGGGAGCCAAGTGGCCGGATGTGTCAAGGGTGTTGGGCGCGGAGGGTCGGGTGAATCGACCGGATTGCGGAAATCGTTACACCGGGACGGGGGCGCATGGAGCCCATGTATCCGCGAGGTCTCAACTCGGGAAAGACTGCTGCCCAAAGCTGCATTCGATCTTGCTCAGTTGGCTGCAAGTGGACTATACCTGTCGGCGTCTGCCCCGCCGTTTTCCACGCGGGCGGACAAGGGGGCCGGGGGAACGGTCGAGGGGGTGCCCATGAGGTGCATCCGCCGCTCGATCTCCCGAAACCCCCACTGCATCCGGCTAGCCTGCAAAATCAGCATGACCCAAGCGCAACTGACCGCGGTGGCGGGGCCCTTCGCCTGAGGCGAATTTCGACGGGCGACCGGTACACACCGCCTGAGTCCTGGAGAAGGCGAGGACTTGAGCATGGGATCCACCTCCGGCCACACGAATGAGGGCCTTGGCCGTCGCGACGTGATCAAGCGGTCTGCCGCACTCGGTCTGATCACCGTTCCGACCATGAGCTTCCTGTCGGCGTGTGCGAGTAGCGACAGCGGCACCGACGACTCGGTCAAGAAGGGCAAGACGAGCGCCAAGAACCCGCTCGGCGTCAACGAGACCGCCGCCCTCGACGTCGTCATCTTCGACGGCGGTTTCGGTCAGCAGTACGCGATCGACGCGGAGAAGAAGTACAACGCGGCCTTCCCGAAGGCCCCGAAGGTCAAGCACACCGCCACCCAGAAGATCCAGTCGCAGCTGCAGCCGCGCTTCAACGGCGGCACCCCGCCGGACCTGATCGACAACTCGGGCGCCGAGCAGATGGACATGGGTGTCCTCGTCGGCAAGAAGCAGCTGCTCGACCTGACGCCGCTGATGGACGCCCCGTCCATCGACGACCCGAGCAAGAAGGTCCGCGACACGCTGCGTCCCGGTGTCCTGGAGATGGGCCAGTTCGACGGCGACCCGGTCTGGATCATGTACTACGCGTACACGGTCTACGGTGTCTGGTACTCGCAGACCGCGCTGGACAATCTCGACGCGCAGTACCCCGAGACCTGGGACGACATGCTCGCCCTCTGCGCGAAGGCGAAGAAGAAGGGCATCGCCGGCTGGACGTACGCCGGTAAGTACCCGTACTACCTGCCGTTCTCGCTCTACCCGTTCATCGCCAAGATCGGTGGCCGGGAGGTTCTCGACAAGATCGACAACCTCGAGCCGAACGCCTGGAAGGACCCCGCGGTCAAGGCGGCGTTCGAGGCGTACTACGAGCTGTACCAGAAGGGGTACGTCCTCAAGGGCACCCCGGGCATGACCCACATCCAGTCGCAGACCGAGTGGACCAAGGGCAAGGCGCTCTTCATCCCGAACGGTTCGTGGGTGGAGAACGAGGCGGCGCCCACCACGCCCAAGGACTTCAAGATGATGGTCTCGGCGCCGTCCAGCCTGGACGCGTCCGACAAGATGCCGTTCGGCACCATCTGGGCCTCCGGCGGTGAGCCCTTCATCGTCCCGGCCAAGGCGAAGAACCCCGAGGGCGGCATGGAGCAGCTGCGCATCATGCTCTCCGAGGAGTCCTCGAAGAACTTCACCAAGCAGGTCAAGTCCCTCAGCGCCTTCAACGGCGGCACCGACGGTCTGACCCTGTCCACGGCCATGCAGGCCGGCGTCGACGCGCTGAAGAAGGCCGGCGACAACGTGGTGAACCCGCGTCTGCAGGACTGGTACGTGAAGCTCCAGAAGGAGCAGATCGGCGTCGCCGGCATCGGCGAGATGATGGCGGGCCGCGCGACCCCGGCGGAAGCCATCAAGAAGATCCAGGCCTTCGCGGACGCGGCGGCCAAGGACCAGTCCATCAAGCACTACAAGCACCAGTGAGCAACCGTCACCAGCGGCGGCACCCGCGGAAAGATCGGGGTCGGTAAACGATGCAGCACGGCAAGTACCGGTTCATTGTGGGGTTCTTGGCGGCCCCACTGGCGTTGTACGCGGTCTTCGTCATTTGGCCGTTCATCCAGTCCATCTACTATTCCTTCACGGACTGGACCGGCCTGAGCCCGGACTTCAAGATGGTCGGCTTCGACAACTACACCAGGATGCTCAAGGACGACATTTTCTGGAAGTCCCTGCAGCACAGCGTGTTGCTTGTGCTGCTGCTGCCGCTGGTGACGCTGGGCCTCGCGCTCTTCTTTGCCTTCATGCTCAATGTCGGCGGCCGGCGGCGGAAGAACGCCACGGTCGCCGGCGTGCGGGGCTCGGGCTTCTACAAGATCGCCTACTTCTTCCCGCAGGTCCTCTCGATCGTGATCGTCGCCCTGCTCTTCCAGTTCGCGTTCAACCCCAGTGACGGGATGCTGAATTCGACCCTGAAGGGCATCGGTCTCGGCTCCATCCAGCCGGACTGGCTGGGCGATCCGAACCTCGCGCTCATCTGCGTCATGTCGGTGCTGGTCTGGTCGACGGTCGGATTCTTCGTCGTCCTGTTCTCCGCCGGAATGGCGTCCATTCCGAAGGACTTCTACGAGGCGGCGCTCCTCGACGGCGCCAACCGCATCACGACGTTCTTCCGGATCACCCTGCCGCTGCTCTGGGACACCGTGCAGTCGGGCTGGGTCTACATGGGAATTCTGGCGCTCGGCGTGGAGGCGTTCACGGCCGTACAGGTCATGACCGTGGGTCCCGGTGGTCCCGACTACTCGACCACGGTCCTGCCGCTGTACGTGTACCAGACGGCCTTCCGTGACGGCCAGGCAGGATACGCAACAACGATCGGTGTCGGACTGCTCATCGTCACCATGGCCTTCGCGGCCATTGTGATGCGACTGGGCCGGCGCGAGCGGCTGGAGTTCTGATGAAGACCACTGACACCCCTCCCGCGCCCGCGGCGGACCGCGTGCCCGTGTCGCCGGTGACCGTGCCCGGTGGCAAGAAGGAGAAGAGCAGCGAGGGCTCCGTCCTCAACGTCTTCTCGCACGGTGTACTGATCATCTGGGCGATCCTGGTCGTCATGCCGCTGCTCTGGGCGGTGATGGCGTCCTTCAAGTCGGACGACTCGATCCTGTCGACGCCGTGGGCGCTGCCGGACAAGCTGCACTTCGAGAACTGGTCGCGCGCCTGGAGCCAGGCGCACATGAGCGACTACTTCTTCAACACGATCATCGTGGTGGGCGGCTCGCTCATCGGCACCCTGCTGCTCGGTTCCATGGCGGCGTACGTACTGGCGCGGTTCGACTTCCCCGGTAACCGTTTCTTCTACTACCTGTTCATCGGTGGGATGAGCTTCCCGATCATCCTGGCGCTGGTCCCGCTGTTCTTCGTGATGAACAACATGGGTCTGCTGAACACGGTGCACGGACTGATCCTGGTCTACATCGCGTACTCGCTGCCGTTCACCGTCTTCTTCCTCACCTCGTTCTTCCGGACTTTGCCGAGCTCGGTGGCCGAAGCGGCGATGCTCGACGGGGCCTCGCACACCCGGACGTTCTTCCAGGTGATGCTGCCGATGGCGAAGCCCGGCCTGATCAGCGTCGGCATCTTCAACTTCCTCGGGCAGTGGAACCAGTACATGCTGCCGACGGTGCTGAACACCGAACCGGATCACCGGGTGCTCTCCCAGGGCCTGGTCGAACTGGCCACCAGCCAGGGATACAAGGGGGACTGGTCCGGCCTCTTCGCCGGTCTGGTGATGGCGATGCTGCCGGTCCTCGCGGCCTACATCATCTTCCAGCGTCAGGTCGTCGCGGGCCTGACCGCGGGAGCCGTGAAGTAGCGACCCGCCGAATACGTAGAGACGGACGAACCGCCCGTCGGCCCTGTGCCGGCGGGCGGTTCGTCCGTTCTCTGTGTCCGCCCCTCGGGGCCTGCCCGCTCATCCGAGGCTCAGATTGCTCAAGGTCTTGACGGGGAGGACCCCAAAACGGTCAGCTTAGAGTTCACATGTTGGAGAAAACGGTAGGAGTGAGAGAGTCGATGGAGACTCCGGGGTCGCAGACATCTCTGCATCGCGCCAACCTTGAGCGGGTCGTGCGTGCCGTACGTATGGCGGGTTCGCTCACCCAGGCGGAGATCGCCAGAAGCACGGGCCTCTCCGCGGCCACGGTCTCCAATATCGTTCGCGAACTGAAGGATGGCGGCACGGTCGAGGTGACCCCCACCTCGGCGGGCGGCCGCCGGGCCCGCAGTGTCTCCCTGAGCGGTGACGCGGGCATCGTGATCGGCGTCGACTTCGGGCACACGCATCTGCGGGTGGCAGTCGGCAACCTTGCCCACCAGGTGCTCGCCGAGGAGTCCGAGCCACTCGACGTGGACGCCTCCTCGGCGGAGGGGTTCGGACGGGCCGAGCGGCTGGTCAATCGGCTGATCGAGACGACCGGGATCGGCCCGGACAAGGTGATCGGAGTGGGCCTCGGCGTTCCCGGTCCGATCGATGTGGAGTCCGGCACGCTGGGCTCCACGTCGATCCTGCCGGGCTGGACGGGCATCAATCCGAGCGCGGAGCTCGCCGCACGGCTGGGCGTGCCGGTGTACGTCGACAACGACGCCAACCTCGGGGCGCTGGGAGAGCTCGTCTGGGGGAGCGGCCGGGGGGTCAAGGACCTCGCGTACATCAAGGTCGCAAGCGGTGTCGGCGCGGGTCTGGTGATCGACGGGCACATCTACCGGGGGCCGGGCGGCACAGCCGGCGAGATCGGCCACATCACGCTCGACGAATCGGGTCCCGTCTGCCGCTGCGGCAACCGCGGGTGCCTGGAGACCTTCACCGCCGCGCGGTACGTGCTGCCCTTGCTCCAGCCCAGCCACGGGCCCGATCTCACGATGGAACGGGTGGTCAAGCTGGCCCGGGAGGGCGATCCGGGCTGCCGCCGGGTGATCGCGGACGTCGGGCGGCACATCGGCAGCGGCGTCGCCAATCTCTGCAACCTGCTCAACCCCAGCCGGGTGGTTCTCGGCGGCTCCCTCGCCGAGGCGGGGGAGTTGGTGCTCGGGCCGATCCGCGACTCGGTGTCGCGCTATGCCATCCCCAGCGCCGCCCGGCAGCTCTCGGTCCTTCCGGGGGCACTCGGCGGCCGGGCCGAGGTGCTCGGTGCGCTGGCTCTCGTACTGAGCGAAATGGGGGATTCAACCCTTTTGGAGAGCGCGTCGCCCCTGGCAGCACCTGCCTTCACTTAGATAACGAATGGCACCGTTGTCATCTCGTTAAGGATTTACTCCTTGACGTTGACGTCGCAGCCGAGTTGACTTCCAGCCACCTCGGCCGCAACGTCGCGGCCTCGTCAGGGAGGTTCGAGAATGAACACGCGTCTGCGTCGTGCCGCCGTTGCCGTTGCCGCCACCGCGATGGCCGTATCCCTCGCTGCCTGTGGCAGCGCCAAGGACGCCGATGGCAAGAAGAGCACGGAGTCGAGCGCCAAGAAGGGCGACGACATCACCATCGGTCTGCTCCTTCCGGAGAACCAGACCGCGCGCTACGAGAAGTTCGACAGGCCGCTCATCGAGAAGAAGGTCAGCGAGCTGACCAACGGCAAGGGCAAGGTCCAGTACCTCAACGCAAAAGGGGACGCACCGACCCAGGCCCAGCAGGTCGACACCATGATCACCAACAAGGTCGACGTGCTGATCGTGGACGCGGTGGACTCCGCCTCCATCAAGACCTCGGTCCAGAAGGCCCACGACGCCGGTATCCCGGTCGTCGCCTTCGACCGCCTGGCGCAGGGCCCGATCGACTCGTACGTCTCCTTCGACAACGTCCAGGTCGGACACGTCCAGGGCAAGGCGCTGCTGGACGCCCTCGGCGACAAGGCCAAGTCCGGCCAGATCGTCATGATGAACGGTGCGATCACCGACCCCAACGCCGCTGACTTCAAGAAGGGCGCGCACGCCGAGCTCGACGGCAAGGTGAACATCGGCAAGGAGTACGACACCAAGGAGTGGAAGCCGCAGAACGCCAACGCCAACATGGAGGCGGCGATCTCGGCCATCGGCAAGGACAAGATCGTCGGCGTCTACTCCGCCAACGACGGCATGGCCGGCGGTATCATCACCGCCCTCAAGGCCGCCGGTGTCTCTCAGCTCCCGCCGGTCACCGGCCAGGACGCCGAGCTCGCGGGTGTGCAGCGCATCGTCGCCGGTGAGCAGTTCATGAGCATCTACAAGCCGTACGTGCAGGAGGGCCCGATCGCCGCAGAGATGGCGGTGAAGCTGGCCCAGGGCAAGGAGCTCGGCTCCCTCACGACCTCCACGGTCGACAGCCCCACCACCAAGAAGGTCCCCTCGGTGATCATCCCGGTCGTCTCGCTGACCAAGGAGAACATCAAGGACACCGTCCTCAAGGACGACATCTACCAGGTGAGCGAGATCTGCACCCCGAAGTACAAGGCCGCCTGCGACAAGCTCGGCCTGAAGTAAGGGTTCCTCTCGCTGCGAGACCGGTCGGCCGACTTCCGTGAAACCGCGGTCGGCCGGCCTCTCTCCGGCGGCAAGTCCGCTGATCTCGACTGGACTTGCAGCTGATGAAGCCTGTCCGGCGCCCCGCACATCAACCGTCCCGCTATCGGGCGGGGCGCCGGGCAGAACGCTTCCCGCCTCCTGTTCTCTTGTTCTCTTCTGCTCGACCACCGTGCCTTCCCCCAGGCGCGGCATCCCCGCCGGTCAGGCGGCGAAGGAGATGGTTCATGTGTCCGCTACGCCCGTGCTGGCGTTGCGTGGGGTCTCCAAGCGATTCGGTGCTGTGCAGGCACTCACCGATGTAGAGCTTGAGGTCCACGCCGGTGAGGTCGTCGCCCTGGTGGGCGACAACGGCGCCGGAAAGTCCACGCTGGTCAAGACGATCGCCGGTGTGCACCCCATCGATGACGGCGTCATCGAGTGGGAAGGCAACCCCGTCCAGGTCAACAAGCCGCAGGATGCCCAGCACCTGGGCATCGCGACGGTGTACCAGGACCTCGCGCTGTGCGACAACATCGATGTCGTCGGCAACCTCTATCTCGGCCGGGAGCTGCGCAGGCGCGGCATCCTCGACGAGGTCGAGATGGAGCGCCGCTCGCGCGAGCTGCTCAACACCCTTTCCATCCGCATCCCCAGTGTGCGCATTCCGATCGCCTCGCTCTCCGGCGGTCAGCGCCAGACCGTCGCGATCGCGCGCTCGATGCTCGGCGAGCCCAAGCTCGTCATTCTTGACGAGCCCACCGCGGCGCTCGGCGTCGAGCAGACCGCCCAAGTCCTCGACCTGGTCGAGCGGTTGCGTGAGCGCGGTCACGCGGTCATCCTCATCAGCCACAACATGGCGGACGTCAAGGCCGTGGCCGACAAGGTCGCCGTGCTCCGTCTGGGCCGCAACAACGGCGTCTTCGATGTGAAGAGCACGTCGCAGGAAGAGATCATCTCCGCCATCACCGGAGCCACGGAGAACGCCGTGACCCGTCGTGCGGCGCGCAACGCGGAGGTTCAGAAGTGAGCACCGAAAAGACTGCCGTCCCCACGGCCGACGTTGCCAAGGGCGCCGTCACCGCGGTGGACCCCCGGCTGCTCGTACGGGAGCAGGGCCTCAAGGGTTACCTGTCGGAGTTCCAGCGCAGGATGCGGGCCGGGGATCTCGGTTCCCTGCCCGTCGTGCTCGGCCTGCTGATCATCTGGGTGATTTTCCAGAGCCTCAACTCGAACTTCCTCTCCGCGGAGAACCTGAGCAATATCTCCGTCACGATGGTCGGCACGGGCATGATCGCCGTCGGCATCGTCTTCGTACTGCTGCTCGGTGAGATCGACCTCTCGGTCGGCTCGGTCAGCGGTGTCTCGGGCGCAGTCGTCGCCGTGATCACGGTGACGCACGGCATGAACGAGTGGTTCGCGATCCTCGTCGCGATCGCCAGCGGCGCGGTCATAGGCGCCGTCCATGGTTTCTTCTTCGCCCGTGTCGGTGCCCCCGCGTTCGCCGTGACCCTGGCCGGTCTGCTGTTCTGGCTGGGCTTCATGCTCCAGATCCTGGGCGACAACGGCACGATCAACCTGGACTCCGAAGGCGTCGTCGGGCATCTGACCACGTACTACTTCACCGATGTGGCGGCCGCCTACGGCCTGGCCGTACTCTCCGCGCTGGTGTACTTCCTCAGCACGTTCTTCGAGAACCGGCGGCGTGAGGCAGCGGGCATCCCCTCCCGACCGGTCGGCGAGATCCTGGTGCGCACGGGACTGCTCGCGGTCCTGTCCCTGGTCGTCGCCTATGTGCTCAACCAGTACAAGGGCCTGCCGCTCGCCTTGGTGATCTTCCTGGCGTTCCTGGTGGCCACGGACTTCGTACTGCGCCGTACCGCCTACGGCCGCAAGGTCTTCGCGCTCGGCGGCAGTGTCGAGGCTTCGCGCCGAGCCGGTATCAACGTCACCGCGATCCGTATCTCGGTCTACACGATCGCCGGCACGTTCGCGGCCATCGGCGGCCTGTTCCTCGCTTCCAAGATCGCCGCGGCCAACCAGAGCGCCGGCACCGGCGACCTGCTGATGAACGCCATCGCGGCGGCCGTCATCGGTGGCACCAGCCTGTTCGGCGGCCGCGGCCGCACCTGGAACGCGCTGCTCGGTGTCATGGTGATCACCTCGATCCAGTACGGCCTCGCCCTGGAGGGCATCGCCACCCCGATCCAATACATGATCACCGGTGGTGTGCTTCTCGCCACGGTCGTCATCGACTCGATCACCCGCAAGACCCAGAAGTCCGCGGGCCGCGCCTGACCGCGGTTCCGCAGGCCGTGCCCGGCATCAGTCATGGATGCCGGGCACGGCTGTGTCCGGGGCACCTGCGGACACGGCCGTGCCCGCAGGCGGAAGCGGTCACTCCGGTGTGACGGCGGCGGCGCCGCGTGCGCCCCGTACGAGGGCCCGGGCGGCCGTCCGCACGTCGTTCTCGCCGATGTACCTGCCCAGGCCCAGCCGTACGGTACGGCTCGACTGCACCGCCGACAGCACGATGGCCGTCAGTACGGGTGAGGGTGCGCTCGCGCCGGTGTGACAGACCGCTCCCGCCGAGAACGCGACCTCGGGAACCGTCGCCGCGAGTGCGGCGACGCCGGTGGCGGGCAGGGTGTGACCGTCGCGAGCAGCGACGTGACTCCCTGACGCCAGGTGATCTCGCACGTGTTCACCGAAAAACACGAAACACAAGAAATATCAAGAGATATGTGGTACTTCCCGCCGAAGGTGTGACACACGAACGCGCCCCCTGCCGAAAGCCGTCCTGTGCGGAACATTAGACTCTGCGGATCGGCAAGAAGTTCGACCGGCTCATACGCAAGGAGGCACGGGTGCCGTTGCTGACCCACATCAGGGGACCGCGCGACCTGGACCGGCTCAGCCCGGAGCAGCTGAACCAGCTCGCCGAAGAGATCCGGACCTTCCTCGTCGACGCCGTTTCCAAGACCGGTGGCCACCTCGGCCCCAACCTGGGCGTGGTCGAGCTGACCATCGCCCTGCACCGGGTCTTCGATTCGCCGAAGGACAAGGTGCTTTTCGACACCGGGCACCAGAGTTATGTGCACAAGCTGCTCACCGGTCGCCAGGACTTCTCGAAGCTCAAGAGCAAGGGAGGCCTCTCCGGTTACCCCTCGCGCGCCGAGTCCGAGCACGACATCATCGAGAATTCGCACGCCTCCACCGTCCTCGGCTGGGCCGACGGTCTCGCCAAGGCCAACGAGGTACTGAAGAAGGACGACCATGTCGTCGCGGTCATCGGTGACGGCGCACTCACCGGCGGCATGGCCTGGGAGGCGCTGAACAACATCGCCGCTGCCAAGGACCGTCCGCTCGTCATCGTCGTCAACGACAACGAGCGTTCGTACGGCCCTACCATCGGCGGCCTCGCCAACCACCTGGCCACGCTCCGTACCACCGACGGTTACGAGCGCTTCCTGGCCCGGGGCAAGGACATCCTGGAGCGCACCCCAGTTGTCGGGAAGCCGCTCTACGAAACGCTGCACGGCGCCAAGAAGGGGCTGAAGGACTTCATCGCCCCACAGGGCATGTTCGAGGACCTCGGCCTGAAGTACGTCGGCCCGATCGACGGCCACGACATCGAGGCCCTGGAATCCGCGCTGCAGCGCGCCAAGCGCTTCGGCGGACCGGTCATCGTGCACTGCCTCACCGAGAAGGGCCGCGGCTACACCCCCGCCCTCCTCGACGAGGCCGACCGCTTTCATGCCGTCGGCAAGATCCACCCCGACACCGGTCTCCCCATCTCCACCTCCGGCCTCGACTGGACCTCCGTCTTCGGCGAGGAGATGGTCAAGCTCGGCAGGGAGCGCAAGGACATCGTCGCGATCACCGCGGCCATGCTCCACCCGGTCGGCCTCAGCAAGTTCGAGAAGGAGTTCCCGGACCGCATCTACGACGTCGGCATCGCCGAGCAGCACGGCGCGGTCTCCGCGGCGGGCCTCGCCACCGGCGGACTCCACCCCGTCTTCGCGGTGTACGCCACCTTCCTCAACCGCGCCTTCGACCAGGTCCTCATGGATGTCGCCCTGCACAAGTGCGGCGTGACGTTCGTCCTGGACCGTGCCGGTATCACCGGCACGGACGGCGCCTCGCACAACGGCATGTGGGACATGTCGATCCTGCAGTGCGTGCCGACCCTGCGGATCGCCGCCCCGCGCGACGCCGACCAGGTCCGCGCCCAGCTGCGCGAGGCCGTCGAGGTCGACGACGCCCCGACCGTGGTCCGCTTCTCCAAGGGTGCGATCGGCCCGGCGGTCAAGGCCGTCGGCCGGGTCGGCGGCATGGATGTGCTGCGGGCGTCCGACGCGCCCCGCCCGGACGTCCTCCTGGTCTCCGTCGGTGCGCTCGCCCCGATGTGCCTGGAGATCGCGGACCTGCTGGACGCCCAGGGCATCACGACGACGGTCGTCGACCCCCGCTGGGTCAAGCCCGTCGACGAGGCCATGGCGCCGCTCGCCGAGCAGCACCGCGTCGTCGTCACCGTCGAGGACAACAGCCGGGCCGGCGGTGTCGGTTCCGCCATCGCCCAGGCGCTGCGCGACGCCGGGGTCGACGTACCGCTGCGCGACTTCGGTATCCCGCCGCGCTTCCTCGACCACGCCTCCCGCAAGGAGGTCATGGCCGAGATCGGGCTGACCGCGCCGGACATCGCCCGTCAGGTCACCGGACTCGTCGCCAAGCTGGACGGCCGGTTCGACAGCGACGCCGACAGCCGCTCCGTGATCGAACCAGCGCGCGACTGACCCGTTCGAGCACGGTCCCCGCGACCGGCGAGCGATACGGCAGATGGGCCGGTCGGCCACCCTGCGAGGGTGGTTCGACCGGCCCATTCGCGTGAAATCGCCGGGTGCGGAGCCTTCCGCGACCGATGAGGTCCCAATCATGGCGTACACGACGAGTGCGTGGAGGTACGCCGGTGAC
Organism: Streptomyces sp. NPDC056231; assembly: GCF_048270745.1. NCBI lineage: Bacteria > Bacillati > Actinomycetota > Actinomycetes > Kitasatosporales > Streptomycetaceae > Streptomyces > Streptomyces sp. NPDC056231. The sequence goes on along the minus strand of NZ_JBLVKW010000038.1, from coordinate 40,075 downwards.
TGCCCAGCAGGACACACCACCCAGGAAGGGCGGACTGTTCCGGACCAAGACGGTCGAGCAGTCCATCCGCGATACTGAGGAACCGGAGCACGCGCTCAAGAAGTCACTCTCCGCCCTGGACCTCACGGTCTTCGGAGTGGGTGTCATCATCGGCACAGGCATCTTCGTCCTCACCGGCAAGGTGGCGAAGGAGACCGCGGGGCCCGCCACCGCCCTCGCCTTCGTGGCCGCGGCCATCGTCTGCGCGCTCGCCGCGCTCTGCTACGCCGAGTTCGCCTCCACCGTGCCCGTCGCCGGCTCCGCATACACCTTCTCGTACGCCTCGCTCGGCGAACTCATCGCCTGGATCATCGGCTGGGACCTGGTGCTGGAATTCGCCCTGGGCACCGCGGTGGTGGCGGTCGGATGGTCCGGCTATGTCCGCTCGCTGATGGACAACGTCGGCTGGCACATGCCCGACGTGCTCTCCGGGCCGGACGCGGCAAAAGGATTCGGCTTCGACCTCCTGTCCTTCCTCCTGGTGCTCGTCCTGACCGCCGTCCTGGTGCTCGGCATGAAGCTCTCCGCCCGGGTCACGACGGTCGTGGTCGCCATCAAGCTGGCCGTCGTCATGATCGTGATCATCGCGGGGCTCTTCTTCATCAAGGTCGCCAACTACTCGCCCTTCATCCCGCCGGCGCAGCCGCAGCCGGCCGGCTCCGGACTGAGCGCGCCATTGATCCAGCTGATGTTCGGCTACGCACCGACCAACTTCGGCATCATGGGCATCTTCACCGCAGCCTCCATCGTCTTCTTCGCCTTCATCGGCTTCGACGTCGTCGCGACGGCCGCGGAGGAGACCAAGCTCCCGCAGCGCGACATGCCGCGCGGCATCCTCGCCTCGCTCTTCATCTGCACGGTGCTCTACGTCGCTGTATCGCTGGTGGTCACCGGCATGGAGCCTTACACCGAACTGTCGGTGAGCGCCCCGCTGGCCGATGCCTTCAAGGCCGTCGGCCATCCCGTCTACGCCGGGTTCATCAGCTTCGGTGCGGCGGTCGGCCTGACGACGGTGTGCATGATCCTGCTGCTGGGTCAGACCCGGGTGTTCTTCGCAATGAGCCGCGACGGGCTGCTCCCGCGGTTCTTCTCCAAGACGCACCCGAAGTTCGGCACCCCGTACCGCCCGACCATCCTGCTCGGCGTGATCATCGCGATCGTCGCCGGCTTCACCAGCATCAACGAACTGGCGACGCTGGTGAACATCGGCACGCTCTTCGCGTTCGTCGTCGTCGCGCTGGGCGTCCTGGTGCTGCGTCGCACCCGCCCCGATCTCCACCGCGCGTTCCGCACCCCGTGGGTGCCGGTGCTCCCGATCCTCTCGGTGGCCGCGTCGGTGTGGCTGATGCTCAACCTGCCGGCCGAGACGTGGCTCCGGTTCGGCATCTGGATGGTCATCGGCGTGATCATCTACTTCGCGTACGGGCGCAGCCACAGCCGGATCAACGCCGAGAGCGGCCGCCCGTGAGTCAGTCCGTACCCGACGGCGGCAGCGGCCGTACGGCACGGGGGCCCACGCACTGAGCCCCGTGTGCCTCCACCCGCTGCCGCAACTCCCGGTCGGCGGTGACCACGACACAGCCGTGGCCCGCCGGCCGGGCCGCTTCGGCCGCGACCAGCGCGACGATCAGGTCGTCCCCACTGCCGGGCGCCGACTCCACCCGCACCCCCGGCACCGACGCGACACCGCGGGCCGCGCCCTCGACGACCAGTACCAGCTCGACGGGGCCGGGATGCCCAGGCAGACCGTCAGCGGCGAACGGGACCAGGGAGTCCCGCAGCCGCTCGGCCGCGCCCAGCCGGTCCCGCCACCACCCGTCGGGCACCGACCCCACCACGTTGGCGGCGTCGACGATCAGCAAGATTCTGGGCACCCCGGAAGAGTAACCGTCAGTCGCGAGGGACTTCTGCGCCGACCCGTGATGTCCGTGCGCAGTGCTCAGCGGACCTGCGACGACGTCGCCCGAGGGGACAGGGCGGGGGCCACCGAAAGCCGCCAACGTCCGGATAAGCAACGGGTGTTGGCTAGATGATCACTCTTGACGGCAGGTATGCCTCAGTCAATAATTCTGCTGAACGATCACCATCGTTCACCACGTGGACACATTCACTCATCAATGACGCCCTGCTGGGGGAGGGTTCGGCGTTGATTGTTTTCGGCTTCCGCGAACTTCGGGTACGAGGCCGACAATCAGATTCCGACTATTGCCCTTGGCGGGCCGTGGGCAGTTCGATGTGTGAACCAGTTGCCACGATCGTCGTCACCATGTATTGCCTCTGAGGAGTAGAAATGAACCTTCAGCGCAAGTTCACTGCTGGCGCACTGTCTGCGGCAGCACTCACTTTCGCCCTCGTCGGCGCCTCGCCGGCGTCCGCAACGGGCCAGGGATCCTGTGATGCGACGATCGATGCTTGCCTGTACTACAACTCGGACTTCGCCGGGCCGAAGTACGGTGAGAGTCGGGGTAGTACCAGCTACCCGCACAACTACACCGGCTCCTTCAGTAACGGGTATACCGTAAAGAATAATGCGGCATCCATCAAGAACCTCAATTACAATTATGACGTGAGAGTTTACTACAACTCGAACCTCGGCGGCCCCAGCCAGCTCATCAAGCGCAACACCGGCGCAAATCTGAATGCGACGCTGAAGAACGACAACGCCTCGCAGTGTTTCAATACCTTCAACGTTTGTCCGGTCAACTAGGCGCTGAAGGGCATTTTTCGGTTTTTCCTGAGGGTGTGTCGGATCTAGGGCACCTTCCTCGGGGCGCTCTCAGGGTTTGTAGGGCGTTCTCCGTGATGAGCGAGAATTCTCGGCAGTGAGTGCTGCCCAAATGTGGCGATGCCTTCGCGATGGTACATGTGCAGGCATCGCTACCTTTGCGTGTACAGAAAGAAGTCGGCATGGTTCCGGTCAGATCGACCCAGCTATCGATTACCGCTGCGCTGGCGCTGGCGCTGGTGAGCGGCATGACAGCTGGTTGTGCACCTCCTTCGAGTAAGACATCAACGCGTGCGGCGGCACCTCCTGTCGTAGCTGAGACACCAATCATCGAGGATGTGAGCGACCATAGCCTGCCGGTCGAGAAATACCTGATGAGTCCTACCGAAAATGACCGGATTGAACGTGCCCGATCGAAATTGATCGGCTCGTGTATGAAGCGATTCGGGTTCGACTTCACTCCGAATACTCCTGATTACAAGAAGATGTCGGGTCAGGTGACCAACCGATACGGACCGACTGATCCAAAGATTGCCTCCTCGCTCGGATATCGCCAGGCCAAACGCCAGGTGGAGGAGGAGGTGTCCCCCGTTCAGTCTCCTTTGTCGGCCGACATGAAAAACGTTCTGGGCATCCGTGATGAATCGGAAAAAGATGCACCGTCTCCGACCGGAGACACCTACCGAGGAATGCGCATACCGGACGGCGGATGTGCAGGTGAAACGGATCGGAAGCTCACTCAGGGGGGCGGAATAATCCAGGATGCCGAGGTGGCGATAGAAGTCAACTTTCGAAATTTTGAGCGATCTACGAAAGATGTCAGAGTCAAGAAGTCTTTTGCCGACTGGGCGCGGTGCATGAAGGGAAGAAAATTCTCCTACAAGACGCCCATCGATGCGATCAACGACCCTCGTTGGAGAACTGATGCACCGTCCGCGCTTGAGATTGCTACGGCGACCGCAGAGGTTGAATGCAAGCAGCGGCACAATGTCATCGGCATATGGGTCTCTGTTGAGTCCGCCTACGAACGAGAAGACATCAAGGTGAATGCGAAGCAGTTGAATGAGGTCAGGAAGGGGATTGACATCGCCTTTAAAAATGCCGCGTCCGTCGTGGGGGCGTGAGAAACGGCTTCGGGTGCGTAACGCCCCCGCGGTGGATTTTCTGCGCCTAAGGGCTGTCCTGTAATCCCTGGTGGATCAGCGCACGACGACAGCTGCGGCACCAGGGATTACAGGACAGCCCTTAGCGGCGCGCGAGAACACCTCGGGCAGGTTTGTCTGGCACGCCAACCGTAGTCCTGCGTGGTCAAGACCGTGGCGAAGACGACTGGCGTGCCGATGGGCCATTACGTCGAAGTTGATTTCGCCGGCTTCAAGGGACTGGTGGACGCGATCGGCGGTGACACCTCGGGCGGATCGGTCAGCAGCAGCGGTTCCTGGTCGCCCTGCTCGACGAGGTCAAGAAGCAGGATTTCCTTGGCAGTTCCGCGAAGTCATTCAAGATCATCGATGCGGCTGCGAACTCGCTCACCACTGACTCCGAGCTCAGCTCGTTCAAGTCGCTCGCAGAGTTCGGGCGGAGCCTGAGTTGTGAGGCCGCGGCGGCGTTCGCGTTCCTTCTCCTTGCGGACCCGCCCGGTCGGCGCAATGTGAAGTCCCCTCTGGAGCACGGCCGTGTTCCTGTGAGCACCAGGGTGTGCCGGCCTCCCGCGATCTCAAGGGCCGCTGTGTGGATGGTCTGGAGCACAATGCTCAGACATGGGCGGCGCGTAAGCGGGAACTGACGAAGGAGTCGGGGTCCAGGATCGCTCGGGCCATCACCAAGGCCACCCACGACCAGTGGGCACTCGCCCGGCGCTGCCAGGCCGCGCACATCCAGACGCTGGCGGCCGGGATCAAGACGCTGCGGCACCGCCTGTCCCTCCCGATCGGGGAGAAGGGCACCAACCGTGCCGAGGGTGGCTACCGCTCCAGGAGTGAGTGGTTCAGCACATCTCGCCGCCTCGCGGCACTTACGGCCCGGCACGATGCCGCTGTCGCCGACTGGCAGGCGGGACGGGTCCGGGTGGTGCGGGGCGGCAAACGGCTCCTCGACACCCGCCAACATCTCACCCAAGCCGAAACTCAAGGCCCGGCTGGTCTCCATGGCCGCCGAACACGGCCTGAGCATTGTCGCGGTCGATCCCGCCTACACCTCCCAGTGGGGTGCGCAGCACTGGCAGAAACCGCTGGCCACCCCGCACCGCACCATGTCCCGTCACGATGCCGCAGGTATCGCGATCGGACGACGCGCCCTCGGGCACCCGGTCCGGGATGGGGTATCCCCTGCTCGAACGGAGTTGAGAGCTTGGGGAAGGACGGCACCGCCCCCGCACGACCGGAGTGATCGTGCGGGGCATCGGACCGTCCAGGCCGGACCGGGCGCCCGGGGACGTGAGGGAACCCGCCCACCCGCAACGGACCGGCCCCCTGGAGGACCGTCGCCGAGTGGGAGGCGAGAGCGGGAACCCAGGGCATCCAAAATCGTTCGGGATGCGCCCAGTACACGACAGTGGGTCCAGGACTCACCTATGCACACTGGTGAGGAACGGTGTCACGCACCGGCCATCAGCCGCCGGTGGCGGGGGACTTCTTCGCGGACTCCGGGATCGTAGCGTCCTCGCGGATCGCCTTCCAGAGATCCCCGGCCTGCGGTTGGACGGCTACAACCCGAGCGGGTTCGATCTTGTCGTATGCGACCGGCAGCATGATCGTCTCCATTGAAGCCGGATCCACACCGCCCATCGAACGGCCGAATTCCGCAAGGGACGTCAGCGAGTCGAGCCCGGAGTCCGTGGTCAGCGACTTGGTGGCCGAGTTGGCGATCTTGTACGACTTGCTCGGACTGCTCAGCAGATCCTGCGACTTGACCTCACTCAGCAGCGCGAGGAGGAACTGCTGCTGGAGCCCGATCCGGCCCAGGTCGCTGCCGTCGCCGATGCCGTGCCGGGTGCGGACGTACGCGAGGGACTGGGTGCCATCGAGCTTGTGCGGGCCCGCGGTGAGGTCGAGGCCGGATGACTTGTCGTGGATGTCCTGCGGGACATCGACCGTGACCCCGCCGATGGCGTCCACCAGATCCTTGAACCCGGCGAAGTTGATCTCCAGGTAGTGGTCGATCCGGACGCCGGACATCTGCTCGACGGTCTTGACCACACAGGCCGGACCGGCCAGCGAGTAGACGCCGTTGAACATCGCCCGCTTCTTGGAGGGCAACGTCGAGCCGTCGGCCTTGGTGCACTCGGGCCGGGTGACGAGAGTGTCACGGGGTATGGACACGGCGACGGCCTTGGTCCGGCCCTCGGGTATGTGCACCACCATCGCGGTGTCGGAGCGGGCCCCGCTGATGTTGCCGCCGCCACCGAGCTCCCTGTTCTCGGCGCCGGCCCGCGAGTCGGAGCCGAGCACCAGCAGGTTCTGCCCGCTCGTCGGCAGCTTCTCCGGTCGGTCGTCGCCCAGCGCCTTGTTGATGTCGACGCCCTTGATATTGCCGTCCAGCTTGCTGTACAGCCAGTAGAGGGTTCCGCCGGCAGCGAGCAGGAGGACGAGCAGGACACTGAGTGTGATCTTGAGGCCGCGGCGGCGCTTGCGGGGCGCTCGTCTTGACGCGGGCTCAAAGGGCATGTGCGATTCGGTGCCGGAGGTCTGATCTGTCATGGGCTCGTCTAGTTCTTCCGTCGGGACGCGCTGGAACGCGTGCGAGAGGGGAGGAATGGGTCGTGGGCGGGCCATGTGTGCCGAAGTCGCTCCGTGGGGTACCGCGCTTCTGCCCAAGCATGATGCGTGCCTCAAAGTCGCATTGTGCGACAGGAATCACTCGGAAATCGACCCTGTCGAGTATTATTGTGACACCAGTTGTTGCCGGTAAGGCGAAACTGGGCGCTCAACAGAGACACATGGGACTCCGCCCAACGCCGTTCGGCACCGGAGAAGGTATTCAGTGAGAACGGTCGGGGAACGATGAGTTTGCGTACTGGGCGTAGGCGTGCCGCAGTTCCTTCCGGGAGGGCCTCTGTCGCATCGGCCCAGGACGCCGCGACGCGCCCCGAAGCCCTGGCCGCGCCACCGCCGAAGACGGGCTGGCTGGTGTCCGCGCCCGATGGCCGCCTCACTGCGTACGCCCCGGCCAGGACCGGAGGTATCGTCCGCTGGACGGAGTCCGCCACGGGCCGCGACGGCTGGCCGGCCCCCGAACTTTTCCTGCCCGATGCCCGGCTGCTGCCGTATGTGTGCGTGGCCAATGGTCCGAGCGGCTTTGTCGACCTGTTCGGTCTGAGGCGTACGGGCGACGGCCCCCAGGCCCCCCTCGAGATCGTCTACGCCTCCCAGTACCAGGCAGGCCGTCCGATGACGGGCTGGCACTCGGCCGGAAATCCGCACGGCAAGGACGCTGCGAAGGCATCGGCCATCGGCGCCCCCGTCGCCGTCGTCGACGGCGCTGACGCACTGCACCTGTTCGTCCGCAACGCCTTGGGGGGAGTGTCCGCGCGCAGACGTGACGCGAACGGCGTGTGGGGCAAGTGGATGTCCATGCCGTGCAAGCGGGTACGTGAGGGGCTGTCCGCCGTTGTCACCCGCTCCGGCCGCATCGAGCTCTTCATGCCTGCGGACAAGGGCGTATACGTCTGGCGGCAGGAGACCCCGGGAGGCCCGCTGGACCGCGCCCCCAATCTGGTCTTCATCGCCCGGCCGAACACAGCCTCCGGCACCGAGACCTACGAAGGCAGGGTCACCCACTACTGGCGTGATGAGCAGTCCGGCGAGGTCGTGGCCTACCGCCTGCCGACGGCAGGCATCCCCGATGTCGCGCCCGCTCCGCTGAGCGGCCACTCCGGGCGTGGTCCCCTCGCCCTCAGCCGGTGTCTCGTCGACGGCTACGACTGCACCGTACTGGCCCAGACGGAAGCGACGGGCACCCTCGCCCTCACCGCCTATCCGACCGAAGCGGAATCCGCCGGGGCCTGGTGGGCGGACACCCTCGAACCCTGTGAGGGCACCCCGGCGCTCGCTCTGGACCGCGACGGGCGGCTGGTCGTCGCGGTCGTCGGCAGGGACGGACGGATGAAGGTCACCAGGCAGCGTGCCGACCAGCAGGGAATGGCGCTGGAGGGCTGGCTCCGGCTGTGAGCCGGTGCCGATGGTCCGCGCCCGGTGTGCCTGAACGCCCGATGTGCCAGTCATGTTCACGCGCCGCCGTTACCCGGCCTTTTCGGAGACCCGGACCGACAGTTCGGTGCCGGCCGTGTAGTACGGCTTCACCATGATCGGCTGGCCTTCACCGGTGGGCACCACCATGGTGGGGTAGGCGAACACGCCCTTCACGTCCACCACGTCCGTCAGAAAGCGGCCCAGCCGCGCAACGACAGCGTCGTGGCGTCGCCCCACCCACAGGTCCCACAGCTCGTGGCGGGACACCAGCTGCTCGGCCAGATCGGATGCGGGCAGCGAGAAGGTGAAGTCGGCGCCGCCCGAGGAGACGCCGGGCAGCCAGAAGCCCGATTCCTCGACACCGCGCCTGCGCATGAGCAGCAGAGGCTCCGCAGTACCGAAGTCGGAGCCGTAGAGCAGCCCCCGCAGATGCATGACTCCCTCGTCGACCCAGACCTCGGTCGCTTCGGCGTGCCGGTCCCGGGTCCACGTACGCAGCGCGAGATGGCCGCTCTCGGAGGCGTAGGGAAGCTGCACAACGGTGTACCCGGGCCCGGTGGCCACCGGGCCGAAGCCGCGCAGATCAAGGGTGCCCGGCCGGACCTTTGCCGGCTTGCCCTCGCCGGTGTCCAGATGGATGTCCCAGCGGCCCTCGGTAAGAACCCCCGGGTCCGACGGAACAAGCGCCTCGTACAGATGCGGGGTGGGCCCCTCGACCGGCAGCAGCGGGAGCCTGACGGGCTGTTCGCCGCGTGCCGCCTTCCGCTTCCGCAGCACCAGGTCGAGGTCGTCGCGGCCCTCCCGCACGCCCTCCAGGCGCAGATTGATCAGCCCGTTCTGAGCCACCGCGCAGGAGACGGAGACCTCGGCAGCGGGCCGGCCTGCACGGCGAGTCCGGCGGGCCATTCGGATGACTTTCTCGAACCGTCCCGCGGAGACCTCCGGACCATAGGCGTGGGCATCCTCCCACGCCTGGCGTCCCAGCGCGACGCGTGCCGGTTCGTCTTCGATCAGGCGCAGCAGCGCGGCGGCAAAGGCGCCGATGTCGTCCACCGGGGTCAGCAGGCCGTTGACCTCGTGACGGACGATCTCCTGCGGCCCGCCGGGGCAGGCGGTGGAGACGACGGGCAGCCCGCAGCGCATGGCCTCGGCGAGCGCCAGGCCGAAGGACTCCCGGTCCGATGTCCCGGCGGCGATGGCAGCCGAGGCCCATTGGGCCTCCAGTCGTGGTTCCTCCATCATCAGGAACACGTGGTTGTACAAGTCCAGTTCGGCGATCAGGGCCCGGAGCTGACCGAACTCCGGACCGGTCCCGAAGATCCGCAGCTGCCAGTCCGGGTGGGCTCCCGCGACCTGTGCGAATGCCTGGATGAGCAGGTCGAAACGCTTCTCCGGAACCAGGCGCCCGGCCGCCATCACCACTCGAGAACGTCCGTCGGCGGGACGGACCCGGGGATCGGGTACGCAGTCGGGATGTGCGTAGACCGCGATATCACCCGGCAGCCCCGCCGCGGTCACCGCCTGGGCCTCGTAGGCGCTGGGCACCACCACCGCGTCGAGCCGGCCGAGCCCCGCCCAGGCACGGCTCTGCTCCTGCGCGGACAGCACGGTGCTCAGCTGGTGCAGCTGGCCCAGACGCAGCGCTCGGGGCCGGCCCCACCGCGCGACGTAGGCGGCCAGCTCGAGGCTGGTGCCGACCACCACCTGAGCCTGCGAGGCGGTCAGGTACTCCTCGACCTTGTCGTCCGTCAGCTGGCTGTAGCGCCAGGACATCTCCTGGGTACGCGGAATGATCCGGGACGGTGTGAGCCTGCGGACGTCCTGTTTGTCGGGACGACGGCCCTCACGAAGATCGAGCAGCGAGACGACCTTCACCCCGTGGGCGGGTGCGATGGCGGGCCGGTCGAGCCAGCGGAACACCGAGACGATACGTACCTCGTGCGTATCGGCGAGGGCGCTTGCGAGATTGAGTACGGCGCGGGTGGAGCCGTCCGCGGCATAGGCGTTCTGAATCAGGAATTCGATCTTCATCGCGACGCTGCGGACTTCTCGTACGGACTCGGAAGCGGAAAGTACGCTTCGAAGAAGGGGTGGATCAGTGCTTCCTGATCGGCCACATCGTCCTCGGTGGTGAAGGAATCGTTCACGCAGAAGACGGCCGCGTCCCGGCGTTTGAGCAATCGCTGCAGTTTCTTGGAGAGCTGGACCATGGAGAGATGAAGATAGGCGTACGGAATGGTGTCGGGCACTCCGCGCCCCGTGAAGTAGGAGTAGTACGGATACATGCAGGTGCCGACGTCGACATCGGTCCGGCTACGGAATCGCGCGGCCGCGGTCGCCCGGAACACCTCCGCGAACTCCCGCTCCATCTCCTCCAGCACACTGCGCCGCAGCGGCACGGGGGTGTGCTTCATCGCGTCGATGATGGTGCGGCCGAACCGGTCCTCGAGCAGAGCCCGGACGTTCTTGCGGGCCACCTCGTGCGGCAGGTCTTCCGGCTGCACCGGACCCATGGGGATACGGACGGTGTCCGGGTAGTACTTCGAGGCCCCGTTGGGCAGGAAGAACTCGTGCGGAGTGATCGGCCGGCCGACGAACACATCGTCGTTGAAGTGGATGAAGTGCTCCGAAAGCCCCGGAACGCGATGCAACTGGGCACTGATCGCATGGGAGTTGAAGACCGGAAGCCGACTGGTGTCGCGGAAGATCTCCCGGTGCGAGACCACGGTGATGCCCTCTGCGGCCTCATTGAGCCAGTGCGGAACCTGGTCGTCGGTGACCAGGAAGATGTGCCGCACCCAGGGGGCGTACATGTGCAGCGAGCGCATCGAGTAGAGCAGCTCGTCACGGTTGATGTAGCGGCCGGCGCTCGCCGATTCCTCATGGAAGACGTCCCCCGACGCCTCGGCGCGGCGGCGCTGCCAGGCCGGGTCGTCGCTGTCCACCCAGGTGTAGACGACATCGATGGGGAAGGTGATCTCGTCGGCGCCGGTGCAGACGAACTCCTGGCGAGTGGGCAGCCCGCTCCGCGCCGGCTTCCGGCCCCAGCGGCGCTGCGAGTGCATGATGTCCGCCTCCGGCGGCGCGAGGCGGGAGAAGCGGTGAGGCGAGACGAGGGTCATCTCCCCGTGCACGGGGAGGAAGCTCGCGCCCCGGTTGATCTGCGGCGGAAGCAACCGCCCTTCTTCCTCGCGCCAGAACTCGATGTCGCAGCCGTACTCGGTGCCGTACACCAGGTCGCCCGACGGATCGGCCTGGAACCAGACCGCGCGCAGCACGTCGACGGTCTCCAACCCCTGCCAGGACGCCTCGCGGGAGCCGAGGTGCAGCAATTCGCTGGTGCGCTGGACGGGCACCTTGCGCTGGATGTACCCGGGGCTCGCGCGGAAGAGCGACCGCATCGCCTGGGCGACCCGGCCCTTCTGGGTGTCCCGGACGCCGATTGCGGACGCGGTGTCCTCGGTTCCGGGCACCACGAAGTGCTCGACGCCTGCCCGGGTCAGTGCCACGGACACCAGCTGAAGGTGCTGGGCGCGGACCGCGAGCGGCGTGAGGCCGGGCTGCACGTGCGCCAGGCGGCGGTGCATGCCGACAGGGATTTCGTGCAGGCCCCTTTCCAAAGGGCGCCGCGGAGGGTCGACCGTGGCATTGATCGGGTGGATCACCGAATACTCCAGTACATCAGTGCGTCCTCAAGACGCCGAAACGACTCCGTCGGGCCCGGGGCCTGCCGGGCAGGCCCCGGGCACCGGACGGGTCAGACGGAGGCCAGTGGCTGGCCGGGCGTCAGATCGATCGCGGTCCTGCTCACGCCCGCGGCGATGACGGCCTCGGCGACGGCGACAGTCCCGGTGGCCTGCTCCAGCGTCACGATGTCGGCTTCCTTGCCGAGCACAGCGTCACGGAAAGTCTCGTGCTCGACCAGCAGCGGTTCGCGCTTGACGATCGCATACCGTGTCACATCGCCCTCGGAAACGCCCCGGAACTGCCGCAGTCCCTCCCACTCGGTGGGCTGCGAGCCGTTCGCGTAGAACCAGAGGTCTGCGGTGAGAGTGTCGGCCACGAAGCAGCCGTGCTCACCCGTCACGATGGTGACTCGCTCCTTGAGCGGGGACAGCCAGTTGACGAGGTGGTTGGTGACCACGCCATTGGAGAGATGACCGACGAAGGCCACCATGTCCTCGTGCGGCCGGCCGCTGCGCGACACCGTTGCAGAGCTCACCGACTCGTAACGGCTGTTGGTGAGCCAGGCGGTCAGGTCGATGTCGTGGGTGGCCAGGTCGTACACCACGCCGACGTCCGCGATGCGAGCCGGGAACGGACCCTGACGTCGTGTCACCACCTGGTAGACATCGCCGAGTTCACCGAGATCCAGGCGCGCGCGCAGTTCACGGAGGGCGGGGTTGAAACGTTCGATGTGGCCGACGCCGGCCACCAGGCCACGCTCGTCGAAGGCCCGGCTGATCGTCTCGGCCGACTCCACCGAGGGCGCGATCGGCTTCTCGATGAGGGCGTGTATACCGCGTTCGGCCAGGCCGAGTGCGACCTCTTCGTGCAGGGCCGTGGGACAGGCGACGACCGCGTAGTCGATCCCCAGGTCCGCGAGCTCCGCCACCGAGCGCACGACGGGCACGCCTGCGGGGGCGCTGTCCGCGGCGGCCACCGGGTCAGCCACGGCGACGAGTTCGACGCCCTCGAGGCCCTTCAGGACGCGGGCGTGATTGCGGCCCATGGAGCCGAGACCGATCAGTCCGGCCCGCAGCGGCTTCTGCGTGCTCATGCCATGACCCCCACGACCTCGTTGACGGTGGCCGTCAGGCGTTCGAGCTCCTGCGGCGTGAGCATCGGGTGGACGGGAATGGAGAGAGCCTCCGCTGCGGCCCGCTCGGTCTCGGGCAGATCCCCGGCTGCGTAGCCGAGGACCTTCTCGCCGGTCCGGAACGGTGCCAGACGGTGCACCGGTGTGGGGTAGTAGACGGCGTTGCCGACGCCCCGTTCCTGAAGCTCGCGGGAGACCGTGTCCCGGTCCTTGCCGCTCGCGGCACTCACCCGGATCGTGTACTGGTGGTAGACATGCTCCGCCCCCTCGGCGACCGGCGGGGTGACGACGCCGCGCAGACCGGCGTCGAGCGCTGCCGCGTTGGCGCGGCGCTGCTGCGTCCACGTGTCCAGGCTGCGCAGTTGCACGCGGCCGATCGCCGCGGCGACATCGGTCATCCGGACGTTGAAGCCGACGATCTCGTTGGCGTACCGCTGTTCCATGCCCTGGTTGCGCAGGAGGCGCAGCGTCCGGGCGACCGTGGCGTCGCCGGTGGTGACCATGCCGCCTTCGAGACTGTGCATGTTCTTGGTCGGGTAGAAGCTGAAGCAGGCGGCCGCACCGAACGCGCCCACAGGCGTTCCGTCCAGGGAGGCGGCGTGGGCCTGTGCGGCGTCCTCGACGATCGCGAGACCGTGTCGCTCGGCCAGCGCGGTGAACGGACCCATTGCAGCCGGGTGCCCATAGAGGTGCACAGGCATGATCGCTGCAGTGCGCGGAGTGATCGCGGCCTCGGCGGCCTGCGGGGAGAGGCAGAAACTGTCGCGCTCGATGTCCGCAAAGACCGGGGTCGCGCCGACGAGGCGGACAGCATTGGCGGTGGCCGCGAAGGTGAAGGAAGGAACGATCACTTCGTCGCCGGGACCGATACCGAGCGCCATCAGTGACAGGTGCAGCGCACTGGTCCCGGAGTTGACGGCGATGCAGTGCCGGCCGTCGACGAACTTCGAGAATTCCTCCTCGAAGGCAGCGACCTCGGGCCCCTGGGCGACCATGCCGCTGCGCAGTACGCGCACGGCGGCCTCGATCTCGTCGTCTCCGATCACCGGAGCTGCTGCGCGGATCATGCGCTGGTCGTTAGTCATCGTTCCACTTCACAAAGGTCGGGGTGCTGGGTGCTGCGCGGACCGGTGGTCGTCCAACCGGTTTGCGGGAGGTTGCGAGGATCCCGGTCCGGGTTGCTCGTAGGGGCTGGGGACGGGGAAGTAGCTCTCCAGAAAGGTTTTGAGCATTGCCGTGCGGGCTTCCGCCGTATCGGGGTCGTCGACCGTGTCGTTGATGCAGAACGTGTGGTAATCGCGCTGGGCGAGCAAGCGGTTGAGGTGCCACCCGGTGTTGGGCGCGGCCAGATCCAGGTAGGTGTAGCGGATCTTTCCCGTCACGGAACGGCTCGTCTGCTGCCCGTAGTAGTGGTGCAGCGAGGAGGTGATCGACAGGTCACTGGGACTGCGGAACTGCGAGTGCTGCGTCAGCCGGTGCTCGGCCGCGTACCGTTCCTCGATCTCCTGGAGGATGTCGCGGCGCAGTGAGTGCGGCACGTGCTTCATCTTCTGGGTCAGCACCCGGTCGAACGTCCCGGCGATGACGACGCGGTTGTTCTTCGCGGCGATTTCCGACGGAGGGTCCTCCGGCGAGGGCGGTGTCATGGGAACCAGCGCGTTCGAGGGGAAGTACTTCGAGAGCCCGTTGGCGTGGAAGAACTCGCCCGGCGTGACGCTGCGGCCGAGGAAGACGTCGTCGTTGAAGTACAGGAACTGGTCGGAGAGTCCGGGAATGTGGTGCAGCTGGCTCTCGATGGCGTGCGAGTTGAACGTCGGCAGCGCGGTCGGGTCGGTGAAGATGTCGCGGTGGTGGACGACCTTGATGCGGGGGTGGGCGCTGTTCAGCCAGGCCGGCACCTGCCCGTCCGTGACCAGGTAAATGGTGCGCAGCCAGGGGGCGAACTGGTGGAGTGAGCGCAGGGAGTAACGCAGTTCGTCGCGGCTGGTGAAGCGGGCGGCGCTGATGGCTTGTTCGTGGTAGTCGGTCCGGCCCAGCGCGTTGGCCCGACGGCGGATCCACTCCGGGTCGGCCCCGTCGACCCAGGTGTAGACGGCGTCCACCGGGAAGGTGACCTCGTCCGGGAGGGAGAGAGTGAACTCCGAGCGGGTGTCCACCTGGGGCAGGGCGTCCAGCGCGCCGCTGATCGGGCCGGTGAAGTGGCTGACCGGTACCTGTACGGGATTCTCGGCGGCGACGACGGCCGTGGCAGTGAGGTTGGGTACGGGGGCGATGAGCAACCCGCCCTGCTCGGCCCAGAATTCGATGACACAGGCGTGATTGGGTCCCAGCGTCCAACGTCCCGTGGGGTCGGTGAGCAGCCACCAGATGCGCAGAACCGATTCTTCACCGAGTTGTGACCAGGAGCCCCGCTGATCGGCGTGCAGCGGGCGTCCCCCCGTCGTGCCGCCCGCGAGCAGTGCACCCTCGGCGAGTGCGCTCACCCGCAGCGCCCGCTCGGCGCGTGCGCGTTCGCTCGCGGGGACCGCAACGGCGGTCATGGTGACGGAATTGCTGCGCACACAGAAGTGCGGAATGCCGTGCCGCTTCAGAATGTCGCAGACGCGCAAGAGGTTGGTGGCGCGAGTGACAGACGGTGTGAGACCCTCGGCGACCTCGGCGGCACGGACCTTGCGCCCGGACCAGACGAGCCGCACGCCGACACGGCGCGCGTCGTGGCGGAGCCGCTTACTGAGTCGCACGCTCATGTGCTTGCGCAGGCCTCGCCATGCGCTGCCCAGACCCGCCAGTGCGCGCTGCAGGAGCAGCCGGCTGTCGGCCGGGAAGATCCTTACCAGCCGCTGCCGCAATGCGTGCGGAAGCAGACGCCGATAGAGGCGTACGAGCGTAGACGTCTCGGGATTACCCATCGCTCGATTACCTCTTGCTCCCCCGCTCGACCTTTCGGCGAGCAACCAGTACCTGGGACGGCTACGCGTCGATTCGCTCGCTCCGGCGGAGTGTGGGGGTGATGCATCCACCGTTCAGTGCAGCCGAGTGAAACCAACGTGTCGCGAGAGTGAAGATTAACAAGAAATTTAGGTTGAGTCGACAATCAAAAAGATTCCGATATGGCTACGTTTCGGTCTTTTTGTGCGCAAAAGCGGGCCGTACGGCAAAATCGTACGGCCCGCCATGGCTGCGCTTGTTCGCTTTTCGTGAAGGCGAGTCAGGTGCGTGCGGACATGTTACGCGGGAACGCTCGCCACGCCCTGCGCCAGGAACTTCTTGCCGTTCACCCGCTCCGAGACGCCCTCACGGTCCAGGTACGGCGTGATGCCGCCCAGGTGGAAGGGCCAGCCCGCGCCGGTGATCAGGCAGAGGTCGATGTCCTGGGCCTCGGCGACGACTCCCTCGTCCAGCATCAGACCGATCTCCTGCGCGACCGTGTTCAGGACGCGGTCGCGGACCTGCTCCTCGGACAGGACGACATCGCCCTGCTTGAGGAGCGCGGCGACCTCCGGGTCCAGTTCCGGCATCCCGGAGTCGTACACGTAGAAGCCGCGCTTGCCGGCCTTGACGACCGCCGCGAGGTTCTCGGAGACGGTGAAACGCTCGGGGAAGGCGCGGTTCAGGGTCTCGGAGACGTGCAGACCGATGGCCGGCCCGACCAGCTCCAGGAGCACCAGCGGGGACATCGGCAGACCGAGGGGCTCGATGGCCTTCTCGGCGACCTCGACCGAGGTGCCCTCGTCGATGACGTTCTGGATCTCGCCCATGAAGCGGGTGAGGATGCGGTTGACGACGAACGCCGGGGCGTCCTTCACCAGCACCGCGGTCTTCTTCAGCTTGCGTGCCACACCGAACGCCGTGGCCAGCGACGCGTCGTCGGTCTGCTCGCCTCGGACGATCTCCAGCAGCGGGAGGATTGCGACCGGGTTGAAGAAGTGGAAGCCGACGACCCGCTCCGGGTGCTGCAGCTTCGACGCCATCTCGGTGACCGAGAGGGACGAGGTGTTGGTGGCGAGGATCGCGTGCGCCGGGGCGACCGCCTCGACCTCCGCGAACACCTGCTGCTTGACGCCGATCTCCTCGAAGACGGCCTCGATGATGAAGTCGGCGTCGGAGAAGCCCTCGGCCTTGTCCAGTACCCCGGTGACCAGGGCCTTCAGGCGGTTGGCCTTGTCCTGGTTGATCCGGCCCTTGCCGAGCAGCTTCTCGATCTCGGCGTGGACATAGCCCACACCCTTGTCGACGCGCTCCTGGTCGATGTCGGTGAGGACGACGGGGACCTCGAGGCGGCGGAGGAAGAGAAGGGCGAGCTGCGAAGCCATCAGGCCCGCACCCACCACGCCGACCTTGGTGACCGGACGGGCCAGGTTCTTGTCCGGGGCACCGGCCGGGCGCTTGGCGCGCTTCTGGACCAGGTTGAAGGCGTAGATCCCGGAGCGCAGCTCGCCGCCCATGATCAGGTCCGCGAGGGCCTGGTCCTCGGCGTCGAAGCCGGCGCTCAGATCGCCGTCCTTGGCCGCGGCGATGATCTCCAGCGCGCGGTATGCGGCCGGGGCGGCGCCGTGCACCTTTGAGTCGGCGATGGCCTTGCCACGGGCGACGGCCCGGTCCCAGGCGTCACCGCGGTCGATCTCGGGGCGCTCCACCGTGACCGTGCCGTTCAGCACGTTCGCGGTCCAGATCAGCGACTGCTCCAGGAAGTCCGCGCCCTCGAAGATCGCGTCGGCGATCCCGAGCTCGAAGACCTGCTTGCCCTTCAGCTGGCGGTTCTGGTTCAGCGAGTTCTCGATGATCACCGAGACCGCTCGGTCGGCGCCGATCAGGTTCGGCAGCAGGGCGCAGCCGCCCCAGCCGGGGACCAGACCGAGGAAGACCTCGGGCAGCGAGAACGCGGGCAGCGCCTTGGAGACGGTGCGGTACGAGCAGTGCAGACCGACCTCGACACCGCCGCCCATCGCCGCGCCGTTGTAGTACGCGAACGTCGGGACCGCGAGACCGGAGAGGCGGCGGAACACATCGTGGCCGCCCTTGCCGATGGCGAGCGCGTCGTCGCGGTTCTTCAGCAGTTCGACGCCCTTGAGGTCGGCGCCGACCGCGAAGATGAACGGCTTGCCGGTGATACCGATACCGGTGATCGCACCCTCGGCGGCCTCCTTCTCGACCTGGTCGACGGCGGCGTTCAGGTTCGCCAGCGACTGCGGTCCGAAGGTCGTCGGCTTGGTGTGGTCCAGGCCGTTGTCCAGCGTGATGAGGGCGAACCTGCCCGCACCCGCCGGGAGGTCGAGGTGGCGTACGTGCGCCTGCGTGACGACCTCGCCCGGGAACAGCTCGGCTGCGCCCTTCAGAAGCTCAGTGGTCGAGCTCATGCCTGACCCTCGCTTCGCTCGGCCTGGCACTCGCTCAGGCTGCACCTCTTGTCTGTTCGCTCGCTGCGCTCGCTCACTTGTTGCCTCCGTCGAAGTTCGGGTTCTCCCAGATGACCGTCGCGCCCATGCCGAAGCCGACACACATGGTGGTCAGGCCGTAGCGGACGTCCGGCTGCTCC
Organism: Streptomyces sp. NPDC056231; assembly: GCF_048270745.1. Classification (NCBI taxonomy): domain Bacteria; kingdom Bacillati; phylum Actinomycetota; class Actinomycetes; order Kitasatosporales; family Streptomycetaceae; genus Streptomyces; species Streptomyces sp. NPDC056231. The sequence continues at coordinate 21,767 of NZ_JBLVKW010000038.1, read as the reverse complement.
TCGAACTGGCGGGCCAGCTGCGTCATCAGACGCACACCCGAGGAGGCCAGCGGGTGACCGTAGGCGATGGCGCCGCCGTACTGGTTGACACGCGCGTCGTCGTCGGCGATGCCGTAGTGGTCGAGGAAGGCGAGCACCTGGACGGCGAACGCCTCGTTGATCTCGAAGAGACCGATGTCACCGATCGACAGGCCGGCCTTGGCGAGGGCCTTCTCGGTCGACGGGATCGGGCCGTAGCCCATGACCTCCGGCTCGACACCCGCGAAGGCGTACGAGACGAGACGCATCTTGACCGGAAGGCCGAGCTCGCGGGCGACGTCCTCGGCGGCGAGCAGCGAGGCGGTGGCGCCGTCGTTGAGACCGGCGGCGTTACCTGCGGTCACGCGGCCATGCGCACGGAACGGGGTCTTCAGACCGGCCAGGGACTCCAGCGTGGTGCCCGGGCGCATCGGTTCGTCGGCGGTGACCAGGCCCCAGCCCGTCTCACCGGCCTCGGCGTTGGTGCGGCGCACGGAGATCGGCACCAGGTCCTGCTGGATCTTGCCGTTGGCGTACGCCTTGGCGGCCTTCTCCTGCGAGCGGACCGCGTACTCGTCGGCGCGGAGCTTGGTGATCTGCGGGTACCGGTCGTGCAGGTTCTCCGCGGTCATGCCCATGAACAGGGCGGACTCGTCGACCAGCTTCTCCGACACGAAGCGAGGGTTCGGGTCCACGCCCTCGCCCATCGGGTGGCGGCCCATGTGCTCGACACCACCGGCGACGACGACGTCGTACGCGCCGAAGGCGATGGAACCGGCCGTCGACGTGACGGCGGTCAGCGCGCCCGCACACATGCGGTCGATGGAGTAGCCGGGCACCGACTGCGGCAGACCGGCCAGGATTCCGGCCGTCCGGCCCAGCGTCAGGCCCTGGTCGCCGATCTGGGTGGTCGCGGCGATGGCGACCTCGTCGATGCGCGCGGGGTCCAGGTCCGGGTTGCGGCGCAGCAGCTCCCGGATGGCCTTCACGACGAGATCGTCGGCGCGGGTCTCGTGGTAGATGCCCTTCGGGCCCGCCTTGCCGAACGGGGTGCGGACGCCGTCGACGAAGACGACGTCCCGGATGGTACGAGGCACGATGGCTCTCCTCCAGGGTGCGGATGGCACTGCTGCGGAGCACGCCTCGGAGGCGCGCCGCACCCCCTCATGCTACTTGCGGGTAACCAAGTGGGGTAGTCCCCGCGCCCGGAGCGGCGAACGTCACACTGGGTGAGGGGCCGCGTGAGGCGTCCGGGGCGCCGGCAGCGCCCCCGCCGCCCCCGGACCTAAAACCCTTCAAGTGCGTGTCGCGTTGGCCCAATAAACCGTTTGCAGCCCAAAAACGGACCCCGCGTTAAACACGAACAC
>NZ_JBLVKW010000038.1:0-20372 GCF_048270745.1 Streptomyces sp. NPDC056231 | reverse complement strand
CTGGGGGTAACCCCTGGGGGTTCCCCCCGGCCCCGGGTGGGGCTAACCACACAGGGGGGGGGGGGCCGGTGGTGGCGTCGGGGGCGCCGCCCCCCCCCCGCACGCCCCGGGACATCAACCCGTGCAGGTCAGTGTCGCGTTCGCCCAGTCTCCGTGGTCCTGCCCATAACCGTCGCCCGCGTTACCGACGACCAGGTCGAGGACCTTGGCGCCGGTCACATCGGCGTCCACCGCGAGGGCCGTCGCGTTCCCACGCATGACCGGGGTCGACGCGACCTCCTTGCCGTCCACGAGGACCTTGAAGGTGACGGAGCCACCGCCGTTCGTCTCGTCGTCGACGCCCACCGAGGCGCTGAAGCGGGTGCAGGCCCCGCCCAGGTACACGGTGACGTCACTGTCGGCGTGGATGCCGAGCCCCTTCGCGTACGACGTGCCCGCGATCGACATCGGCTTCCCGTCACCGGCCTCGTCCTCGCCGTTGGAGGTGTTGCGCTCCACCGGACCCCAGCCGTTGGTGGACGTGAAGTCCAGGTCCGAGACGTCGTGCGTGCCCTTGCCGGGCGGCGGAGGCGGCGTGGCGACGCTTGTTGCGGCCGCCGCCGTCCCCTCCTCGTACCGCGCAGTGGCCGACAGCACCGTGGAGGACGGCCCGCCCTCGGTGGGCCCGGTGACCTTCCAGGTGCGGGTCACGGTCTGCCCGGCCCGTACGACACCCAGCTGCTGTGTGGCCGCCGGCTCGGACTTCCACCCGTCCGGCAGTCGCAGCTCGAGCGCGGCGTCGTGGGCCGTGGAGCGGCGCGGAGCGAAGGTGGCCGTGACCTCGCCCGTGCCGCCGCGGGTGATCGTGTCCGGGGCGCTGATGCGCACATCGGCGTTCGCCCGCGGATCGCTGTGGGCGACGTCCGACCAGCCCGGCGAGGCGATGTCGCGGTAGCGCAGGGGCGTGGTGTGGTTTCCGTACGCCTCCAGCGACACCTTGCCGAGGCCGTCCCCGTCCGCGTCCTCGCCGATGACGGCGATCGCCACCGTGTTGCGGCCGTTCGTGCGCAGCATGCCCGGCTGGACCGGGAAAGTGGTCTGCGGACCCAGGTCGTTGACGTACAGACCGACCATCCAGCCGTTGACGTACACGAGCGCCCGGTAGTTCTTCGCCTTGTCGTCCGCGAAGGTCAGCCCCAGCGGCACGTCCTGCCCCTTCGGCAGATCGAGGTCGAAGGCGGTGCGGTACCAGGAGACGCCGGATGCGCTTGTGCCGCTGTGCGGCAGCGACACGGAGGACCACTTGTCATCCGGATAGCCCGGCAGGTGCATGCCGTGTCGCTCGCCGTACAGACCGCCGGTGTTCAGCGGCCCGCGTACCGGGTCGACCAGGTCCTCGCCGCCGAGCGCGCCCTGGAGCCGCCAGCCGATCTGCTTGTCCGAGCCCACCAGGCGTGCCGCAGTCAGCCCGCGCGGCTGCTTGTGGTGGTCGTCCGCGGACCAGTCCTGCTCGTGTGCCGTGTGGGCGGAGAGGACGGCCAGCACATTGTCCTTGCCCGGCTTCAGTGCCCCGGCGGGGATGTCGAAGCGGTGCGTGGCGTCCCCGCTGCTGCCCAGATAGACGCCGTTCAGCCATGCCAGATACGCACCGCCCTTGCCCGCGGTCGCGTCGACGTGCACTGCGGTCTCCGTGCCGGCCGCCGTGAAGTGCCCCCGGTACCAGACCGAGCCGGCGTGGAAGCCGTAGTGGTCCACCGACAGGGCCTGCTGATCGGCGGCACGCCAGGCCGCGTCGTCGAATCCGGGCTGAGCCTCGGGCGTCTCGCGGTGGAACTTCCAGCTGCTCAGGGTCGGCAGGGTGACGGGCTGCGGCCCGGCGAGGCTCGCCCCCGTGGTGTCCATGGCGCCCTTGGCGGGCTTGCCGTTCCAGGTGACGGACGTCGCCGGAGTACCGGTGATGACGTGCAGCTGCGCCGCCTTGTCGGTGTCACCGGTCAGCTTGAGCACGCCGTCCGCGTAGGAACTGGTGCGCAGCAGTTCGGGGCCGCCGGCGAGGACCGGGCCCTGCGGGGTGTCGAGGCGCCAGTACGTGTCCGCGGTCGCGTCGTCCGCGAGCAGCAGCAGGAGCGGGGTCGTGCTGCCGGGCGGGGTGATCAGAACCTTGGCCAGACCGTCGTGCGCGTAGTTCAGCCGCAGATCGCCGCTCGCCGCGTCCCAGGTCTGCTTGACCTGACCGCTGAGCACCTGGACCTCGGGCCGCTCCGCGTAGCGCAGCACGGTCTCGCCGTCCTCGCCGTGCCTGCCGTACAGCAGGGCCACATCGCGCGGGCCGAAGGTCCCGTGCGTCATGATCTCGGAGGTCGAGTAGCGCAGCTGCTGATGGTCCATCGCGTAGTCCGAGACCAGCAGCTTGGAGTCGCGGCCGTTGATCGTCAGCGCGGTGCCCGGCTCCTGCGGCACCGACGCGTAGTCACCGAGTACGAGGTGCGTGGTGTCCTTCGCCTTGTCGTTGACGCCCTTGTGGCGCACGACCGTGATACGGGTGCCGTTGTCCGGGTTGCGCCGGTCGCGGCGCAGCAGCGCGCTGTTCTCCGGCCCGGCAACGCTGACCTTCTCCGTCTTCGTCAGAGGTGCCACCGACTGCACCAGGTAGCCGAGCCGCTTGTTGACCAGGTACTTCTCGCTCAGCTGACGGTTCTCGCGGATCGGTGCGGCGTAGTCGTAGGAGGTGTAGACCGACTCGGGCGAGGCCAGCCAGCCCCAGGACGTGCCGCCGTAGGCCATGTAGAAGTTCTGCATGGTGGCGCCGGACGCGATGTTGTTCTCCCACGCGGCCTTGCTGAAGTCGGCGTTGGTGAGCTGTCGGCACTTGTCGAATCCGGGGCCGCCCCACGGGTCGAAGGAGCCGCTCTGGAACTCCGCCAGGAACAGCGGCTCGCCGGGCTTCTTCTCGCCCGAGAAGTCGGGCAGGCCATGCCAGACGTCCGGGTTGGAGCAGTTGAAGCCCTGGGGATACGCGTCGTACCCCTCGATGTCGAGTTCCTTGGTGAAGAGGCCGTAGTGATTGCCCGTCAGCGGCACGGTGATGCCGTCGGCGCGCGCCTTGTCGACCAGGTGCCGCATGTACGCGTGGCCGTCGTCGGTGTCCTGGTAGTACTCGTTCTCGACCTGATAGGCGATCACCGTGCCCGTGCCGTTGGTGAGCTGGTGCCGGGCGATGACCGGGTCGATCTGCGACAGCCACTCGTCGGAGGCGGCGAGGTAGTCCGGCGCGGTGCTGCGGGCCTTGCCCTTCTGGGTGACCAGCCAGCCGGGGAAGCCGCCGCCGTCGGTCTCCGCGTTGATGTAGGGGCCGGGCCGCGCGATGACGTAGATCCCGACCTCCTCCGCGATGTCGAGCAGCTTGTCGACGTCGCGGAGGCCCTTGAAGTCGTACACGCCGGGCTTGGGGGAGTGGAAGTCCCAGTCGAAGTAGATCGACGTCGCGTTGTAGCCGCCCGCCTTCATCTTCTGCAGGACGTCGCGCCAGGCGTCCGGGCTGGGCAGCCGCCAGTAGTGGAACTCGCCGGACCAGATGGAGAGCGGCTTGCCGTCGATGGTCATGGCCGTGTCGTCGTAGCCGACCGTGTGAGCGGGCTTCGCCGCCTGCGGCAGGGCCTGCGCGGGTGCTTCGGCGGTGAGGCCGAAGGAGCCCAGAGCGAGGGCGGTGAGCGCGACGGTGAGCCCGCGGCCCGCCCGTTTCGCAGCCCGAGGGTGTAATGGCGTGGACATGTCATTCCTCTCTGGAAGCAGGGTGCTGAGAGAAAGTGTTATGACACGCAGCTTAAGACTGTTGAACCGTGTTGAAAACAGTCTCGTCTTGGTGAATTTTGTGTCGGCGGCGGGCGCGCCAAGGCGTCCGGCGCCGCCGACACGGCGATGTGGGGACCGGTGACGCGGGGCCCGAGGCCGTCGGGCGCGGCCGCGGGCCGCAGAACCTGGCCCGAATTCGACCTCGGGAAGCCGCTCAGGCGGCCTCGGCCAGCGCGCGGACCAGCAGCGGCGCCACCTGTGCGACCTGCCAGCGCCGCGCCCCGTACGAGGTGAGCGCGTCCTCGACCGCACCCGGCGTCGGATTCTTCGGCGGCTCCCAGCAGATACGGCGCACCGTGTCCGGCGTGATCAGGTTCTCCTGCGGCATGTGCAGCCGCTCGGCCAGCTCCGACACCGCGGCGCGGGCCGCCGACAGCCGGGCGGCGGCCGCCGGGTCCTTGTCCGCCCAGGAGCGCGGCGGCGGCGGGCCCGCGAGAGGCTGGCCCGGCTGAGGGAGCTCGGCTTCGGGCAGCGCCTTGGCCCGGTCGACGGCCGCCTGCCACTGCTCCAGCTGGCGCCGTCCCATCCGGTGGCCGAAGCCGGGCAGGGCGGTCAGGGCCTGGACGTTGACCGGCAGCGCGAGGGCCGCCTCGACGATCGCCGCGTCGCCGAGTACCTTGCCGGGCGAGATGTCGCGGCGCCGCGCGACCTGGTCGCGGGCGTTCCACAGCTCCCGCACGACCGCCATCTGGCGGCGACGGCGCACCTTGTGCATACCGGACGTGCGGCGCCACGGGTCCTTGCGCGGGGGAGCGGGCGGCGCCGAGGCGATCGCGTCGAACTCCTCCTGCGCCCACTCCAGCTTGCCCTGACGGTCGAGCTCCCCTTCGAGTGCGTTGCGCAGATCGATCAGCAGCTCGACATCGAGCGCGGCATAGCGGAGCCAGGGGTCGGGCAGCGGGCGGGTGGACCAGTCGACGGCGGAGTGCCCCTTCTCCAGCGCGTAGCCGAGCACGCTCTCGACCATCGCGCCGAGCCCGACCCGCGGGAATCCGGCCAGCCGTCCGGCGAGCTCAGTGTCGAAGAGCCCGGTGGGGGTCATCCCTATTTCGCGCAGGCAGGGCAGGTCCTGGGTGGCGGCGTGCAGGATCCACTCGCTGCCCTGCAGGGTCTCGCCGAGCGACGACAGGTCGGGGCAGCCGACCGGGTCGATCAGCGCGCTGCCCGCGCCCGCACGGCGCAGCTGTACGAGATAGGCGCGCTGGCCGTAGCGGTAGCCGGATGCGCGTTCGGCATCAACGGCGACGGGGCCGGTGCCCGCGGCGAAGGCCGCGACCACCCGGGCGAGGGCGTCGTCGGAGGCCACCACCGGGGGAATGCCCTCGCGAGGTTCGAGCAAGGGGATCGGCGCCGGGGCGACGTCGTCCGGGGGAGCGCCCCCGGTGGTTCGCAGTGAAGTGTCTGCTGCGGTCTCTTGGGCGTCGGTCACGTGTCAAGGGTATCTGTGTATGCGCGGCGCCCCGCGACGGGAACATTCAGCTAACGGGGGCCCAGGAATTAAAAAAACCCCGGGACGAAATAAGGTAAACCCCCCCCGGGGTGACCTCGGTGTCTCGGGCGGCCTGGGGCCCGGGGGGGGCCCCCCCCGTCCCCGGGTCCCCGCGGACGGCGCGGCCCCCCCCCCCGCCCCGTTCCGTCGACGGGCGCCGATGAATGTAAACCAGCCGGGTCCGTATCTCGGTACACGCCGGCCGGTGTGCCGGGGTCAGTGGATGATGCCCGTGCGCAGGGCCACGGCGACCATTCCGGCGCGGTCACCGGTGCCGAGCTTGCGGGCGATGCGGGCGAGGTGGCTCTTGACCGTCAGGGCGGAGAGCCCCATGGAGACGCCGATGGCCTTGTTGGACTGGCCTTCGGCAACCAGCCGGAGCACCTCCACCTCGCGGCCGGACAGTTCGCGGTAGCCGCCCGGGTGGCTCGGGGTGCCGGGGGGCCGGCGGTGCATACGGGCGGCATTGGCGCCGATGGGGGCGACGCCGGGTCGGGTGGGGTGGCCGATATTGGTGCGCGTGCCGGTGACGACATAGCCCTTCACGCCGCCCGCGAGGGCGTTGCGTACGGCGCCGATGTCATCGGCGGCGGAGAGGGCGAGGCCGTTCGGCCAGCCGGCGGCTCGGGTTTCGGACAACAGGGTCAGCCCGGAACCGTCGGGCAGATGGACGTCGGCAACACAGATGTCGCGCGGGTTGCCGACGCGGGGACGGGCCTCCGCGATGGACGACGCCTCGATGACGTCACGTACTCCGAGGGCCCACAGGTGGCGGGTGACGGTGGAACGGACGCGGGGGTCGGCCACGACGACCATGGCCGTCGGCTTGTTCGGGCGGTAGGCGACCAGGCTTGCGGGCTGCTCTAGGAGAACGGACACCAGGCCTCCTGGGGAGTGGCGGAACGGGCCGGCTCGGGGATGAAGCCGGGGCGAACCGTGCTTGAAGGGTCATTGACCTCTTCGGCAGCAGACCCGTCCTCCTTTAGAGGAAGATCACGATTTCATGCGTAACAATTCGGACAAATCGGACGGGCGATCGATTGTACGACAAGAATGCCGGTATCTGTGCGAAGCCTGTGACGCACCGTCGCGGACAGTACCCGGCCGCCGGGACGCGCGGCATGATCCGGTGCCGCGCACTCCGGCGGCCGGGAGGAGCGTGCGGGCTGCGGCGTACGGCACCGCCGGCGGGACGCTGCAGGCAGGACCGGGTGTCCGGGGGTCCGGCGGCGCGACCGGGCGTGCGGGACGCGGGGGTGCGGACGCGGTGGCGCGGCGGGTGTGCGGGATCCGGCTGCCGGAGTGACGGGGCGTGAGGACCTGGGGGTACGGAACCGGCATACCGGGCCTCTGCCGGAGCCGACGCGTGGAACCCGGGTCCTGGATCCGGCTTCGGACCGCTGCAAGGAATCGGCACAACGGAACCGGTGGGATACGGAACCGGCGTAGGCAAGATCCGCCTCGGCGTCCGGCCTGCGCACCCACATGGCGCATCCGGCCTACGCACCCACATGGCGCATCGGCCCACGCACCCGTACGGCGCATCCGCCCCACGCACCCGGCCCTGGGAGTCCGCCCGTGCGGCCCCGCTACGGTGCCTGCGGGCCGCGCCGCTGGGGCAGTGTCACCACCGCCGCGTCGGCGGGTCCCGACGGCGGCAGGCCGGCGATCTGGCACAGCAGATCTCCCCACGCGGCCAGATGCGCCGCCGTGTCCGGCACTCCGCCACGCCCCTCGCGCGGCGTCCAGGACGCACGGATCTCGATCTGGGTCGCCGGGCGCCGCTCCGCCAGCGTCCCGAAGTAGTGGGAACCGGCGCGGGTGACCGTGCCGCCCGCCTCCCCGTACGACAGGCCCCGCGCCTCCAGCGCGCCGGTCAGCCAGGACCAGCACACCTCCGGCAGCAGCGGGTCGGACGCCATCTCCGGCTCCAGCTCGGCGCGTACCAGGGTGACCAGCCGGAATGTGCCCTGCCAGGCCTCATGCCCGGCCGGATCGTGCAGCAGCACGAGGCGGCCGTCGGCAAGATCGTCCTCACCGTCGACGACCGCCGCCTCCACGGCGTACGCGTGCGGAGCGAGTCGCTGCGGCGGCCGAGTCGGCTCCACTTCCAGCTCGGGGCGGAGCCGCGCGGAGCGCAACGCCTCCACCGCCGACCGGAACGCGGGCGGGACGGAACTGCCCTCCGCACTGTCCTTGCCGTCAGCGCTGTCGGAATGTTCGGAAAATTGTCCCTGAGCCGGAGCCATGCGGGGAAGAGTAGGCGGAACCGGAGCCTCGTGCAGGGAGGGACACCCTGCGGGACTCGGCTCCTTGCCGCTTCATGCGAAGATTCTGTGCGTGAGCGCCAACGACAGCCCCTCGGGCCAGCAGACGAAGACCTCCGCCACCCATGAGTCGGCATTCCTGAAGGCGTGCCGCCGCGAGCCCGTGCCGCACACGCCGGTCTGGTTCATGCGTCAGGCGGGGCGCTCGCTGCCCGAGTACCTGAAGGTGCGCGAGGGTATCGCGATGCTCGACTCGTGCATGATGCCGGAGCTGGTCACGGAGATCACGCTGCAGCCCGTACGCCGCCACAAGGTCGACGCGGCGATCTACTTCAGCGACATCGTCGTCCCCCTCAAGGCCATCGGGATCGACCTCGACATCAAGCCCGGCGTCGGTCCGGTCGTCGCGGACCCGATCCGTACCCGGGCCGACCTGGCCCGGCTGCGTGACCTCACGCCGGATGACGTCCACTACGTCACCGAGGCCATCGGCATGCTCACCGCGGAACTCGGGTCGACGCCGCTGATCGGGTTCGCCGGTGCGCCGTTCACTCTGGCGAGCTACCTCGTGGAGGGCGGCCCGTCCCGCAGCCACGAGCGCACCAAGGCGATGATGTACGGCGAGCCGGAACTCTGGGCCGAGCTGCTCGACCGGCTGGCGGAGATCACCGCTGCGTTCCTGAAGGTGCAGATCGAGGCGGGCGCCTCGGCCGTGCAGCTCTTCGACTCCTGGGTCGGCGCGCTCGCCCCCGCCGACTACCGCCGCTCCGTGATGCCGGCCTCCGCGAAGGTCTTCGACGCGGTTGCCTCCTACGGTGTCCCGCGCATCCACTTCGGTGTCGGCACCGGTGAACTGCTCGGGCTGATGGGCGAGGCGGGCGCGGATGTCGTCGGCGTCGACTGGCGGGTCCCGATGGACGAGGGTGCGCGCCGGGTCGGACCCGGCAAGGCGCTCCAGGGCAACCTCGACCCGGCGGTGCTGTTCGCGCCGACGGCGACGGTGGAGGCGAAGACGCGTGAGGTGCTGGACGCGGCCGCGGGTCTGGAAGGTCACATCTTCAACCTGGGGCACGGCGTGATGCCGGCGACCGACCCGGACGCTCTGACCCGGCTCGTCGAGTACGTCCACACGCAGACGGCCCGCTGAACCGGTCGCCGAGACGCATCCTGCTCGCCGTGAAACCCTCGGGTTCCGCGGCGAGCGGTGCATTCGGGGGCGCGGCGCAAGGGCGCGCACGGAGTGCCGGCTCACGGGATCGACCGGCCATGGAGTGGCCGTTCGCCTGCCCGACGGCGGAGAGCTCCCCTACACACCCGCCGCGCGCACGGCCTGGACCGTCTTGCGCGCGGCCACCAGGACCGGGTCCCACACCGGCGAGAACGGCGGGGCATATCCCAGGTCGAGCGCTGTCATCTGCTCCACCGTCATCCCCGCGGTGAGTGCGACCGCCGCGATGTCGACGCGCTTCGCCGCTCCGTCCCGGCCCACGATCTGTACGCCGAGCAGCCGGCCCGTGCGGTACTCCGCGAGCATCTTCACCGTCATCGGCTGAGCGCCCGGGTAGTAGCCCGCGCGCCCCGTCGACTCGATCGTCGCCGTGACGAACCGCAGCCCCACCGCGCGGGCGTCCTTCTCCCGCAGCCCCGTCCGGGCGATCTCCAGGTCGCAGACCTTGCTGACCGCCGTACCGACCACGCCCGGGAATGTCCCGTACCCGCCGCCCGCATTGGAGCCGATGATCTGGCCGTGCTTGTTGGCGTGGGTGCCCAGCGCGATATGCCGGGTGCGGCCCGCCACCAGGTCGAGAACCTCGACGCAGTCGCCGCCCGCCCAGATGTTGTCGTGCCCGACGACCCGCATCGACAGATCGGTGAGCAGACCGCCGTGCGGGCCGACCGGGAGGCCGGCCGCGCGGGCCAGCGTCGTCTCCGGTTCGACGCCGATGCCGAGCACCACCACGTCCGCGGGGTGGGTCCCCTCCTCCGTGGCGACCGCGGCGACCCGGCCGTCGGCACCGGTGATGATCTTGCTGACCCCGGCACGGTTCACGGTCGTGATGCCCAGACCGTCCATCGCGTCGTGGACCAGGCGCCCCATGTCGGGGTCGAGCGTCGCCATCGGCTGCTCCCCGCGGTTGAGGACCGTCACCTCGAAGCCGTGCTTCAGCAGCGCCTCCGCCATCTCGACACCGATGTAACCGGCGCCGACCACGACCGCGCGCCGGCCGGGCGCCCGGTCCAGGGAGTCCAGCAGCGCCTGGCCGTCGTCCAGGGTCTGCACCCCGTGCACCCCGGCCGCGTCCATGCCGGGCAGCGCGGGGCGCACCGGCCGGGCACCGGTCGCGATCACCAGCTTGTCGAAGCCGGTCCAGTACGTCTCGCCGGTCTCCCGGTCCAGCGCGCGCACCCGCTGCCCGGCGACATCGATCTCCGTCACCTCGGTGCGCATCCGCAGATCGATGGCGCGGGCCCGGTGCTCCTCGGGCGTACGGGCGACGAGGTCGTCCCGCTGCTTGACGTCTCCGCCGACCCAGTAGGGGATGCCGCACGCGGAGTACGAGGTGAAGTGGCCACGCTCGAAGGCGATGATGCCCATCTCGTCGGGCCCCTTGAGCCTGCGGGCCTGGGACGCGGCGGACATGCCCGCCGCGTCCCCGCCGATGACCACCAGTCGCTCCGCTGCCATGCCGGGTCCCTTCGAGCGTCGAGTACGAAGGGACCACGCTACGACCCTCAGGGAGCGGACGGAGCTTCCGGCGGTACGGAGGCGTGCTCGACCGCCCGGCGCGTGCGGCGCCGGGTGCGGACCAGTCGCCAGAGCAGCAGCAGTGCGGCCGCGGCCGCCAGGAACGGCGCCGCCGCACCCACCGCCATCGCGATCCACTTCACCGTTGTCACGAACGCGTGCCAGCCGCCGCCGAGCGCGTCCACGAACCCCGGATCGTCGTCGTCCGTGCCCTGCGCCGAGGACTCCGGCTCGGCGAGGTCGAGGGTGATCGTGGCCAGGGTGGTGCGGTCCTTGAGCGACTCCTGCCGGGCGAGCAGCGACTCCAGCTCCGCCTGGCGATTGCTCAGTTCCCCTTCCAGGGCGACCACATCGGCAATCTTCTCGGCCCGGTCCATCAGTTTCCGGACCCGGGCGACGCTCGCCCGCTGAGTGGCGATCCGGCTCTCCACGTCGACGACCTGATCCGTGACGTCCTTCGCCTCCGACGTACGGGACAGCAGCTTCCCGCCGCCCGCCAGCTTCCGCAGCACGGCGTCGTACTCGGCCTGCGGCACCCGCAGCACCAGGTGCGACGTCTCGCGCAGGTCGTCGATCCGGTCGGTGGACTCGTTCGCCACCAGCCCGTCCGCATCCTCCGTGACCGAACGGGCCGCCGCGGCTGCCTTCGGCACGTCCTTCACCTCCACGGAGAGCGAGGCCTTACGGATGACATGGGTGGTGGTCGGCGCGGGGGACCCGGTCGACCGATCCGGGCTGCCTTCGGTGGCCCCCCGGTCCGACTGCCCGCTTGCGGCGTCGGCGCGCCCCGCGGGAGCTGCCGCCTTGTTGTCCGCGGCGTCCGCTGCCTTCGTGCTGCTGCCTGACTTGTCGTCGGCGGCGCCGCAGCCGCTCACTGCGAGCAGCGCGGCAAGCATCCCGGCGGCGAGCACCCTGCGTGAACGACGGGTGGACGAACGGCTCGAATGACGTGGGCTCTGCATAACTGCTCCCCCGGGGCGGGTGGTTGATGGTGCCGGTTCGACGTGCGAGGCGGGGGTGCAGGTTGCCCTTTACCGGTTTCGAAGCGGTCACGGTCAGGACTCGGAAGAGGTCTGAGAGAGTGGAGGCATGCAGCGTTCAACACACCGCGCGGACACAGGTACGGGTCATGTCGTCGTCATCGGCGGCGGCATCGCCGGACTCGCGGCCGCCCACCGGCTCATCGGCGCAGGACTGAGGGTCACGCTCCTGGAGGCGACCGACCGGCTGGGCGGCAAGCTCATGACCGGCGAGATCGCCGGCACCCGGGTCGATCTGGGTGCGGAGTCGATGCTGGCCAGACGACCCGAGGCGGTCGACCTGGCGCGCGCCGTCGGGCTCGGCGACCGGCTTCAGCCCCCCGCCACCGCCGTCGCGTCGGTCTGGACGCGGGGCGAACTGCGGCCGATGCCCAAGGGCCACGTGATGGGCGTCCCGGGCGACCCCGACGCACTCAGCGGGGTGATCTCCCCGGAGGGCCTGGCCCGCATCGCGCAGGAACGGGACCTCACGCCGACCGAGGTCGGCGACGATGTCGCGGTCGGCGCGTACGTCGCCGACCGGCTGGGCCGCGAGGTCGTCGACCGGCTCGTGGAGCCCCTGCTCGGCGGAGTCTACGCGGGCGACGCCTACCGGATCTCGATGCGTGCGGCCGTGCCGCAGCTCTTCGAAGTTGTCCAGGAGGGCGGCTCGCTGCTCGACGGCGTGCAGCGCATCCAGCGGCAGGCCGCAGCCCGGCAGCAGACCGGCCCGGTCTTCCAGGGCATCGACGGCGGCCTCGGCACCCTGCCGGACGCGGTCGCCGAGGCCGTGCGCGCCGGAGGCGGCGAGATCATCACCGCCACGCCCGTCCTGGGCCTGACCCGTACCGCCGACGGCTGGGACGTCCGCACCGACACCCGGGTGATCACCGCCGACGGCATCGTCCTCGCCGCCCCCGCCTGGTCCGCGTCGACGCTGCTGGCCGCCGAGTCCCCGGCCGCCTCCGCCGAGCTCGCGGGCGTCGAGTACGCGTCGATGGCGTTGGTCACCCTGGCGTTCCGGCGCTCCGACGTGGCGGCCATGGGCGCCCTCGAGGGGCGCTCCGGCTTCCTCGTGCCGCCGGTCGACGGCCGCACGATCAAGGCGTCCACCTTCTCCACCCACAAGTGGCAGTGGGTCGCCGACGCCGCCCCCGACCTGTTCATCCTGCGTACCTCGGTCGGCCGGTACGGCGAGGAGGACCACCTCCACCGCGAGGACACCGAACTCGTCGACGTCTCGCTGCGTGACCTCGCCGACGCCACCGGACTCGCTGCGAAGCCGGTGGACACCGAGGTCACCCGGTGGCTCGGCGGCCTGCCCCAGTACCCCGTCGGTCATCTGACCCGGGTCGCCCGGATCCGCGACGAGGTCGCCAAGCTGCCGGCCCTGCGGGTCTGCGGAGCGGTGTACGACGGGGTCGGCATCCCCGCCTGCATCGCCGGCGCCCAGCGGGCCGCGGACGAGATCGCTGCGGACATCGCGGGCGGGACCGCGGGAGAGATCATTGCCACTCCGACCCCGGTTCAGGGCACACGGAGCGAGGCGGGACAATAGCCGTATGAGTGCGCCTGAGAAGATCCCGAACGCCGGCAAGAAGGCCAAGGACCTCAACGAGGTCATCCGCTACACACTGTGGTCCGTCTTCAAGCTGCGCGATGTGCTGCCTGCCGACCGTGCCGGTTACGCCGACGAGGTCCAGGAGCTGTTCGACCAGCTGGCGGCCAAGGACATCACTGTCCGCGGCACCTATGACGTGTCCGGCCTGCGTGCCGACGCCGATGTCATGATCTGGTGGCACGCGGAGACGGCGGACGAGCTGCAGGAGGCGTACAACCTCTTCCGGCGCACCAAGCTGGGCCTGGCGCTGGAGCCTGTCTGGTCGAACATGGCGCTGCACCGCCCCGCCGAGTTCAACAAGTCGCACATCCCGGCCTTCCTCGCCGACGAGACGCCGCGCAACTACATCAGCGTGTACCCCTTCGTGCGCAGCTACGACTGGTACCTGCTGCCCGACGAGGACCGCCGCCGCATGCTCGCGGACCACGGCAAGATGGCCCGCGGCTATCCTGATGTCCGCGCCAACACCGTGGCCTCGTTCTCGCTCGGCGACTACGAGTGGATCCTCGCCTTCGAGGCCGACGAGCTGTACCGCATCGTCGACCTCATGCGTCATCTGCGGGCCTCCGAGGCGCGGATGCACGTCCGCGAGGAGGTCCCCTTCTACACGGGCCGCAGGAAGTCCGTGGCAGACCTGGTGGCCGGGCTCGCGTAGCGAGCGGGCTCCGACCACCCCAACCCGGAAGATCAGACGGCGGGCGCCGGCGCACAGCTGTGCGCTGCCCGCCGCTCCAGCGACACCGGGTTCGGCTTCGGGTTCGCCGAGGGCTCCGACCTGCGGCGATCCCGAGACCTGCGGGGAAGCGCACCGCCCTTCCCCGCAGGTCCCCGGCCCGCCTCCGCGTGGGCCGGTCGCATGTTCCCGCGCGGCGGCACGACGGTCCGTCGCGCCCCGCCGCCCGGGCGCTCACCAGCCAGGAACGGCCTCGCCCTGTACCGCGAGGGCGACATCGGCCGCATCCCGCGGGTTGTGGGCGACCATCGGCGTCGCCGGCAGGGCGACGATGTTCACTCCGGTCACCTCCCGATGAGCGCGGCGCGGGCAGCCCGGACCAGCCGGGTCGTGCGGCTGGGTGGCCTGGCGGCCGCGCGGTCCTGCCACCAGACGGTCAGCCGGCGCCGGGCGGCGTCGTCGGTGGGGCGCCCGGCGATCAGCAGCTGCTCGACGAAGTCCATTGCGTCGCGCCGGTATCCGGCGGCCATGGGGCGGTTTCTGGCGTACGCGAGGAAGGCGCGCCGGTAGCCGTCCCCGAGGATTTCGGGCAGCTCGGGTGCCACCTTGGCGACGACAGCGGCGCGCTTGGCGGCCAGTGCGCGGCTCTGGACACCGAGGCGGTGGTGGTCGAAGCCCTCGGGGGCGGGGGTGCCGGCGACGAGGGCGGAGAGCAGCGCGGTCTGGGCGACAGCGGCGCGGTCGCGGGCGGACTCGGTCGTGGGGCCGGGGGAAGAAGCGGTGGAGTGTGCGGCGGGGCGCCCTGGGGGTTCGACGCGGGCGACGCCGTCTCCGGACGTCCGGGCGCCCTGTCCCCGTCCGGGCCCCGTCTTTCCTGCCGCGGCCAGCGTGGCGCGGATCGCCGTCAGTTCGCCCGCCAGCTCTTGCGCGGGCGGGAAGGCGTCGTCGCGTTCCAGGAGTACGCCGGGCGGTTCGACCCGCGAGCGGAGCTCGGTGAGCACGTCGAGGACGGGCCGGGTCACCGGGTGGGCGTGCGTGTCGTGCCAGACGCCGTCCTTCTCGATGCCGCCCGCCACATGCACGTACGCGATCGCCTCCACCGGCAGCTCGTCGAGCGCCCTCGCGGGATCCTCGCCGCGATTGACGTGGTTGGTGTGCAGGTTGGCCACGTCGATCAGCAGTCGGACCCCGGTGCGTGCGACCAGCTCCGCCAGGAACTGGCCCTCGGTCAGCTCCTCGCCCGGCCAGGCGATCAGCGCCGCGATGTTCTCCAGCGCCAGCGGCACCGGCAGCGAGTCCTGCGCGATCCGGACGTTCTCGCACAGGACGTCCAGCGCGTCCCAGGTCCGCGGCACGGGCAGCAGGTGGCCCGCTTCGAGCCCCGGCGACGCGGTGCGTGTCCCTCCGGCCCGTACGAAGGCGATGTGCTCCGTGACCAGCGGTGTGTCCAGCAGCGTGGCCCGCGCGGCAAGGTTCGCGAGCCGGCCGGGGTCGGGACGGTCGGCCCCGCCGAGGCCCAGCGAGACGCCGTGCGGGACGACGGTCACGCCGCGGGCGCGGAGCCGTACCAGGGAGTCGGGCAGGTGGTCGGTGCAGAGGTTCTCCGCGACTGCTTCCACCCAGTCGATCCCCGGCAGCGCCTCCACCGCGTCCGCGATCTCCGGTCGCCAGCCGATGCCGATTCCCAGCTCCATGGTGTCCCCCTCCTCCACTGTGTGCAGGGGTGATGGCCCCGACGGGCCGCGGCCAACCCGAAGCGGGGACGTTCAGAGCATGATTTGAGGTTCCGGCCACAGAGGGACCGGCGCGTGGACCGGCCGGGCGGTGCGGTCCCGCTCAGGGCATCGGCGTCGTGGACGGACGCGAGGTGAAGGACCGGGGCGTGTTTCGAAAGTTCCACCTGCCGGGCGACGCCTGGCACGCACGCTCGCTGCGTTGTCGGGATCACCCCGATACGACCGGTATCGGGGTGACCCTCCGCCTTGCGATCGCACGCCCCGGACGCCGCCCGGCTCCGCGGGCGCCGGCAGCGGCGGCACCCCGTCCCCGGACGGCGGCCACGTCCCGGGCCCGGCGTCGAATCAACCGCCCGGCTCCGACGACCGGCGGCTGACCGGTCGTTCGAGATGCTGGGCAGTAGTGCCGGTGACGGCAGTATCGGGAGACATGTTTCGGCGCACCGAAGTGTTCAGCGGCGCAGTGCCGGATGGTCGGCGACCACCGTGCAGGATCCCGGGGCGATCTCCGTGAACCCGGCGTCACGTACCACCGGCAGTCCGCCCCCGGTGAGTTCAGCCCAGCGGGTGGTGTCCGGGGTGGCGACGGAGAGCGGGAAGCCCGCCTCCCGCCACGCCTTGCGCTCTGTGTCCGACAGTTCCCACCAGGCGAGCTGCGCTCCGTGCCCGGCCTGTGCCATCTCCTTGCCCGCGGACATGTCGAGCTCCGGGTTCAGCCAGAGCACCGGGCCGCACGGGTCGGGTGCGGCGGGCGGCTCGGGGTCGTCCAGGTCCGTCCCCGACACCTGGAGCTTCGCCAGCTCCTTCGGCCAGCCGTCGAGCGGAACCGGTGGGAACACCCGCACTTCGGCGCTCTCGCCGGTGACCGTGATGCCGGGCAGCGCGGACGCCTTGCGCCACTCAGCGCCCCGCGCCCGCCGCACCACCTTGCGGATCCGGGCGTCCTGCCAGTCGCGCATCACCTGCGCCCACTCGCCCTCGCCGGCCGACCGCTCGTCCGAGAGCATCACGAGGACGGCGCGGGCGGCGGTGCGCAGCGCGTCGGTGCGGGCCGGGGGGTCGGTCTTCTCGATGTGCACGACCAGCGGAAGCACGTACTGCGGGGCCTCGTCGCGGCCTGTCGGCTCGGAGTGGAACGGGGAGGCCGAGGGGGCCACGGCGCCGGACGAGGACGGGGGTGCGGAAATGTCGTTGCTGCTCACTCGTCCCAGTCTGCCAGCCGCCCGGCCCGGCTCCTTGGCGGAATCAAACGGTCCGGGTGAGGATGCACCGCATGAAGAGCGATCTCTTTTCCAGCGAGAACATGGCCCAGCCGGCAACCGCCCCTGGAATGACCCTGCAGAACGCCAAATCCATCAAGTACGCCGTGAACGGCGAGATGCACGCCCGCCAGGGATCGATGGTCGCCTTCCGCGGCAATCTCCAGTTCGAGCGCAAGGGCCAGGGCCTCGGCGGCATGCTGAAGCGCGCCGTCACCGGCGAGGGACTGCCGCTGATGGCGGTCCGGGGGCAGGGCGAGGCGTGGTTCGCGCACGAGGCCGCCAACTGCTTCATCGTGGACATGGAGCAGGGCGACGTCCTCACCGTCAACGGCCGCAACGTCCTCTGCTTCGACTCCACCCTGGCGTACGAGATCAAGACCGTGAAGGGCGCCGGGATAGCCGGTGGCGGGCTCTTCAACAGCGTTTTCAGCGGTTACGGCAAGCTCGGCCTGATCTGCGACGGCCACCCGATCGTGATACCCGTCACGGCCCAGCAGCCGGTGTACGTCGACACGGACGCGGTCGTTGGCTGGAGCGCCCAGCTCAGCACCTCACTGCACCGCTCGCAGAGCATCGGCTCGATGATCCGCGGCGGCTCCGGCGAGGCAGTCCAGCTGATGCTGCAGGGCGAGGGATTCGTGATCGTCCGACCCAGCGAGCTCAAGCCCGAGAAGGCATCGGCCAACTGAACCTGACAGGAGTGGGCCGACGGTACGGCCTCGGCGGACCATGGGTGCTGCGCGGGGTCGACCTCGACCTGCCCGCGCACACCCTGGTCCGGATCGAGGGCGCCAACGGCACGGGAAAGTCGACGCTGTTGAGGCTGATCGCCGGGATTGACGCCCCGACCGAGGGCCGCATCACCGGCCGACGGCCGCGCACGGCGTATGTCCCCGAGCGCTTCCCGGCGGCGCTGCCGTTCACTGCCGCCGGGTACCTCGTCCACCTCGGGCGGATCCACGGTCTGCGGACCCCGGAGGCGACCGGGAGGGCGCAGGAGTGGCTGGCGCGCTTCGGAGCCGCCGGCCACGCCCGTACCCCCCTGTCCGAACTGTCCAAGGGCACCAGCCAGAAGGTCGCCGTCGCCCAGGCGCTGCTCGCCGAACCGGAGCTCCTGGTCCTGGACGAGGCATGGACCGGCCTGGACACGGCGGCCCGCGGCGAGCTGGACCGCGCGGTCGCGGAACGGGTCACGGCCGGGGCCACCGTCGTCTTCGTCGACCACGATCCGCGCCGACTGGCCGAGGCGGTCGACGTCACCCACCGGGTCGAGGGGCACCAACTCGTCCCCGTAACGGCGGCGGAGACCGGGGACGGGACGGCCGGGCCACGGGTACGCATCGAGGTCACGGGCGCGTCCGGGGCCGTCCTTCCCTCGGGGCTGCCCGGTGCACCGGTGCAGGAGCCCCGGCCCGACGGAACCGTCCGGCTCACGGTCGCGGCCGTGCACTCCGACGCACTCCTGCGCGCCCTGCTCACAGCCCGCCCGCCCTGGCACATCACACACCTGTCGGCGGCAGCGGCACCCGAACCGACGCCCCGGACCGAACCGTCAGGGACCCGACAGGCACGATGACTGCTCTGATCCGCTACCAGGCCGCCCTGCTGCTCCGCTCTCAGCGCTGGCTCGCCCCCCTTCTCCTGTACGCCGTCTTCCTCGCCGTCGGAGTCCAGTCGGGGCAACCCGTGCTCGACTCGCTCGGTTACGCCGCCGCCGCGCTCCTGCCCGTCACCGCCTGGCTCGTCCAGCTCTGTGCCACCCAGGAACCGCCCGCCGCCCGGACCGTCGCCGCCGCTGCGGCCGGGCAGCCGCGGGTCCATCTGGCATCGCTGCTCACCGCCGCGGGCTGTGCCGGGCTGCTGGGCACGGCGGCCACCGCGATCGTGCTGCTGATCAGCGATCCGGCCAACGCCGACCACACCGTCCGCGTGCCGCTGCTGCCCGCCGCGCTCGCCGGGCTGCTCGCCGCCGCCTGCTGCGTGCTGCTGGGAGCGGCGGTCGGCGCGCTGTGCACCCGCCCGGTGGTGCACCGTCGCGGCTGGTCGGTCGCGACCACCGCGCTCGCCGCCCTGCTGTCCCTGGTGACCACCGGATCGCCCGCGAAATACGCGGTCACGGGACTGGTCACCGGATCGCTGACCGGAGCGGTACACATCCCCGTCCTGCCCCTGATCTGCGCCGCCCTGGCGGCCTGCGCGGTGGCGGCGGTCGTCTGCAGGCTGACTTCGCTGCGCGGGTGAGCTGACCAGGTCCTGTCACCGAGGGTGTGCGGCGTCCGGTCAAAGCCTCATCAGTTCGGAGACCTTCACGAAGCGGTACCCGTGCCTGCGCAGTTCCGGTACCACCTGGCTGACGGCCTCGGCCGTGACGGGAGCGGCGCTGCGCGTGCAGTGCATGACGACCAGGGACCCCGGCTTCACCCCGGCCAGCACCTGCTTGGCCACCGCGTCCGCGTCCTTCGCGAACGCGTCACCGCTGACCACGTCCCACTGCACCGCCGTCAGTTTCTCGGACGCCAGGGTGCGCAGCGCCGCATCGTTGTAGCAGCCGCCGGGGAAGCGGAAGTACGGCACCAGATGGAGCGCGCCCGTCTTCCGGATCGCCGTGAAGGCCCGCTCCACGTCGGCGCGCATGTCGGCCTTGTCCAGGACCGGAAGTCCGTAGCAGGGCGACGTGAAGGCGTAGTGGCTGTAGGAGTGGTTGGCGATCTCGAAGAGCGGGTCGTTGCCGATGGACCGGGCCTGCGTCGGGTACTCGTCCGCCCACCGCCCCGTCATGAAAACGGTCGCGGGCACCTTCAGGCGGCGCAGCAGGGCGATCAGCTCCGGGTTGTCGAAGTGCTCGCCTGCCGCTGCGCGCGGACCCTCGTCGGCTGTCATATCGGCGTCGAAGGTGAGCGCCACGACCTTGTCCGTGGTGTTCCGCGCGCGCTTGAAGACCGGTGTCAGCCCGGGCCGGCTCGGTGCCATCGTGGGTGGCTGGTTCTCCACGGGCGCGGGCTTCGCGGACGGTGGCGGCGGCGGGGCGGCGGACTGTGCGTGCCGGGGGGCCTGGGCGGAGTGTGAACCCGAGCTCTTCGGCGTGGTGTCAGTGCCGCAGCCGGTCAGAAAGGTGCCTAGAACGGCGCCCAAAGTGACCATTGCGGTCATTTTCCCTACAGAATTGATCACTTATGGAAAGTAGCCGATCTTCCGGGGAGGAGTCCGGTGTGGCGCTCCTTGGGGTGCCGGTGAGAACACTGTCACCGATCCTGCTGGCTTATTCCGTGCCCAGCGGGGCTGACGGCTCGTTGGGCAGGACAGCAGCGGCCCGGCTGGCGGCTACGAGGACCTGGGCGCGCAGACGGGCGGCGGAGTTGCACTACGAGTGCGCCCGGGGTGGCACGGGCTTGCCCGCGTTCTACAGGGCGGTGTACTGGGTCAGCGCCCTGTAGGACCTGGCTCTGTCCGGCACCCGCCGCGCGGCGCCGGAAGATCGGCGTGGCGCGGCGGGTGGCCGGGTCAGATCAGCGTGTTGTAGATGTTCCAGCCGGTGCCGATCCGGGTGCGCTTGCCGGTGAGGCCGCGCTTGCCTGTGGAGGAGTACGAACCTTCGTACGCCCAGAGGTTGCCGCTGGCGTCTCGGGCCACCAGCTCCTTGCCCTCGCCCCAGCCCAAGTCGTCGCCGAAGGCGAGGGCACGGTAGGTGCCGAAACCGACGCCGAACTTCTGCGGGGCCTTGAGCGGGG
>NZ_JBLVKW010000037.1:0-77281 GCF_048270745.1 Streptomyces sp. NPDC056231 | reverse complement strand
CGGAGTACACCGGGCGAATCAACCGCATCGGCACGGAACCGGTGCTCTGGTCCCGCTCCTACTTCGCGGGATCCTGCGGCGGAGCACCACTGACCGTGATCCGCCAGTACATCGAAGAGCAGAAACAATCTGCCTGACCATCCCCCACGCGCAGCGAACTCCGGCGCTTCGCGCCTCCGGACCAAGGATGCGTTTCCCTCCCCGGCTGAAGCCGGGAATACCCACGCAAGATCAGGGATGGGCGAACGCACCCCGGGCGGGACGCAGGTCCACCCAGCCCTCGGTGTTCAGCCGCTGCAAGGCCTCGCGCACCGGCTGCCGGGACAAACCGAGGTGCCCCCGCCAGCTCACTCTCGACCAGATGCCGGCCGGGGCGGAGCTCACGCGTGGTGATCAGTTCGAGCAGTGCCTCGTAGACGCGCTCACGCAGCGGACCGGGCCGTTCCAGCTTCGGCAGGGCCCCCTGCGGCAGTCCTGCGGACACCATCGCGGTCCCCTCCCGGCGACGGGCAATTGCTTATCGTCCACAGACCACCGAGCGCCGTGGGAGGTCAGGGGCAGCGGATCACCTGGCCCGCGTACGAGAGGTTCCCGCCGAACCCGAAGAGCAGTGCCGGCGCGCCGCTGTCGACCTCGCCGCGTTCCACCAGTTTCGACAGGGCCATGGGGATCGAAGCGGCGGACGTATTTCCGGAATCCACGACATCCCGGGCGATGACTGCGTTGACCGCACCGATCTTCCTGGCGACCGGTTCGATGATCCGCAGATTGGCCTGGTGCAGTACCACCACGGCGAGATCCTCGGGGGCTACTCCGGCCTTTTCGCACACTTTGCGCGCGATGGGCGGCAGTTGGGTGGTGGCCCAGCGGTAGACGGACTGCCCCTCCTGGGCGAAGCGCGGCGGCGTTCCCTCGATCCGGACCGCGCGGCCCATCTCCGGCACCGAACCCCAGAGCACGGGACCGATTCCGGGTGCGGCGTCCGCGCCGCCCTGCGGGTCCGCGACCACGACCGCGGCGCCCGCACCATCGCCGAGCAGGACGCAGGTGGAGCGGTCGGTCCAGTCGGCGATGTCGGCCATTTTGTCGGCGCCGATCACCAGCGCACGGGTCGCGGAGCCCGCCCGGATCGCATGGTCGGCGGTCGCGAGAGCGTGGGTGAAGCCGGAGCAGACCACGTTGATGTCCATGACGGCGGGCGAAGCCATGCCGAGGCGGGCAGCCACGCGCGCGGACATGCTCGGCGAACGGTCGATCGCGGTGGAGGTCGCCACGAGGACCAGATCGATGTCGGCGGGGTCGAGTCCGGCCGTGGCGAGCGCCTTGGCCGCCGCGTGCGCGGCCATCTCGTCGACCGGCTCGTCAGGGCCTCCCACATGGCGGGTCTTGATCCCGACGCGACTGGTGATCCACTCATCGCTGGTGTCGACCATGGCCGCCAGGTCGTCATTGGTGAGCACCTTGGCGGGCTGATAGTGGCCGAGCGCCACGACACGTGAGCCGGTCATGTAGAGGTTCCCCTCGCTACGTATGGCAGGAACTATCCAGTCTTGGTGGCTACCGCCCGGTACGGGGGCACGTGATCCCACAGGATTACCGGCCAAGGCTTGGAGGCTTGACCACACCCTTGCCCTTCGCTGAACGCATACTGTAGACAATATTGACTTGACATCATCTCCTCTTCCCTTGCTCGGCCCCTTGCCGAATGGAGAGCCCCGTAGAGTCGCAGGTGTCGGCACCGGTGCGACCGGGCTGCATTGAGGTGTGCCCCACCGGGGCACCGGCCCACACGGAGACCACGACCGCCTGCGTGCCTCCTGCGGTGTCGACTGCAACGTCACCCTCCATGTGCAGGACAATGAGCTCGTCAAGGTCACCTCTCCGCACGACAACCCGGTGACCCACGGCAACCTCTGCATCAAGGGCCGCTTCGGCTTCCATCACGTACAGAATTGGGTTCAGCCGCCATGGGACGGGTCACCGAGCGCCGCCGCACCATCCGCATCCGGGACGGGGCGGTCTCCACGCGCCCCGACACCCTCGTCGCCGAGGAGCCCCTGGAGATCCGGCTGAACGGCAGGCCACTCGCCATCACGATGCGCACGCCGGGCGACGACTTCGCGCTGGCGGCGGGCTTCCTGGTCAGCGAGGGCGTGATCGGTGACGGCTCCGAGGTGCAGTCGATCGTGTACTGCGCGGGGGCGACGGCGGACGGTGTGAACACGTACAACGTGGTGGATGTGAAGCTCGCGCCGGGCGTGCAGGTCCCCGACATCACGCTCGAACGCAACGTCTACACGACCTCCTCCTGCGGGCTGTGCGGCAAGGCGAGCCTCGACGCTGTCCGCACCACCACCCGGCACCCGATCGCCGACACTCCCCCGGTCCGGGTCGAGCCCGCCGTGCTCTCGGCTCTCCCCGACCGGCTCCGCGAGTCGCAGCGGGTCTTCGACCGGACCGGAGGCCTGCATGCGGCGGCGCTGTTCTCCGAGACGGGGGAACTGCTCGACATCCGGGAGGACGTCGGTCGGCACAACGCGGTCGACAAGCTTGTCGGCCGGGCCCTGACCGACGACCGGCTGCCGCTGTCCCGCGCGATTCTGCTGGTGTCGGGGCGGGCCTCCTTCGAGCTGGCGCAGAAGGCGGTGATGGCCGGGATCCCGGTGCTGGCTGCGGTCTCGGCGCCGTCGTCGCTCGCCGTGGATCTGGCGGCGGAGACCGGACTGACCCTGGTCGGATTTCTGCGGGGCCCGTCCATGAACGTGTACGCGGGTGAGCACCGCATCACCCTGGAGGCGGCGGTCGGCCAGGGCTGAGGTGCCCGGCGCGTGACACGGGTCGGGGGTCCGGCCGGCTGGGAGCGCCCCCTGCGCCGGCCGATCCCGCTTCCCTGAGGGCTGTCCCGTAGTCGGCGCCCTCGGGTCCGGGCGAACGCGTCAGCCCACCGAAAGGGGCTCCTCCACCACCGCACCGCTCGCCGGAATCCCCGGGCGCTCCCGGAGTCCGTCCTGAGGATCCCGCGAGCGCCGCTTCGCGATCACCGCGCACACCATCAACTGCATCTGATGGAAGAGCATCAGCGGCAGCACGGCGAGGCCGGCGTGCGCCCCGAAGAGCACGCTGGCCATCGGGAGTCCGGACGCCAGGCTCTTCTTCGAACCGGCGAACTGGATGGCGATCCGGTCCCCTCGGTCGAAGCCGAGCCGCTTCGCCCCGTACCAGGTCAGCGCGAGCATCAGCGCGAGCAGTGCCGCTTCGGCGGCCAGCAGCGCACCGAGCCTGGTCGGGGTGACCTGGTGCCAGATACCGGCGACCATGCCCTCGCTGAAAGCCGTATAGACGACCAGCAGGATCGAGCCCCGGTCGACACGGCCGAGGACCTTCTTGTGGCGGGCGAGGAAGCCGCCGATCCAGCGGCGCAGCAGCTGCCCGGCGATGAACGGGAGCAGCAGCTGGACCCCGATCCTCAGCAGCGCGTCGGCCGAGAATCCGCCGCCGCTGTTGCCGAGCAGCGCTGCGGCGAGCAGCGGGGTGAGGAAGATCCCGGCGATCGAGGAGAAGGAGCCTGCGCAGATCGCCGCCGGCACGTTGCCGCGGGCGATCGAGGTGAAGGCGATCGACGACTGGATGGTCGACGGGACGAGGCAGAGGAAGAGGAAGCCGGCGTAGAGCTGCGGGGTGAGGACGTACGGAACCAGCCCCTTGCCGGCCAGCCCCAGCAGCGGGAACGCGACGAAGGTACAGATCAGGACGGTGAGGTGGAGCCGCCAGTGCCTGAGGCCGTCGAGCGCCTCGGCGGTCGAGAGGCGGGCACCGTACAGGAAGAAGAGGAGGGCGACCGCTCCGGTCGACGCGCCGTCCGCGACCTTCGCGGCGGTCCCCGATGCGGGCAGCAGCGCCGCGAGCGCGACCGTGCCGATCAGCGCCAGGATGTACGGGTCGATCGGCAGCCAGGACGGCAGCTTGAAGGTGCGGCGGCTCATGTGCTCCACGTGTCTCTCGATCCGGTCGTGCCCTGTCCATCCTGCTCTCGACCATCGCGATCGTGAACTCGGCATACCGCTCTCACTGTCATCATGGTTCGCGATAGCCTGGGCGCTGTGTACGACCCCGCACAGCTCCGTACCTTTCTTGCCGTCGCCCAGACGCTGAGCTTCACCCAGGCCGCCCGTCGGCTGGGCGTGCGGCAGTCCACGGTGAGTCAGCACGTGCGGCGGCTGGAGGACGCCACGGGGCGCCAGCTGTTCACGCGGGACACGCACCGGGTCGATCTCACCGTGGACGGTGAGGCGATGCTCGGCTTCGCGCGGACGATCCTGCAGGCCCACGAGCGGGCCGCGGCGTTCTTCACCGGGACGCGGCTGCGCGGGCGGCTGCGGTTCGGGGCGTCCGAGGACTTCGTTCAGACCCGGCTGCCGGAGATCCTGGAGTCGTTCCGCCGCGATCATCCGGAGGTCGAGCTGGAGCTGACCGTGGAGCTGTCCGGGACGCTGCACCGGCAGTTGGCGGCGGGACGGCTCGATCTCGTCCTCGCCAAGCGGCGGACCGGTGACACGCACGGCGAACTGGTCTGGCGGGACGCACTGACCTGGATCGGCGCACCACAACTGCGGATCGACCCGGACCGCCCGGTGCCGCTGATCCTCTTCCCGCCGCCGGGCCTCACCCGGGCCCGCGCCCTGGAGGTGCTGGAGGAGCACGGCCGGTCCTGGCGGATCGCCTGTACGAGTGCGAGCCTCAGCGGGCTCGTCGCGGCGGCCCACGCGGGTCTCGGCGTGATGGCGCACACCAGCGGGCTCATCCCGCCGGGACTGACTCCCGTACCGGCCAGGGCGGGGCTGCCGGAACTCGGCGACGTGGATTTCGTCCTGCTGCACGGCCACCGCCGGGACGCGGCGCAGGAGGCGGCGGACGCGCTCGCGGCGGCGATCCTGGCGGGCGGCGACCGGCTGATCCGTGGCGCCGGCGGGGTCAACGCGATCAGCGGCCGCGGCGGCGCATAACCGCACGCGTGCGCGGGGAGTATGGGCAGCAGATACGGAACACGAATCGACCGTCATGACGGGAGTGGCCGAGGCGTACAGATTCGGTGGAGATTCCGGCGCGAGCTGCCTACTCCACCGTCAGAAGTGCGCCCGAGCCTTGCCCATCTGGCCGGATATCTGTGGCTGAACCTGTGCGGATGGCACGCTTTCCGGTCGCTCCGGGCCCTCCCGCCGAGCCACCCGGTGGGGTAGCGTCACGGCGCCGTGCGGAGCGCCACAAGGAGCAGGTCATTGCGCGAGTTCACTGTCCCCCCCATGGCGGTCGCGCCCCACACAGGCGGGCTGGCCGATGCCGTCTTCGACTATGCGGAAGAGGATCCGCACCGCGTCGCGCTGGGCCGGAAGGACGCGGAAGGATGCTGGCGTGATGTCACCGCGGCGGCGTTCCGCGACGAGGTCCTCGCGCTCGCCAAGGGGCTGATCGCCCACGGTGTCCGATTCGGCGACCGGGTCGCCCTGATGGCACGTACCCGTTACGAGTGGACACTCTTCGACTTCGCGCTGTGGACGGTCGGCGCCCAGTCCGTGCCGGTCTATCCGACGTCCTCCGCCGAGCAGGTCCTCTGGATGCTGCACGACGCCGAGGTGTCCGCGATCATGGTCGAGCACGAGGACCATGCGATGACGATCGCCTCGGTGATCGACCGGCTGCCCCAGCTGAAGCGGCTCTGGCAGCTGGACTCGGACGCGGTGACCGAGCTGATCGAGGCGGGCGTGCGTGTCGAGGACGAGGTGGTGCACCGGCACCGGCGGGCGGTGACGCCCGATTCGGTGGCGACCGTCATCTACACGTCCGGCACCACGGGCCGCCCCAAGGGCTGTCTGATCACGCACGCCAACTTCATGTTCGAGACGGACACGATGGCATTGCGCTGGAAGTCGGTCTTCCGTTCCAAGCCGGGCGACGAGGCCGCCACGCTCCTCTTCCTGCCGCTCGCGCACGTCTTCGGCCGGGTGGTCGAGATCGCGGCGGTCCGCGGCCGGGTGAAGCTGGGCCATCAGCCGGAGCTTTCGGCGAAGGCGCTCATGCCGGACCTGGTGTCGTTCCGGCCGACATTCATCCTGGCGGTTCCGTACATCTTCGAGAAGGTCTTCAACGGCTCCCGGCGCAAGGCCGAGGCGGAGGGCAGGATCGGGCCCTTCGACAAGGCCGTCGAGGTCGCGGTGAAGTACGCCGAGGCGATGGAGCACCGGGCGTTCGGGACCGGCCCCGGCCCTTCCGCGGGGCTGCGGATGCAGCACCAGTTCTTCGACAAGGTCGTGTACAAGAAGGTCCGCGACGCCATGGGCGGCCGCATCCGGCACGCCATGTCGGGCGGTTCGGGGATGGAGCGGCGACTCGGGCTGTTCTTCGACGGCGCGGGCGTCACGGTGTACGAGGGGTACGGACTGACCGAGTCCACGGCGGCGGCCACCGCCAATCCGCCGGAGCGCACCCGGTACGGCACGGTCGGGCAGCCGCTCCCCGGCACCACCGTGCACATCGCCGAAGACGGCGAGGTCTGGGTGCACGGCGCCCAGGTCTTCGGCGGCTACTTGAGCAACCCGAACGCCACCGCCGCGGTGCTGCACGACGGCTGGCTGGCCACCGGCGACCTGGGTGCGCTCGACGAGGACGGCTATTTGACGATCACCGGCCGGAAGAAGGAGATCCTGGTGACATCGGGCGGCAAGAGTGTGTCGCCGGCCGGTCTGGAGGAGCGGGTGCGGGCCCATCCGCTGGTGGCGCAGTGCATCGCGGTCGGCAACGACCGGCCGTACGTGGCGGCGCTGGTGACCGTGGACCAGGAGTCCGTGGACCACTGGCTCACCATGCAGGGGCGGCCGCCGATGAACGCGGCCGACCTGGTACGGGACCCGGATCTGGAGATGGAGGTCAGGCGGGCGGTGGTGGCCGCGAACACGGCGGTGTCGCAGGCCGAGTCGATCCGTACCTTCCGGATCCTTGCGCATCAGTTCACCGAGGAGCACGGTCTGCTGACCCCGTCGCTGAAGCTGAAGCGGAAGGCGATCGAGACGGCGTACGCGGTCGAGGTGGACGCACTGTACCGCTGATCGCAGGGCGTCGGGCGCCTACTCCCTGTCACGGTGGGGAGCCGTAGGGTCGGAGCGCTGTCGGGACCTGCTTGCGTCGGTCCCGAGCCGACGGGGCTACGGAACCGCCGGTCGGCAGGGAATGCATGGCGCCTCGTGATCGTTGACCGTGGAGATGACAACCGACGACGTAAAGGATCGACCGCTCGTGAGCCAGGTCCCCTCCCTCACCCTCAACAACGGCGTCGAGATGCCGCAGCTCGGTTTCGGTGTCTGGCAGGTGCCCGACGACGAGGCAGCGAAGGCGGTCGCGACGGCCATCGAGTTCGGGTACCGGAGCATCGACACTGCCGCGATCTACGGGAACGAGGAGGGCACCGGCAAGGCCGTGGCCGCCTCCGGTGTCCCCCGCGAGGAGCTCTTCGTCACCACCAAGCTGTGGAACGGCGACCAGGGCTACGAGTCGACGATGCGTGCCTTCGACGCCTCGCTGGACAAGCTGGGCCTCGACTACGTCGACCTGTACCTGATCCACTGGCCGGTGCCTGCGAAGGACGCGTACATCGACACGTACAAGGCGTTCGAGAAGATCTACGCCGACGGTCGCGCGAAGGCCATCGGTGTCTCCAACTTCCTTCCGGAGCACTTGGAGCGCCTGCTCGGCGAGACCTCCGTGGTCCCGGTGATCAACCAGATCGAGCTGCACCCGCAGCTCCAGCAGGCCGAGTCGCGCGCCTTCCACGCGCGGCACGGCATCGCCACCGAGGCCTGGTCCCCGCTGGGCCAGGGCAAGGGCCTCCTGGAGGTCCCGACGGTCATCGCGATCGCCCAGAAGCACGGCCGCACACCCGCGCAGGCGGTGCTCCGCTGGCACCTCCAGACGGGAAACGTGGTGATCCCGAAGTCCGTGACGCCGTCGCGGATCGCGGAGAACATCGATGTGTTCGGCTTCGAGCTGGACGCGGACGACCTGGCCGCGTTCGCCGCGCTGGACGAGGGCAAACGCCTCGGCCCGAACCCGGGCGAGTTCAACCTGGGCGCCTGAGCCCAGCCGTTGCACGACCGAATCACGCACGACCGCCGTCCGGCTCCCCCGCCGGGCGGCGGTCCGCGGCGGGTGAATTTCGAAACACGCCCTGGCTGAGGGCTGTCCCGTAATCCTTGGTGGATCAGCGCGCGGCGTCAGATGCGGTGCATCGCAAGGCGGAGGGGCGTCCTCATACTGGGCGTATTCGAGCGTTCCGACAACGCAGCGAGGCGCCGCAGCTGACGCCGTGCGCCCGCCAGGGATTACGGGACAGCCCTTAGGATGAGGGCATGCCAGACCCACCGGCGCGCCCGCGCGTCATGAAAGGCGCCGGGGGCCGGATGCTGGCCGCGGTCGAGCTCGACCGCGGTAGCGCCCTGCCGCTGCACCTGCAGCTGTATCGGCAGCTGCGGGGACTCATCCTCGACGGCGCCCTGCCGCCGGAAACCCGATTGCCCTCGACGCGGACGCTCGTCGCCGAGCTCGGCGTCTCGCGGCTGACCGTAGTCACCGCGTTCGAGCAGCTCACGGCCGAGGGGTTCCTGCGTGCACGCCAGGGGGACGGCACGTATGTGGACGCACTGTGGACGGCCACGATGGCACCGGCGCCTGTTGCGCGACCGCAGCTGTCCGAGCGCGGCGCAGCGACGTCGGCACGCGGTGCCAGCCTGTTCAGCGAGGCGCCGCACTCGTGGGATCCGAAAGGCACCGAGTCGTTCGTCCCCAGCCAGGTCGCGGCATCCGCATTCCCTGCCGGCGTGTGGCGGCGGCTGCTGGCGCGGCACGCAGCGCGCACCGACGCAGCCGCCATCGGGTATGGCGACCGCCACGGGTACGAGCCACTGCGCCAGGCGATCGCCGACTACCTCAACGACGTGCGGGGCCTCGGCTGCGGCGCCGAGCAGATCGTGGTGACCTCCGGTGCCCAGCAGGCCTTCAATGTCCTCGCGGTGCTGCTGCTCGACCCCGCCGACACGGTGCTCGTCGAAGACCCCGGCCACATCTCCGGAAGGCTCGCGTTCCAATCGCAGGGATGCCGCGTCCAGGGCGTGCCGGTCGACGACGCGGGCGCGGTGGCGGCAGCGGGCGACCCATCGGCACGCCTCGCCTACCTCACGCCGTCCCGGCAGCATCCCCTGGGCACGGTCATGAGTCCGGCGCGGCGCAGGGAGTGGATCGCGTGGGCGCAGGCGCACGGGAGTTGGATCGTCGAGGACGACTGCGACAGCGAGCTTCGCTATCACGGCACGCTGCTGCCTCCGCTGTTCGGACTCGACCAAGCGCGACACGTCATCTACGTCGGCACATTCAGCAAGGTGCTGGCGCCGTCGCTGCGACTGGGCTATGTCGTGCTGCCCCACGACCTCGTCGAGCCGTTCACGTCGGCCTGCTCGGTGATCGGTCGCACCCCCGCGACCGTGATGCAGGCGGCGCTCGCCGACTTCCTCGCCGAAGGGCACCTGCACACCCACCTCCGGCGCACGCGCCGACTGTACGCCGCCCGCCAGGACGCCCTGCTCGAACAGCTCGACACGCAGCTGGCGCACCGGCTGACGGCGAGGCCGGTCGCCGCCGGGCTCCACGTGATTGGGTGGCTCGAGGCGTCCCTCAACGACATCGACTGCGCACGTGGCCTCGCCCGGCAGGGCGTCTTCACGTATCCCCTGGGGGAGTATCGCGTGCAGCGCCGGCTGCCGCCCGCACTGCTGATCGGGTTCGCGGGCACCGCAGCCGAGCACATGGCGCCTGCCGTGGCGCGGATGGCAGAGGCGTTCGAACGGCTCGAACCCGGCGAAGCTGCCGAGGTGTAGCCCGAGAGGTGGGCTCGCCGAATTGGTCCGCAGAACTGGGCGGCCAATGGCTCTAATGCCCCATCCATTGCGTTGATAGGAAGAAGGGGCGGCGGCCACACACGGTCGCGGCCCTCTTTCTATGGAGACAACGATGCCCCACCTCGATGAGCAGTTCCGAGCGCTCCTGAGTCCGAACCTCACCGCAGCCGAGATCGAACAGATCCCCGACCTGACGGCCGAGCGCGCGCGGGTGCTGATCGACCGGATCGACCGGGTCCGGCTCTTCGGTCACTCGTACGCCCTGCTCACCAACCTCACCTACGGCACCTACGGCCCCGACGACGTCCTCGACTTCGCCCGAGAGCACGATCTGGCCGGCGTCTGCATCCACGTCCTCGACGGCGAGGAGCGCAGCCTGAGCCGAATGAACGACGACCGGCTTCGGGCCTTCGCCGCCCGTGCCCGCGGCTACGGCCTCGCCCTGCACATCGAGATCAGCACGACCGAGCGTGAGCCCGTGGACGAGGCCGTCCGGATCGCCGGCGTCCTCGGCGTCCAGCACGTTCGTGTCTACTCCCGTTACGAAGGGCAGCTGTCGCAGGTGCTGTCGCGCATCGAGGACGACCTGCGCCGGCTCGGCGACCTCGCCGACCTCCACGGCCTGCACTTCTCGTTCGAGCAGC
The DNA here is from genome assembly GCF_048270745.1 of Streptomyces sp. NPDC056231. Taxonomy (NCBI): domain Bacteria; kingdom Bacillati; phylum Actinomycetota; class Actinomycetes; order Kitasatosporales; family Streptomycetaceae; genus Streptomyces; species Streptomyces sp. NPDC056231. The sequence continues at coordinate 66,699 of NZ_JBLVKW010000037.1, read as the reverse complement.
ACGAAGAACTGCGCTCCGGCGAGATCGCTCAGCTGCTGCGCACCGTCGGCCACCCCCGCCTGCACGCGATGTTCGACCTCGGCAACATGATCAACGCGTGCGAACGGCCGATGGACGCCCTGGCCCAGCTGGCGCCGCACATCCTGCAAGCGCACCTGAAGGGCGTGCACGTCCTTCCTGAGGGCGACGGGTTCGGCCACCGCGGCGTGCTGCAGGGCAGCCCGGAGGACGACCTGCCGGGGGCGCGGATGTTGTTCGACCTGCTCATGCTCGGCGACGACGAGCCGCAGGTCATCACCTTCGCGCTCGAACAGGAGAACCTGTACTACGCGCCCGCCTTCCGCCATCACAGCGAAGGCGACGACCCCTTCATCCCCTACCGGGAACCGAGCACCACGGGCCTTCCTGAAGGATGGACGCTGCGCGACCTGCTCGCCGCCGAGCCCGGCTGGGCCGTCGACCAGGTCGTCCACGTGCGCGGGCTGCTCGCCCGGATGCGCGAACTCGCCGCGTCTCGCCTGGCCGCCGCCGACGCCCGGGCAGGTGCGCGATGACGACCACCACGATGAAGGCCGCGCCGGCCAAGACCGGGTTCGACAAGGCCAGATGGGCGCGCTTCGCGGTCCTCGTGATGGCGGGCGGCACCATCTACAAGCTCGCCAACATCAAGGACGTCTTCTACGTCCCGATGCAGCAGCAGATGGGGCTGAGCAATACCCAGATCGGTGCGCTACTGAGCGTGAACTCGATCGTCGCGACCGCACTGTTCGTGGTCGGAGGGTACCTGGCCGACCGGTTCTCGACCCGCATCCTGATTCCGCTCGGGCTGATCGGCGCGGGCGGGCTCGGGCTCTATATGAGCACGTTCCCCGGTTACGGGCTGCTGGTGCCGATCTTCGCGGTGCTGGCCGTCTGCACGGACTGCCTGGTCTGGCCGGCACTGCTCAAGAGCGTCCGGCGCCTGGGTGGGCCGGAAGAACAGGGGCGGCTGTTCGGCTTCCTCGAGGGCGGTCGCGGCGTCGTCGACACACTGGTCGCCTCCTCGGCCCTCGGCGTCTTCGCCCTGCTCGGCTCGGGCGCCGCCGGCTTCCGTGCCGCGATCGCCCTCTACGCGCTGATCGACATCGCCGTCGGCGTGCTCCTGTTCTTCCTGCTGCGTGACCAGGGCCCCGAGTCCGTCGTGGATACGCCGACGAAGAAGCGCGTCGGCCTCAACGAGATCCTGCATGCCGTCCGGCTGCCGCAGCTGTGGTGGGTCAGTGCAACCGTGTTCATGGCGTACGTCGTGTACTGCGGCCTGACCTACTTCATCCCCTACCTCACGTACGTGTACGGACTGCCGGCCGCCCTCGCCGGCGCCTACGGCATCATCAACCAGTACGGCCTCAAGATCCTCGGCGGCCCGCTCGGCGGCGTACTCGTCGACAAGGTCTTCAAGGGGGCCAGCAGGTACCTCCGTCTCGCGTTCGTGTGCCTCATCCCCATCGCAGCGATCATCCTGCTGCTGCCGACCGGTGAGCAGAACCAGATCCCCGCGATGGCCGCCTGCCTGCTGTTCTCACTGATCATCTTCACGATGCGTGGTGTGTTCTGGGCGCCCATGGACGAGGTCGGCGTCCCCAACGAGGTCAGCGGCACCGCGTTCGGCATCGCCTGCCTCCTCGGTTACGCCCCCGGGATGTTCGCCTTCCTCGTGTACGGCGCGATCCTCGATGCCAACCCGGGTGCGGCGGGGTACCACCTGGTGTTCATCCTGATGGCCGCACTCGCACTGGTGGGTGCGGGAGTCGCAACCGGCCTGGCGCGTGTGGCTCGCGCGCGTCGTACCGCCGCCGTGCGGGAGGGCTGAGCCCGCTCCGCGCGGGGGCGACATGGTCGCTCGTCGCACCCCACGGGACTTTCGAAGCACGCCCTACGCGCGTCGGGCCAGGTGGACCGTGCGCACCGTCAGCAGGAAGACGTCGGGGCGGTGGTGCAGCCCGGCCGGGTCCTCGGGGTCGAGCAGCCGGTCGAGTGTGGCGAGGTCGTCGGCGGCGAGTTCCCCGGCGAACATCTCGCGGCAGCGGGCGAATTCGGCGATGACATGGTCGCGCGCCTGGCCGGAGAGGGGGGCGGGCAGGTCGAGCAGGAAACTGCGAGTGCCCTGCGGGGCCAGCCCCACCGCCGTGAACAGGGCGCTCCAGTCCTCGATCTCCCGCGTGGCGTCCGGGAGCGCCGTCCGCATCTCCTCGAACCACTCCGCGGTGATCGCGTCGAGCCTGGCCTCCAGGCCGGGCCGGCCGATGCCGATGTCACGCGGAAGCTGACGGGTCGTCAGTCCGCCCTCGACGAGGGCGATGGTCCCGCCGGGGCGCAGCAGTCCGGCGAAGCCGGCGAGGACGGCGCGCTGGTCCCCCATGTGATGCAGGGCGTTGCCCGCCCAGATCAGGTCCGCTTCTCCCAATGTGGCAAGCCCGTCGGGGATTTCGGCGTGCAGGGTGTGAACGCGATCGCCGAGTCCGAGGCGTTGGGCGCGGGCCCGGGTGCGCTCCAGGAGCGCCGGAGCGCTGTCCACGGCGACGACTTCGGCCTCGGGGAACTCCTCGGCGAGCAGGCAGGAGATCACGCCGGGGCCGCTGCCGATGTCGAGGACCCTGCGCACCTGCGGTGCGGTGGGCAGTCCGGCGATCCAGTGGGCCGCCGCCGCGTACTGGGGGCTGCTGAGGTCGCCGTTCCGCTCCAGCTGCAGACCCATGACGTCCCAGTCGAGGTCGGCGGTGTCGTGGTGGTGGCTGTGCCCGGTACGGTCGGGCCGGCTCCGGGTGCTGCTGTGATGAGGGCCGTGATCGGCGTGCTTCGTCATGCGGACAAGCCTCGCCGGGCCTCAGGCAGGTGGCGAACTTTGTTGCCGGTTCGGCAAGCCGTGGCCTCTCCGGTACTCCTGGGGGCTGACACCGCGGCCGCGTTTGAAGGCGGTGCTGAAGGCGAACGACCCGCTGTAGCCGACCTTCCGGGCCACCGCCTCCACGGTGGCGTCCGTCTCCCGCAGCAGATCCGCGGCGACGGCCAGGCGCCAGCCGGTCAGGTACGCCATCGGTGGCTCCCCCACCAGTTCAGTGAAGCGGCGGGCGAGTCCGGCCCGCGAGACTCCGGTCCGGGCGGCCAGTGCGGCAACCGTCCAGGGATGCGCCGGTTCGTTCTGCAGCAGCCGTAGCGCCTGCCCGACAACCGGGTCGCCCATCGCCCGGTACCAGGCCGGTCCCTCGGCCCCGGGCCGGGAGAACCAGCTGCGCAGTACGGCGATGAGCAGCAGATCGAGCAGCCGGTCGAGGACCACGCTCTGGCCCGGCTCGTCCCGGGATATCTCGGCGTCGAGCAGCATCAGCAGGGGGTCGCTCCGGTCGTCGGAAGGCAGGAGAAGCAGCGGGGGCAGGGCGTCGAGGAGCCGCCTGCTGATCTCGCCCTCCAGAAGGTAGGTGCCGATGAGCATGTTCGCCGCGCCGTCGGGGGCGTTGCCCCAGGTGCGTACCCCCAGGTGCATGGACTCCGAGAGCGGCTCGCCGCGCAGGGTGCCGCAGGCGCCGCCGGGGCCGATCCGGGCGTGCGGCGCAGTGTCGGGGGTGTCGGCGACGATGTACGGCTCCGGGCCGCGGGCGATGGCGATGTCACCGGGCCGCAGCAGCACCGGGTCCGTGGCGCCTGCGGGGACGATCCAGGCCTCGCCGTGGGTCATGGACATCAGACAGAGCGGCGCCCGGTCCTCGATCCGTACGGACCAGGGCGGTTCCATCACCATGCGCAGCAGGAAGGCACCCCTGGCCCGTGGTCCGTCGAGCAGTCCGGCGAGTGCGTCCATGGTCAGCAGCGTAGACGTACGCGTAGGGGTCTGAGCGGCTCGCGCATGGTCCCGATGGAGCCTCCCCGCGACGCTTGAGTCATGACACGGAACACGGAGAACGTGAAGCGCGAGACAGTGTTGGTGACGAGCGGGACGGGAAAGACGGGCCGCCGGGTGGTGGAGCGGCTCGCCGCCCGCGGAGTGCCGGTACGGGCGGGCTCGCGAAGTGGCGAGGTCCGCTTCGACTGGGCGGACGAGGCGAGCTGGGCGCCCGCCCTGCGGGGTGTGGATGCCGCGTACGTCGCGTACTACCCCGATCTGGCGGCGCCCGGTGCCCCGGAGGCAATGGCGGCCTTCGGGCGGATCGCGGTGGAGAACGGGGTGCACCGGCTGGTGCTGCTCTCCGGGCGGGGCGAACCACAGGCGGTGGTGGCGGAGGAGAAGCTGCGGGGGGCGGCGGCCGGGGCCACGCTCACCGTCGTGCGGTCGGCGTTCTTCGCGCAGAACTTCAGCGAAGGCGCGCTGCTGGACGGGGTGTTCGGCGGTGAGGTGGTGTTCCCGGCCGGCTTGACCGCTGAGCCGTTCGTCGATGCCGACGACCTGGCGGATGTGGTGGTCGCCGCGCTCACCGAGGAGGGTCACGGGGGCCTGGTGCACGAACTGACCGGTCCTCGGCTGCTGACCTTCGACGAGGTGGCGTCGGAGCTCACGCGGGCCGTGGGGCGCGAGGTGCGGTACGTGCCGGTGACAGAGTCTCAGTACGCGTCGGCCCTTGAGGAGTTCGGCGTGCCGGGCGCCGAAGCGGGTTTCCTGGCCGAACTGTTCGCGATGCTGCTGGACGGTCACAACGCGAGCACGACGGACGGGGTGGAGCGCGTGCTGGGACGGGCCCCGAAGGACTTCGGTACATTCGCGCGGGAGGCCGCGGAGGACGGTGCCTGGACGGTGGCGTAAGGAGGTCATCTGCCGGACCCCGGCCGACGCGGGCGACCCGATGTGGCCTGCGCACCCCGATGACGCACGGGATACAAACGGCCGAACCCCCTGTCGGGCAGGTTCAGGCAGCCCGCCCGCAGTGGGTTGCCTGAACCTGCAGTCTGCCGCCCGCGCGGCCGGGAGCGTCACCGACTCGGGGTCCTGCGGTGCGGTCCCGGACGACCCCCGGCCCCGCGGGACTTCAGCCCCTGCGGCGGAATGCCAGCAGCCGGTACTCCGGCTCGGGGCGCGGCCGGTCCGGTTCGGGCAGCGCCAGGAGCGTCGCCGCCAGCTCGTCAGCCGCCGCCCCCGGCAACTCCAGACGTGAGACGAAGTAGCCGGAACGCACAGCATGCGCGGCACTGCGCGGTGTCCGCCCCTGCCCGTGTCCGAGGAATCGGTTCTCCCCCACCACATCGAGCCCGGCCTCCGCCCCGTATGCGACGACCAGTTCCTCGGGGTCGGACGGGCTGGGCCGCAGGTACGGGGCGAACAGCTCGTCGATGTCGCTGCCCACATCGTGTGCCGCGTCCTTGTCGACCGTGGTGACGAACACACCGCCGGACCGCAGCACCCGTGCCGCCTCGGACACCACCGCCCGCACGTCACCCGCCCCCCGCAGCAGATGCAGCAGCCAGACGGTGCCCACGGCGTCGACAGCGGCGGCAGGCAGCGGCAGCCGCCGTGCGTCGGCCAGCGCCACGGCGCCGATCCGCTGCCGTGCGAACCGTGCCATGCCGTACGAGGCATCGGTGCCCAGTACCCGCAGTGCGGGCCGGGCCAGCGCCATCCGCTCGGTGACCAGTCCCGTACCGCAGCCGATGTCCAGCAGCGTGCGGGCGGACTCCGGGACCAGCCCGAGCAGCGCGCGGGCCGCCGCCTCCGCCCGGGGCACACCACCGCGCGTCGCGTCGTATGCAGCCGCCTCAGCGTTGTAATCCAGCATGAGGACGACTGTAGGGCAACCGCCCCAAATCGCTGGACAGGGGTGTCATGCCGGTTCGCCCGGACCCAATAACGTGCGTTCAGGGAGCTGGAGTTACGCCGACCGCGGACCATACGTGCCATCGCCGACTCCGATACTTCACCGGGGCGGCCGCCGCGCTCGTCGGGTCGTCGCCGAGCCGGCGGACACGCGCCGGCTCGCCGCGCACCCCCGGTTCGGGGCGGCGTCCTGACCGGCGTGGCACCGCTCGGTCAGACGCGGCTCCCCGACGAGCGCGGCACCCTCGCTCCGTCACGCCGCGCCGTGCCCCGCGGCGATCGCCTCCACGCGCTCGGCAAGTTCCAGGTCGTTCTCGGTGACCACCCCGCCCGCGTCGTGCGTGTTCACCGACAGGGAGACGGTGTTGTAGCCGAGCGTCAGATCGGAGTGGTGGTTCAGCTCCTCCTGGATCTGCGCGACATGGATGGTGAGTCCGGCGGCGGCGAAGTGCGAGCGGAACCGGTATCTGCGGGTGATCCGGTCTCCCTCCAGGGCCCAGCCCGGCAGCTCACGCAGCCGGTCCTCGATCTCTTTCTGCGACAATGGTTCGGCGGGCATGGTGCGGCTCCCTCACGAGGTCGATGTCGATGGGCGGTGCCGGTGACGTTACGGTCTCCGTATGACAACTGTCGCGCTTGACACGGGGGTAGGGCCACTGCTGCGCAGCTGGCGGGAGCAGCGCCGCTTGAGCCAGCTGGAACTGGCGTTGCGCGCGGACTCCTCGGCCCGCCACATCTCCTTCATCGAGACGGGTCGTTCCCGCCCGAGCGAGGAAATGATCCTCCGGCTGGCCGAGCATCTCGATGTGCCGGTCAGGGAACGCAATGCCCTGCTGGTGGTGGCCGGTTATGCGCCCCGTTACGCGGAGACCGCGCTCGACGATCCCGCGATGGGCACACTGCGCGAGGGCATGGAGCAGCTGTTGCGGGGGTACGACCCGTATCCGGCGCTCGTCGTCGACGGGACGTACAACGTGCTGGCCGCCAATCGGGGTATGGCCATGATGCTGGAGGGGGTGGCCGAGCACCTGCTCGCACCTCCGCTCAATGCCATGCGGCTCAGCCTCCACCCGGAGGGCGTGGCTCCGCGGATCCGCAATCTCCGGGAATGGCGGGCCGACCTGCTGGCGCAGATGGAACGTCAGATCGCGCTGGCCCGTTCGGCGGAGCTGCGTGAGCTGTACGAGGAGGTCGCCGCCTATCCCCTGCCGAAGAGCGCCGACGGGCAGGACGAGCCGGCGGGACCGCCGTCGGCACTGTCGTTCGCGCTGCCGATGGTGATTGAGCACGACGGGCGGGTGCTCTCGTTCGTCTCCTCCATCGCGACGTTCAATACGCCGATGGATGTGACGGTGGCGGAATTGGCGATCGAGACGTTTCTGCCCGCCGACCAGGAGACCGCGGCGTATCTGAGGTCGCTTCCGTCCTGACGGCCCGCGCCCGGGCCGGCATCAGGATTGTGCCGTGACCGGGGTGCGGAACACAGGACCGCCGCGACGTGTGCCGCCCCCGCCCTGCTGGGCGGCGGCGGCACGCTGCGGGAGCCCGAAGCGGTTACACACGCGCCCCGTTGTCGAGCGGGTCCCGGCGTTTGGTCCCCGCGCTTGACGTGCGTCCGGGGGCCCGCTTGCGGGCGGGCGGCGGGGCCTTGCTGCTCTTCTCCAGGGTGAGTGCGACCGGTACGGCGGTCAGGACCGAGGAATACGTGCCGACGCAGATACCGATGAGCAGGGCGAGCGCGAAGTCCGCGAGGGAGTCGCCGCCCAGCACGGCTAGAGCGGCCAGGATGAAGAGGGCGCCCATGCCGGTGTTGACGGTTCTGGGAACGGTCTGCAGGACGGCGCGGTTGGCGATGGTCGCCACAGGTACTCGACGCGCCTTCGCCCACAGTTCGCGGACCCGGTCGAAGACGACCACCGAGTCGTTGACGGAGTAGCCGATGACGGTGAGGAGTGCGGCCAGGAAGACGCCGTCGACGGTGCGGCCGAGCCAGGCGAACGCGCCGATCAGAATGATGACGTCATGGACGAGCGCGGCAACCGATGCCACGGCGAACGTCCAGCGGAACCGGACCGCCAGATACCCGAGTTGCACGAGGATGGCGATGGTGAGCGCGATCAGCGCGTTGCGCCGGAGTTCGTCGCCGAGGCTGGGGCCGATGAGTTCGTCGCGGACCTTGGTGGTGTCGCCGCCCTCCTTGGCAAGGGCGGCACGCAGGGCCTGCTCCTCGTCGTTGCTGAGGTCCCCGGTACGTACGGAGAGGTCGCCCGCGCCGGCCGTGGTGACCTCGGCGTCGCCGAACCCCGCACCGGCCAGGACCGTGCGGGCGGTCTCGACATCGACGGGCCGGCTGGTGGAGTACTCGACGAGCCGGCCGCCGGTGAACTCCACGCCCAGGTTGACACCCCGTACGACGATGCCTACGACCGCGACGACGATCAGCGCCGTGGAGATCAGCAGCCAGCGGCGGGGTGACCGGAACAGCTGTGGATCACGGTGGGTCAGCCAGGTCCGTACACGGCCGGGGCGGGCGATGCCGTTGACGCCCCGGTAGTCGCTGACGAACCGGGAGTGGGACGCGATCTCGGTGAGGGCACGAGCGATGACGAGCGCCGAGAACATCGACGCGAGCACACCGATGGCGAGCGTGACTCCGAAGCCCTTGACCGATCCCGAGCCGAGGAAGAAGAGCAGACCGGCCGCGATCAGGGTGGTGACGTTGGAGTCGGCGACCGCGCTCCAGGCGCCACGGAATCCGGCGGTCATCGCGGTGCGCAGGGAGCGGCCGGGACGTTCCGCGTACTCCTCTCTGGCGCGTTCGAAGACCAGCACGTTCGCGTCGACCGCCATCCCGATGGCGAGGACGAATCCGGCGAGTCCGGGGAGGGTGAGGGTGACGCCGAGAGCGACCAGTGCGGCGTACGAGATGACTCCGTACGCGGCCAGGGCCACCGCGGCGAGGGCGCCGAAGAGCCGGTAGACGAACGTGATGAAGAGGGCGGTGGCGGCGGCGCCGATGAGGGCGGCCTGGGCGCTGGCGTCGATGGCGGCGGCGCCGAGCGTCGGACCGACGGTCCGCTGTTCGACGATCTCGACGGGAAGGGGCAGCGCGCCGCCCTTGATGAGCAGCGCGAGATTGCGGGCCTCGTCGGCGCCGAAGGAGCCGGTGATCTGTGTGGAGCCGGACGGAAGGCCGACGTTGCAGCCTACGGACGGGGCGACCTGGGGCGAGGAGATCACCTGGTCGTCGAGGACGATCGCGACCCTCCGCCGATCATCCTGAACGGGATGACAGGCGGCTTCGCCGGTCAGCCGGGTCCAGTCCCGGCCCGCGGCCTTGTGGAAGTCGAGGGCAACGGTCCAGCCGGCGCCCTGCTGGGCGTCGAAGGAGGCCCCGGCGTCCTTGACGCCCGCGCCGGTGAGCCGGGCCGGGCCGAGGGCGAGAGGGCGGCCCTCCTCGTCGGGCAGCGTCAGCCCGGCGGCCTTTCCCTTCTCCTGTTCCGTGCCGGGGCCCTGGACGGCGTGGAAGCTGAGCTGGGCGGTCTTGCCGATGACTTCGGCGGCCTTGCGCGGGTCCTGGACGTCGGGCAGTTCGACGATGATCCGGTCCTCTCCGGACCGCGTCAGGGTCGGTTCGGCGACGCCGAGCGAGTCGATGCGCTGGCGGAGCACCTCAAGGGTTCGGTCGGTGCTCTCCCGGTCCGCCTTCGTGGTGGCGGAGTCCTTGGCCTGCAGCACCATCCTGGTGCCGCCCTGAAGATCGAGGCCGAATCTGGGTGACATGGTCAGCGTGATGAGCACGGAGACGAGCAGCACGGCCGCAGCCAGAACCGCTCGCACCGTGGTGGCGCGAGTCATGGAAATCCTCCGAGAGGGACGCCGGCCGCACTCGCCTCGGCGAGGACTCGGCGTCAGGTCTGTCGAGCAGAACGGTGGCCGGGGAAACGGTCCGTCCTCGGAGGGCCGCGTACGCCGGGGAGCGCCACGCGGAGGGGATCGGCTGCGAAGGAGGGGGTGTCCGGGGCCCGTTGCCGAGCCGGCAGGGGTACGAGGATGCCGGGCGTCCCCGGCAGCAGGGCGCCGCCGGGGCCGGGCGGCGGCAGTTGGTGCTGGATGCGGATGTGGTCGGTGGCGACCCAGGGGTGAGGAACGGCCGGGAGAGCTGTGCGGTCGTGGCCTGCCGTGGCCCTGGGGGTCTGCCCGGTGTCGTGCGGGAGGCCGGGGCGGGCGGTCCGGTCGGTGTGCTGGGCTGACAGCGGAACGACGGCCGTGTGCGCGGCTGCGGGCGACGGACCGGACAGGGAGCGTGGCGGGGTTACAGCTCCGGTGGCCGCGACGGCCGCGGACGCGCCGCCGACGACGGCGAGCACGACGAGGAGGAACATGACCAGGGCCTGACGGGCCGCTGTCGCGTGCCCCAGGGCGTGTGTCGGGCTGTCCGGTCGCCCTCTCGCGGGTGTTTTCCCCGGGGGCAGCCCCGGGAAGGGGGTCACCTCGCCGGGCCGGGCAGGGCCGGTGCCGCGGCGTGCCGGAGCGCGGAGCTGAGGATCATCCCGGCGCCGCGGACCACCGTGGTGGCCGGGTCGTCGGCGAGCCGCACCGGAACCCCGAGACGGACCGCGATCCGGTTGGTGATGTCGGGGCGCAGGGCACCGCCTCCGGCGAGCAACGGTCCCTTGCGCAGGGCTCCGAGGACCGCGCCGTGCCGGTCCTGCTGCCACATCTCCATGATCATGTCCAGTGCGGTGCGGACGACGTCGGTGGGCGGCTCGGCGGGTCCGAGGTCGCTGAGTCCGGTCTCGGCCTCGCGGGCGTCCCGGACCATTCCGTCGACCAGCAGGGTGACCTCGGTCAGCTCGGCGCCGATGTCGACGACGAGCAGCGGGCCGCCGTCCTGCGGCCCTCCGTATGCGGCGGCGGCCCGAGCACTGTTCAGCACGATGACGCTCGTCGGCCCGAGTGCGGCGAGGAGCTCCCGCGCCTCGGCGCGGTGTTCGGGCCCGGCGAGGACCGGGTGGCTGAGGACGATCAGGGTCTCGCTGCGGTCGGCGCCCAGTGCCGTGTCGGCGATGCGGCTGAGTATCCGGCCGCAGGACTCGGGGTCGACGATGCGCCCGCGCCGGACCGGACGGCCGTGGCCGCGCCCACCCTCGGGACGGTCGCTGGACTCGGCGTCGGTAACGATGCCGAGTCCGGGGACCCAGGCGCGCGTGCGGGAACTGCCGAGGTCGAGGGCGAGTCCGCGGGTGACACCGCGGTATCCGTTGCGGACGGACCGGCCGTGTCGCAGTCCGTCGTGCGGAGAATGCATCGTCCCTCATTCCCCGGCCTGCAGCAGCCGTTCACACACTCGTCGGCTCGCCGATAGCGAGGCATGACCGAGCCCTCACTATGCAATAAGAAGGCAAAGAAAGCCACTCTCAGGCAAAATCCAAGGGCTCGGCGCGCCCGCCCGTCCGCCCTCGCGGACGGGCGCCCGCGGGTGAGCCCCTCACACCTCCGACGGCAGGAACCCGGCGATCAGTTCGGCGAACTCCTCCGGCGCGGCGATCCGCACACCGAGGTCCTCCGCCTTGGTGCGCTTGGACCCGGCCTTCTCGCCGGCGACGAGCAGCGTGGTGCGCTTGGAGACGCTGGACGAGGACCTCCCGCCGGCCCGCTCGATCAGCTCGTTCATCTGGTTCCGGGAGAGCTTCTCCAGCGCCCCGGTCATGGCCCCGGTGACGACCACGGTCATTCCGTCCAGTGGCCGTTCGGCCGCCGTCCCACCGTCCGCGATGGCGGCAGCCGCGTCCGTGCGCTCCTCGCCCGGCTCCGGCGGCGGCGTCGCGCCGGGCTCCACCATGGTGACTCCGGCGGCGACCAGCTTCTCGATCAGCGGGGCGAGCTCGACCAGTTCCGCGACCACCCCGGCGGCCTTCTCCTTGCCGATGCCGTCGACCTGCTGGAGCGTGTCGACGTCAGCGGCGCGGATCCGGTCCATGCTGGCGAAGTAGCGGGCGATACGCCGCGACATCGAACGCCCCGTGCCCCGTACGCCCAAGGCGCAGAAGACCCGGGAGAGCGGGCGGGTACGCGCCGTCTCGATGGCGGCCAGGAGGTTGTCGGTGCTCGTCTCGCCCATCCGCTCCAGGCCGAGCAGTTGCTCGCGTTCGAGGGTGAAGAGATCGGCGAAGTCGGTGACCAGACCGGCATCGACGAGCTGGACGACGCGGGTCGCGCCGAGGCCCTCGATGTCCAGCTGGTCGCGGCCCGCCGCATACGAGATGGAGGCGACGAGGCGGCAGTCGCGGCCCCGGACACAGCGCCAGCGCTGCTCGCTCGTGTCGATCTCGGAACCGCACTGCGGACATGTCTCGGGGAAGACGACGGGCTGCTCGTCGCCGGTCCGCAGATGGGCGACCGGCGCCTCGATGCGGGGGATGATGTCGCCGGCCTTGTAGACCATCACCCGGTCACCCAGGCGCAGATCGCGGCGGGTGATGTCGGCGGGGTTGTGAAGCGTGGCGTAGCTCACCGTCGACCCGTCGATCTCGACGGGTTCCAGCACCGCGCGCGGGGCGATGATGCCGGTCCTGCCGACGTTCCACTCGACGCCGAGGAGCCGGGTGACCTTCTCGACGGCCGGGAGCTTGTACGCGATGGCCCAGCGCGGCGCCCGGGTGCCCGAACCGGCCTCGCGCTGGTCGGCCGCGAGATCGGCCTTGATCACGATGCCGTCGATACCGAACGGCAACGAGGCGCGCAGCGCGGCGATTTCCTCGACCCGGACCTGGACCTCCTCCACCGTGGTGACGGTGCGCGGCGCCACGTCCGTGTCGGCCGCGGTGTGCACGCCGAGCCCGGCGACGTACCTGAGGACTTCGCTGTGCGGGAGTCCGGCCAGCGTGTCGGTCAGCTCGCCGGACTCGGGCAGCGGCAGGGCGCCGTACGCGAAGAACGTCATCTCGACCGTGTAGGGGCGGTCCTTGGCACGGAGGGTTCCCGCCGCACCGTTCCTCGGGTTGGCGAAGGGGGCGCCGCCGTGCTCGGTGCGGGCCGTGTTGGCCTGTTCGAACTGCTCGTTCGTCATCAGGATCTCGCCGCGGACCTCTATCGTCACCGGCTCTCCGAGCTGCTCCGGGAGCCCGACGACGGTGCCGGCTGCATGCGACACGTCCTCGCCCGCCGTGCCGTCGCCCCGGGTGATCAGGCGCTCCAGGCGGCCCGACCGGTAGCGGGCTGCGACCGCGAGCCCGTCGAGCTTGGGCTCCACGCTCCACGCGGCGACCGGTCTGCCGATCCGGCGCTCCAGGGACGCCGTCCAGGTGGCGAACTGCTCGGCGGAGAACACGTTGTCCAGGGAGAGCATGGGCACCGTGTGCGGTACGTCCCCGCCCGCGGCGCCGCCGGCCACCTTGCCGGTCGGCGAGGCGGCCAGCACGTCCTGCGGGTGCTCCTCCTCATACGCGGCGATCCCGCGCACCAGCCGGTCGTACGCGTCGTCGTCGAGTGTGCTCTCGCCTGCGGCGTAGTACGCGGCGGCGGCCGCCGACGCTTCTTCGACCGCGGCGGCGTAGGAGGCGGCATCGGCGAGCACAACAGCTGAGTTCGTCATGGGAACCATCCTGCCGTCCACCACTGACAATGCCCCTCAGCCGGCCTCCGCCGCCGTCCCGTCCGCCCTGCCGGAATCATCGGCGTCGTCCGAGGTCAGCGGTATCTGCGGTCCGGAACACTCCCGCAGCCAGCGCCGCAGCACCTCGTGCACCTGCTCGGCCCCCACCAGCTCCGCACCGTCCGCACCCGGCCCCGCCGATATGCGGGAGGTCACCGGCTCCGACATGGTGCGCGGGTGGAGCAGGAACGGCCGGGACTGCTCCCCTCCCAGCCCGCCGTGGGAGCCGATCTGTTCCTCGAAGGCGTGCACACAGCCCGTGGTGGGGTCGTACATCGAGTTGACCATCACATCGGCGACATGCGGGAAGGTGTCGGTGCGCCGCACCGCGTCCGCCGCGCCCGGGCCGAACGGCTCCAGCAGGCCTTCCCCGTCCGCCAGTTCCGACACCGGTGTCTGTGCGCCGCCACGCCCCAGTACCACCGATCCGTGCAGCTCGCTGCGGACCAGCAGGAAGCCGATGCCGGGGTGGTTGGCGAGGGTCCTCAGCAGCGCGGGATGGCGGCGGTCGAGCTGTTCGCGGGTCGCGCGCCCGTCGATGTCGGGGAAGGAGATCAGGCCGAGGTTGCCGGAGGCGAGGACGACCGGGTCGGACGGGGTCGCGGGGAGTTCCGCCCCGCCTTCCTCGACGGGCCGGTGCAGGGCGATCCGTACCGCGTCCCGCGCCTCCGAGCCGCTCTTCGTACGCTGCGCCCGCCGGGGCACGGGCAGCCCGCAGCCCGCACGCACGAGGTCCTTGAGCGTCAGCCCGTACGCCCCGGCGAAGGTCTCCCCCGGGCTCTGTCCGTGGTCGGAGAGCAACACGATCCGGTAGCAGCGAGGGGTGTGTTCGGCGACCTTGACGATCAGAGCGAGGGAACGGTCCAGGCGCGCGAGGACCTTGTCCGCGTCGCGGCTGTGGGGCCCGGAGTGGTGCGCCACTTCGTCGTACGCGACGAGGTCGGCGTAGACGGCGGTGCGTCCGGCGAACATGTCCCCGATGAGCGCCGCGACCACCACGTCACGCTCGACGACGGTCGCGAAGGCACGGATGAAGGGGTAGAGCCCGCCGCGCTTGATCCGGGGTGCGTCCTTCCGGATCCGCGCCCGGGTCGACTGGCCGATCTCCCGGCCGACCTCGGCGACGAACGACAGGGCGGTACGGACGGCATTGGCCGGGTCGGAGAAATACGCGAAGTAACCGGCCCGGGAGCGGCGCCCCTTGCCACGCCGGGCAGCCATCGACAGGACGAGGGCGAGCTGGTCGGCGCCGCCGCTGAAGAGGTTTCCGCGGCTGGCGCCGTCGAGGGTGAGCAGCCCGCCGTCACGGGTACGCACGATGGCGCGGCGCTGCAGTTCGAGGGCGCTCGCGGGTCTGCTGGAGACCATGACGTCGCCAGTCTCCTTCTCGTACCAGCGGAAGGCGGGGATGTCGAAGTTGCTGCCGTGCAGGATGCCCAGCTGGCTGGCGCCGGTCTGGCTGGACCAGTCGGTGCGCCACGGGGTGAGGCGGTGGCCCGACCCGTCGGCGAGCCAGTGCGCGACGGTCGGCATCAGACCGCCCGCGGCGGCCCGCGCGAGGACGTCGTGGCCGACGCCGTCGAGCTGGATGAAGACCGTGCCCGGCGGTCCGCTGCGGCCGCCGTCCCCGCCGCTGCGACGGCGGCGCCGGTCGGCGAGGCGGGACAGCCTGCGGCGGTAGGCGTTGTCGTCACGGACGGCGAGTGCGGTGGAGGTAGCGGAGGCGACGGCGGACATCACGGCGGCGACGACGACCGCGGTCTCCGGGTTGACTGCGCCGCGCCCGTCCGGGACGAGCCGCAGGGCGACGAGCAGCAGCGAGCCGTTGAGAAAGAAGACCAGCATCCCGAGGACGAAGGCGGGCACGATGAGCAGCGCCCGCACGACGACCGGCCAGACCAGCGCGGAGAGCAGACCGAACGCGCCGGCGCCCCAGGCAGCGGTGAACGCGATCTTGGTGAAGCTGTCGCCGTTGTCCGACTGGAGCTGGAAGTCGGGCAGAATCCCCGCGAGTATCAGCATGGTGAGGGTCGAGACGCCCCACACCACCAACACTCGCATCAGGGCGCTGCCGGCCGTACGCCATCGCCCGTCACTCACGCCGTTCCCACCTCACACGTCCGGGCCCTGCCGTTCCCGACCCGACCCCAGCCTTTCACAGCAGGTTCGCACGGCGCGGAGCCCGGGGCGGCCGACGGTCAGCAGCCGTCGTATCCGGCGGTCGGCATGGAGAGCCTGCGGTGCACGCTCGCCTTCGTGCGGGAGCTGTACGACGGCTCGTCGAAACCGGCGAACTCCAGCCGTACGCCTCGCCGCTGGCACTCCGCCGCGAACTCCGGCACCGAGGTGAGCGCCCGGGCGAGCACCCGGTCGTTGGGCGTCACGAAGAGTTCGACGTCGCCGTCGTCGACATCCGCCCACAGAGCGTGGTGGTCGGGGCGCAGTCCGTAGAACCGCAACTGCCGCGTGACGACATAGCCCTTGTCCGCGGCCCAGCGGGCGCACATGGCGTGCTGGCTGCGCGTGTCCACGAGGAACGGGTCGCTGTCGAGCTCCTCCAGCGGCGTGAGACTGGCGATGGCCGCCACCCGTACGTCCTCCATGGGTGTTCCCCCCGTGCTAGGCGTACGGGCGACCCTACCTCTCCGACTCCCGTACAAAAAGGCGTATGTCAGGCCGGGAGGAGTACGTGCCGGCACGCACATGCGCCCCCGGCGCCGGGGTGGGACCCGGGGCGGGGGCGCATGGAGGGGCAGGTGTCAGAGCGAGGTCATGACGTGCTTGATGCGCGTGTAGTCCTCGAAGCCGTACGCCGAGAGGTCCTTGCCGTAGCCCGACTGCTTGTAGCCGCCGTGCGGCATCTCGGCGACGAGCGCCATGTGCGTGTTGATCCAGACGCAGCCGAAGTCGAGGTTCTTCGACATCCGCATCGCCCGTGCGTGGTCCTTGGTCCACACCGAGGAGGCGAGGGCGTAGTCGACGCCGTTCGCGTACTCCACGGCCTGGGCCTCGTCCGTGAACGACTGGACGGTCATGACGGGTCCGAAGACCTCGTTCTGGACGATCTCGTCCTCCTGCCGCAGACCGGAGACGACGGTCGGGGCGTAGAAGTAGCCCTTGTCGCCGACGCGGTGGCCGCCCGCCTCGACCCTGGCGTGGGCGGGGAGGCGCTCGATGAAGCCGCTGACCTGGGCGAGCTGACCCGCGTTGTTGAGCGGACCGTAGAGCACGTCCTCGTCGTCCGGCTGCCCGGTCCTGGTGTCGGCCGCGGCCTTGGCGAGGGCGGTGACGAACGCGTCGTGGACGGACTCCTGGACCAGGACGCGGGTCGCGGCGGTGCAGTCCTGGCCGGCGTTGAAGAAGCCGCCGACGATCAGGTCCTCGACCGCCTTCTCCAGGTCGGCGTCCTCGAAGACGACGGCCGGGGCCTTGCCACCGAGCTCCAGGTGGACGCGCTTGACGTCCTTGGCGGCGCTCTGCGCGACCTGGATGCCGGCCCGGACCGAACCGGTGATGGACGCCATCGCCGGGGTGGGGTGCTCGACCATCATCCGGCCGGTCTCACGGTCGCCGCAGATCACGTTGAAGATGCCGCGGGGCAGCTCCAGCTCCTCCAGGACGCCGCCGATGATCTCGGCGATGAGCACGGTGGAGGCCGGGGTGGTGTCCGAGGGCTTGAGGACCACGGCATTGCCCGCGGCGAGCGCGGGCGCGAACTTCCAGACCGCCATGAGGAGCGGGTAGTTCCAGGGTGCTACCTGGGCGCAGACGCCGACCGGCTCGCGGCGGATCATGGAGGTCATCCCCTCCATGTACTCGCCGGCCGAGCGGCCTTCGAGCATCCGCGCCGCACCCGCGAAGAAGCGGACCTGGTCGATGGCAGGGGCCAGTTCCTCGCTGCGGGTGAGGTGGAGCGGCTTGCCGGTGTCACGGCTCTCGGCGGTGACGAGTTCGTCGGCGCGCGCCTCCATCGCGTCGGCGATCTTCAGCAGGGCCAGCTGGCGCACGGACGGGGTGGTGTCGCGCCAGACGGGGAACGCGGCGGCGGCGGCCGCCATCGCGGCGTCGACGTCCGCGGCACCGGAGAGAGGGGAGGTGGCGTAGACCTCGCCGGTGCTGGGGTCCACGACATCGAGCGTGCGGCCGTCCGAGGCGTCCGCGAAGGCGCCGTCGATGTAGTTGCGGAACGTGATGCTCATGGAACCGGTCTTTCTCGTGGTCGGGTGGCGGTACGGGTGGTGCTCGTGGTCACCCGGTGGTGCGGGCGGACGTTCGGCGCGGGGGTGCCGTCAGCCGGTGGTGCGGGCGGACAGGTGCTCGTGGACGGCGGGCCAGCTGCCGTCCTCGGCACGCGCGAAGATGATCGTCTCCCGCTCGTGGACAGTCTCCTCGCCGGCCCGGGTGGCGATCCTGGTCTCGACGTCGTGGCTGAAGACGGCGGTGGAGCCAAGGTGCTGGATCAGCTGTCCGGTGGAGGTGCAGGCCAGGATCCGGAAGTCGTCCTCGGCCACCCACTGCTGCCACAGCGCTCGGTACTCGGCCGTGGAGGCGAGCCGCTGCGGGGTGGAGTGGAAGACGAAGGTGGCGTCCGGCGCGAAGGCACCGAAGTAGTCGTCGAGGCGTCCCTCGGCGAAGGCGGCGACGAGCGCGTCGGCGGCGGCCTGGATCTCCTGGACGGGGGTGTTCTCGGTCGTGCTCATGGGTGGCTCCTGGTGACGGGCGGGGTGAGCGCTCAGTGAGCGGCGGCGGGTTCGGCGGCGAGGGGCTCCTCCGTACCGCCGGTAATCGGCGGTACCTCGGTGTCCGACGCCCGGACGATCCGGGGTCCGTCCGGCCCGTACACCCCGCGCGGCTCCGGGAACACGGTGAGCAGGGTGAGGTAGAGCACGGCCGCCAGGGCGAGGCCGACCGGCAGGGAGATGTCCACGCCGTTCGCGAGGTTGCCGAGCGGGCCGACGAACTGTCCGGGCAAGTTGGTGAAGAGGAGCGCCACGACGGCCGAGATGACCCAGGTGGACATGCCGCGCCAGTTCCAGCCGTGGTTGAACCAGTAGCGTCCACCGGTCTGGCGGCGGTTGAAGACCTGGAGGGCGTCCGCGTCGTACCAGCCGCGCCGGGTGAAGTAGCCGAGAGCCATGACGATCATCCACGGGGCCGTGCAGGTGATGATCAGAGTGGCGAAGGTGGAGATGGACTGCGCGAGGTTGAGCGCGAACCGGCCGACGAAGATGAAGGCGATCGACAGGGCCCCGATGAAGAACGTCGACTGGACCCGGCTGAAGCGCGTGAACACGCTGGAGACGTCGAGCCCGGTGCCGTACAGCGCGGTCGTGCCGGTGGAGAGGCCACCGATCAGGGCGATCAGGCAGAGCGGCAGGAAGTACCAGCCGGGCGAGATGGCGAGCAGTCCGCCGACGTAGTTGGGGGCAGCCGGGTCGACGTATTTCGCGGCCTTGGCGGCGATGATCGAGGCGGTGGCCAGGCCGAAGAGGAACGGCAGCAGGGTGGCGACCTGGGCGAGGAACGCGGCGCCCATGACCCGGCGGCGCGGCGTAGCGGTCGGGATGTAGCGGGACCAGTCGCCGAGGAAGGCGCCGAACGAGACCGGGTTGGACAGGACGATCAGCGCGGAGCCGATGAAGGCCGGCCAGAAGAGCGGATCGGCGGTCGAGGCGAAGGCTCCCGCGTACCCCGGGTCGAAGTCTCCGGCGAAGGCGAAGGCGCCGAGGACGAAGAGCGCCGAGGCCGCGATGACCGCGATCTTGTTGACCAGCAGCATGAACCGGAAGCCGTAGACACAGACGACGAGCACCAGTCCGGCGAAGATCGCGTAGGCGACGCCGTAGCTCACGTCGGACTCGGGGAGGCCGGCGAGCCGGTGGGCTCCGCCGACAAGTGCGTCACCGGAGGACCACACGGAGATCGAGAAGAACGCGACCGCAGTGAGCAGCGAGAGGAAGGAGCCGACGATCCTGCCGTGCACGCCCAGGTGGGCGGAGGAGGAAACGGCGTTGTTGGTGCCGTTGGTCGGGCCGAACAACGCCATCGGGGCGAGCAGCAGCGCGCCGACGAGCAGCCCCAGCACGGTCGCCGCCAGTCCCTGCCAGAAGGAGAGCCCGAAGAGGATCGGGAACGCACCGAGCACACAGGTGGCAAAGGTGTTCGCGCCGCCGAAGGCGAGCCGGAAGAGGTCGAGCGGGCGGGCGGTGCGGTCCGCTTCGGGTATCCGCTCGACCCCGTTGGTCTCGACTTCGGTGATCGAGGAAGTCACGGACGCTTCACCTGCTGTTCATGCGCGGGGAGTGGTCCCTCAGTCTGTGGTCCCGAACCGCGAGCAGCAATTGTGAAAATCACAAAGGGTTAGCCTGTTGTCTGTGGCCAGCGACAAACTCACCGTTGAGGATCTTCTCTCCTACCCCGCACTCCAGCTCACTGTGAAGGCGGGCAGCAGCGGTCTGGGCCGCTCGGTCTCCTGGGCGCACGCGAGCGAACTGGCCGATCCGACACCCTGGTTGCTCGGCGCCGAGGTCATCATGACGACGGGCCTGGCGGTCCCCAGGACCGCCGCCGGACAGCGCGCGTATCTGGAGCGGCTGGACGACGCCGGGGTTTCCGCGCTGGCCCTCTCGGCGCAGCTGCACATGCCCCCGCTGCACGACGCGTTCTTCCGGGCGGCCGAGGAGCGGGGCTTCCCGGTCCTCGAGGTCCCGCTCGCCGTCCCCTTCATCGCGGTGGCCCAGGAGGTCGCCGCATCGGTCCAGGAGGATGCCCGGCACCGGCTCGGCGCCCAGCTGCAGGTCTTCGGTTCGCTGCGCTGGCTGGTCGCCGAGGACCTCGACACGCCCACGCTGCTGCGCCGCCTCGAACGCCTCTCGGGATACGACGTGTACCTCTGCACGCCGCAGGGGCGCCCCCTCCTGCCGGGCGTACCGGCGCCCGATCCGGGCGTCCTGCCCGACTCGGTCGACGCCCCGCCGACCGTCCCCGGTGGATTCGTGCTGCCCGTGCCGGCGCCCGCCGGTCCGGCCGGGTTCCTTGTCGCGTACGAACGGGAGGGCGCCCAGCCCGCCGGGCTCGCCGTCGTGCAGCACATCGCCACGGTGGCGGCGCTGCGGGTCGCGATGGTGCGCAACGAGCGCGAGACGCTGCGCCGTGAGGGCGCGGAGACGCTCGCCGAGCTCCTGCAGGAGGTCCTCGACCCGGAAGCGGCACGGCGCAGGCTCGCCCGGCATGCGATCGAGGGCGACACCGTGCTGCTCGTGGTCCGGCAGACCACGGACGAGGCGCTGCTGCGCTGCCTCCAGGACCATCCGCATCTGCTGCTCACCCGGGGCGAGGACCGCTATGTCCTCGGGGCGCCGCAGCTGGCCGTGGAGATCGGCGGGCTGCCGGGCGTGGCGGCCGGGATGAGTCGCCCGTTCCTCCCGGGTGCTGCGCTGCGGGTCGCGCAGCGCGAGGCGCTCTGGGCGGTCTCGAAGGCCGTCGAGTCGGGCCGCCCGGTGATCCGTTACGGGGACGATTCCATGGGTCGCTGGCTGCCCGACGACCCGGCGGTCCTGACGGCGCTGGTCGAGCACGTCCTCGGTGAGGTTCTGCGCTACGACGAGGCGCACGATTCGCAGCTGCTGGTCTCCGCCCGCACCTGGATGGAGCGCGACCGCCGCACGGATGCGGCGGCGGCCGCGCTCCACATCCATCCGAACACCCTGACGTACCGGCTGCGGCGATTCGGTGCGCTGGCCGATCGCGATCTGGCGTCTACGGGGGCGCTGGCGGAGGTCTGGCTGGCGATCCAGGCAGCGGGGGCGCTGGGCCTGACGGACTGAGAGGAGCTCACACAATGGGCGCCCGGCTCGCGCTCCCTTGTGTGAGCTCCTCCGAGGTCGCCTCTTCGGTTCAGCGGCCGGACGCATCCGCCCCCACCCGCTCCGGCACTACGCTCAAGGGACCGGAACAGCGAGCCACGACGGACGGGAGACAGACGGTGCCGGTGGAAGTCACCTGGTGGGGTCATGCCACCTGCACCATCGAGGACTCCGGAGTCCGCGTCCTGACCGACCCCCTCTTCGTACGCCGCTTCGCGCATCTGCGCCGTCGCCGGGGTGCGCTGCCGGGCCCCGAGGCCACCGTCGCGGATGTCGTACTCGTCTCCCATCTGCACTCCGACCACCTGCATCTGCCGTCGCTGGCCCGTCTCGCCCCCGGCACCCGGCTGATTGTGCCCGTGGGCGCCGTCCGTTCCGTACCGGGGCTGCGGATGCTGCGCAGCGCGCGCGGGCTGCGGATCACCGAGGTGGCGGCGGGGGACGAGGTGCGCGTCGGTGAGCTTCTGGTACGGGCCGTCCCCGCACAGCACGACGGCCGGCGGCTCCCGGTGGGCCCGCACCGCTCCCCCGCCCTGGGCTATGTCGTCGAGGGCGAGGCCCGCACCTACTTCGCCGGGGACACCGGGCTGTTCGACGAAATGGCGGAGGCGGTCGGCCCGGTGGATGTGGCGCTGCTGCCGGTCGGTGGCTGGGGCCCGTATCTCGGCCGCACTCACCTGGACGCGGGCCGGGCCGCGCAGGCGCTGGCCCGGCTGGCGCCGCGCTCGGCCGTGCCGGTGCACTACGGCACGTACTGGCCGATCGGAATGGACGGGGTCCGGCCGCACGAGTTCCACTCACCGGGTGACGAGTTCGTCCGGAAGGCGGCGCTGCTGGCGCCGGACGTGGCGGTGCACCGGCTGACTCACGGCGAGCATGTGCGGCCGGAGGCCGCCAGGTGATCCCGGAGGTCGTGGGGCAGCTGCCCACTGAGTCGACGCAGCAGGCCGTCGGCTATCCGTCCCTGTTCCTGCTGGTGGCGCTGGGTGCACTGGTGCCGGTGGTGCCGACGGGAGCGCTGGTGAGTTCGGCGGCCGTGGTGGCGTTCCACCAGGCGGATCCGTTCGCGCTGCTGGTGGTGTTCGTAGTGGCGTCGGCTGCGGCGTTCCTCGGGGACATCTGTCTGTACTGGCTGGGGCAGCGCGGGGTGCGGTCGAGGAACGGCTCGAAGTGGCTGCGGGCGATCAGGGACCGGGCGGCGCCGGAGCAGCTTGCGCAGGCGCAGCAGAAGCTGGACGAGCACGGCGCGGTGGTGCTGGTGCTGTCACGGCTGGTGCCGGCCGGGCGAATTCCAGTGATGCTGGCGTGTCTGCTGGGGCGCATGCCGCTGCGGAGGTTCGCGCGTGGGGACATACCGGCCTGTCTGGCCTGGGCGGCGACATATCAGCTGATCGGCATTCTGGGCGGTTCGCTGTTCCCGAAGCCGTGGCAGGGCGTGGTCGCGGCGGTCGGTCTGACGCTGCTGATCAGTGCTTCTCCCGCAGTGTGGCGCAGGATGCGGGCCCGATTCAGCCACTGATGCCCCGGGGCGCCCAGGGGGTGTGCGGGGTGCGGTGGTTCTGCGGGGTACGGGGTGTCTGCGGGGCATGGGTCCCGTCCAGCAGGCGGGAGCCACCGATCGGCAGGTCCCACAGGTGTTCGCGCGGATGTCCGGCGCGCTGCCAGGCGGTACGGAGCCGGGCGAGCGGCTCGAGTACGGGCTCCGCGGAGAGCAGGAACGTCGCCCAGTGCATCGGCGCCATCGCGCGGGCGCCGAGATCCTCGTACGCCTGCACGGCCTCTTCCGGGTCGGTGTGCACATCGCCGAGCCACCAGCGCGGTTCGTAGGCCCCGATCGGCAGCAGGGCCAGATCGATCCCGGGGTGGCGGCGGCCGATCTCCGTGAACCAGTGCCCGTAGCCGCTGTCCCCGGCGAAGTAGACCCGCGGCCCGTCCACGCCGTCGAAGGCGTGGACGACCCAGCCGCCCCACAGGGAGCGGCAGGTGTCGGTGAGGGTCCGCTTGGACCAGTGGTGGGAGGGCACGAAGTCGAAGCGGACGCCGCGCAGAACCGCCGACTCCCACCAGTCGAGCTCGGTGACGCAGGAGAAGCCGCGGCGACGGCACCACCGGCCGAGCCCGGCGGGGACGAACAGCGGAGTGTCGCGCGGCAGCCTGCGCAGGGTGGGGGCGTCGAGATGGTCGTAGTGGTTGTGGCTGATGACGACCGCGTCGACGGGCGGCAGGTCCTCCCAGCGGACACCGACGGGCGTGATCCTGGCGGGTGTGCCGAGGATGCGGCGGGACCAGACGGGGTCGGTGAGTATGGTCAGCCCGCCGGTGCGGATGATCCAGCTGGCATGCCCTGCCCAGGTGACGCAGGTCGTGCCCGCATCGGTGGCGGGCAGCGGCTCGGGGGCGTACGGCAGCCGGTGGATGCCTCGCAGCCCCTCCGCGTTGGGCCGCACGGCGCGCTCACGGGCCAGCCTGGACATGCCCCTGACGCCCGGGAGCGGGGAGGTGAGCCGGTCGGCGAAGCCGGCGGGCCAGACCCGCACCTCACCGAGGGGGCGCGGCGGGACTATCTCGCCGCGGAGGGCCGCAGGCGCGGCCCCTGCATCGGAGCGCCCGGTCTGTTCCGTCATCGAAGTACTCCCGTCCCGGAAGGCGTCGTCGGTACGTCAGCGCTCACGTATGCCAGTGCGTCGTCGGCACATCGGCGCGCATGTCATCGAAGTTCGGTTCGTCATCGGAGTTCGTCGAGGGCTGTTCCGAAAATGCTCAGCGCTCGGGCGACATGCGGCAATTTCAGGGGCTCCACCGCAGTGAGGGACTCCATCTGTTGCTCCGGGGTTGTTCCGAGCAGCGGTCCGGTGCCCAGCCGCACCCGCAGCGCGCCCAGTTCGTCCCCGAAGCGGTGGCCGCCGGGGGTAGGCGCGCCGAGGCGTTCGGTGAGGTACTCCTCCAGTTCCAGCGAGTCCGTGACGCCGCGGGTGGCCAGCCGGGCCCGGAGCGGCCCCAGGTCGGCGTAGAGATGGCGGCCCGCCTGCGGGGGCCGGGCCAGCGCGCCCGCGGCGAGCACCGCCCGGTGGGCCGCGGCGGCGACCTGCGCCTGCAGCGCGGCGGCCCGGCGGACCCGGGCTGTGACAGCCTCCGGTTCGCCCAGCGCGTGGGCGGCCGCGGCGGCGACCGGGCCCGCGACGAGGGCGCCCAGGGCGGTGAGGATGTCGAGGGTACGGGCGTGCCGCGCCGCCGCCCGTTCGGTGTCCGGGAATCTGGCGACCGCGACCGGCCAGGCGGACGGGGTCAGCGCCCCGGCCAGATCGCAGACGACGGTGACGTCGTCGGGGCACATCTCGGCCGGGCTGAGCAGGACCGTGTCGTGGGGGCGGTGGAGGGTGTCGCGCCAGGTCT
Organism: Streptomyces sp. NPDC056231; assembly: GCF_048270745.1. NCBI lineage: Bacteria > Bacillati > Actinomycetota > Actinomycetes > Kitasatosporales > Streptomycetaceae > Streptomyces > Streptomyces sp. NPDC056231. The sequence goes on along the minus strand of NZ_JBLVKW010000037.1, from coordinate 42,008 downwards.
CGTCGCTGACGATGTGCATCCCCTCGGCGACGGCTGCCTCGCACGCCTCACGGACGAGTTCCGGTGGGGCGACGGTGGCGGTCGGGTCGTCGACGACGGAGATCAGCAGCAGCCGGGGCCGGCCGCCTTCGGCACGCACCCTTCGTACGGTCTCCAGCAGTGCGTACGGGTCGGGCACGCCGCCGCACTCGGCCGGGGTCGGCACATGATAGGCGGGCCGGCCGAGCAATCGGGCCTGCGGGATCCAGGTGGCGGGACAGGGGCGCGGCATGAGGACATCGCCTCCGTGCGCGGCAATCAGGGCGAGCAGCAGCGGCGAGGCGCCGGGGGCGGCGGCGACGCACTCCGGTCCGCCGCGCAGCCCGCGCCGGGTCCAGTAGGCGGCGGCCGCCTCGCGCAGGGGTTTGCTGCCACCGGTCGGTTCGGGCTCGCTGCGCCCGGCTGCCGCGGCGACCACACCGGCCAGCTCGGGCAGCACGGGCAGCCCCGGATCGGGGGCGGGCGGCCCGTAGCGTACGGGCCCCCGATCCTCCCGAGGGGTCCACGGGGCACGCGCGGCATCCCCTCCCGGCCCGGCCCGCTCGGTCCGCTCCCGCGCCATCCCGGGTCTCCTTCACTGCCGCTCCGTCACCCTGTCCGGCTCCGGCTCGCCCTGCCTTGTGCCGTCTCGCCCCCAGGGCCCTTTATACGGAGGTTTGAGCGACACCGCCCGCCCGGCGGCGTCGCCGGTGCGCCGCCCCGATGGCACGGCCGGACCGTCCGAGCAGGGGTTCGACCTCGGCGGGGAACCGAACCCGGCCCCGGCCCGACACCCTGCCGATACGCCGATGGGACCCGTTCACGGCCTCGTCGTCAGACCCGCCGGCCGAGGAGTGCGAGCAGCCGGGTCTGCGGGTCGGCGTCCTTCCCGGTCGTGACGGCCGGGGCGAACAGACCGGTCTGCGAAAGCCCCTTCGCATACGGTCCGACCTCGCGCCGCGTGAACGCGACCAGGTCTTCCGGCAGCCGCTCGTCGGCACCGATCGCCCGGGCCAGGTCCCAGGAGTGCACCACCGCGTCGCTCACCATCTGCGCACAGTACGCGTCGGCGGCGGTGTCCCCGTACGACAGGTTCACGGTCCGCCTGAACACGCCCGGTGCAGCGAACGCCTCGCGCGCCCCTGCCGCCGCACGGTCCCAGGCGGCAACGGGGTCGTCGCCCAGCACATCGCCGTCGTAGGCGTCACCGACTTCGGCGACCGTACGCCCTTCCGTGACCAGCGGCGGGACCCACAGCTGCTCGGACGTGAGATGGGCGACCAGATCACGGACGGACCATGCGGTGCACGGCGTCGGCGCGGACCACTGGTCGTCGCTCACGGCGTGCACCCGGTCCGTGAAGAGCTGGAGCGCCTCGGAGTGGCGGTCGAGCAGGTCGCGGTCCGAATTGGAGTGAGATGACATGGAACCACTGTCTCCGTCCGGAGAGCCGCGCGCGAGCGCGCCTGCTGCTTCGACCCGGCCGAAAGGGGTACCCGCACTCCCATGTCGCCGCCGCGCACGATGTGCCGCACGCGGTGTTCCCCGGCGGGACTCTCAACCATGTCGCCCGTGACCTGGCCATCGGTTCATGCGGCGGTACGGCGTCGCCAGGCAGGGATCACCGGCCTGACCCCGGGAGCCCCTTACGCATACGACGGCGAAGTTGCGCACAGCAAGGCGAAGTTGCGCACAGCAAGGGGGAGTTGATGAATGACAAGCCGCCGGTCAGGAACTGACCGCCTACTGCCCGATGCGCGCTGGAATGCCTTCTCCTCGATTGCCTCAATCTTGTTGAAGTCTGCGTGAACCTTCGCCCCTGGTTCCAGATATCAAGACACCAATCTCACCATCCGACATTCCGGCGTACGGTTGGCGCATCGCTCAGCGCTTCGCACCACGCTCCGGGAGAGGACGCACAGCCATGCCGAAGGAGACCGCCGTCTACACCCACGGCCACCACGAATCCGTTCTGCGCTCGCACCGCTGGCGCACTGCCGCCAACTCGGCGGCCTATCTGATCGGCGAACTCCGGCCCGGTATGGCGGTGCTGGACGTCGGCTGCGGTCCCGGCACGATCACCGCGGATCTGGCGGCACTGGTCGCCCCCGGCAGGGTGACCGCGGTCGACATCACCCGCGAGATCCTGGACCAGGCCGCCGAGGTCGCCGGCGAACGCGGCCTGGAAAACGTCGAGTTCACCACCGCCGACGTGCACTCCCTGGACTTCCCCGACGACTCCTTCGATGTGGTGCACGCCCACCAGGTGCTGCAGCACGTGGGCGACCCGGTCCAGGCACTGCGCGAGATGAGGCGGGTCTGCCGTCCCGGCGGCATCGTCGCGGCCCGCGACAGCGACTACGCGGCGATGACCTGGTACCCGGACATGCCCGCCATGGACGCGTGGCAGGAGCTGTACGGACGAGTCGCCCGCGCCAACGGCGGCGAGCCGGACGCGGGCCGGCGACTGCTCTCCTGGGCCCGGCAGGTCGGCTTCACCGACATCACCCCGTCAGCCGCCACCTGGTGTTACGCCACGCCGGAGAACCGCGCCTGGTGGAGCGGCCTGTGGGCGGACCGCACGGTCGGCTCGGTGTACGCGAAGCTGGCCGTGGACGGCGGCCACGCGACCGCCGAACAGCTGACCGACATCGCGGCGGCCTGGCGCACCTGGGGCGAGCAGGACGACGCATGGTTCATGGTCCCGCACGGCGAGGTAATCTGCCGCGCCTGACACCGGCTGGGGCGTGTTTCGAAAGTCCCGCCTGCCAGGCGGCGTGGAGCGGCAACCAGGGATCACACGCAGGACCGCGGTTCCGGGGCGCTGTGGTGCTCTCGCTCCGCGGGGCCTGCGCCGGCATTACCCCACTGGGGGGGCTGGAAGGCCTTCTCGCCGTGTCCCTTTCTCCTCATGACCGGTGATCATGTTGCGGCTTGTGGCCCACTGATCCCGTTGTCCTCGTGAGCCTCGCCGCACCGGGTCAACGCGACGAGCAGGAAAGGGGACGGCATGCACCTGACTCCGCACGAGCGGGAACGGCTGCTGGTCCATGTGGCGGCGGACGTCGCCCGGAGGCGCCGTGAGCGCGGGCTGCTTCTGAACTATCCCGAGGTCATGGCGCTGTTGACGGCGCACGTGTACGAGGAGGCGCGGGCCGGCGCCACTGTCGACTCCGTCATGGAGTCGGGGCGGCACGTCCTCAAGCGCAGCGAAGTCATGGACGGCGTTCCGGAGATGATCCACAACGTCCAGGTGGAGGCGAATCGCCGGCCGCGTCGGCTCCGTGGAGCAGGGCAAGCTCGCGGACCTGGTGCTGTGGGAGCCCAAGTTCTTCGGCGTGAAGCCGCACATGATCATCAAGGGCGGCCAGATCGCGTACGCGCAGATCGGCGACGCCAACGCGTCGATCCCCACGCCGCAGCCGTTCCTGCCGCGTCCGGTGTGGGGCTCGTGCGGCAGCTCCCCGAGGGCAAACTCCGTCAACTTCGTCCCCGAGCTTGCCCTCGGCAGCGAACTGGGCGAGTTGGGCCTGCTCAAGCCGCCGGCCCGGATCGACAGCACCCGTGACGTGACAAAGGCCGACATGAAGCTCAACAGCGGGCTCCCGGAGATCGAGATCGACCCCGACACCTTCGACGTCACCATCGGCGGCGCCCGCACCACCGACGTGCGGACCAAGGTGGACGGCCAAACAGTGAGCCGGACCTACGCGACGGAACTGCCCATGACACAGCGGTACTTCCTGTTCTGATCCCGCCCGGCGTCCGCATCGACGAGGCGGTGCGGACGGCGCCGGCCGGAACCCCCGGGGTCCGGCCGGCGCCCCTGCCGGTGCTGTCCCGAACCCGAACCCCCCTCTCCGTTCTCGAAAGGCGGACCACGTTCCCATGGGCCGTGCAACCCTGCTCGTCCTGGCCGACGGCCGTTTCCCCGCCGGGGGACACGCCCACTCCGGCGGCGTGGAGGCCGCGGTGGCCTCCGGCGGCGTACACGATGCCGCAAGCCTGGAGGCGTTCTGCAGGGGGCGGCTGCACACCGCCGGGTTGACCGCCGCCGGACTCGCGGCCGCCGCGGCCACTGGCTGTGACGCCCTGCTCCTGGACGAGGCAGCCGACGCCCGGACGCCCATGCCCGCTCTGCGTAAAGTCGCCCGACGGCTCGGCCGACAGATGCTCCGCGCAGCCCGCGCCACCTGGACCTCGGCCGACCTGGACCGGCTCGCCCGCGCCCGGCCGCAGGGCGTGCACCAGCCCGTCGTCCTCGGAGCCACCGCCCGTGCGGCCGGGCTGAGCCCGCTGGACGCCGCACAAGCAGCCGCCTACGAGAGCATCGGCGGCCCCGCGACCGCCGCCGTACGGCTGCTCGGCCTCGACCCCTTCGACGCGACCGCACTGCTGGCGCGACTGGCTCCCGAACTCGACGACGTGGCCGACGCCGCCGCGGCCGCGGGAAACAGGGTCGCCGAGGCGGGCGTCGAAGCCCTCCCGGCTGCTTCCGCGCCACTGCTGGACCTCACCGGCGAACAGCACGCCACCTGGACCGTCCGCCTCTTCGCCTCCTGAACCGCCCTTTCATCCCCCTGGAGTTGACGTGCACCTCGACCAGCCCGTGATCATGCCGCACCGCCACACCCACAGCGCCGAGCCGCTGCGGCCCGACGGCAGCCGCCGCGCGCTGCGCATCGGCCTCGGCGGCCCCGTCGGCTCCGGCAAGACCGCGACCGTGGCCGCACTGTGCCGGGTCCTGCGGGACCAGCTGTCCATCGCTGTGGTCACCAACGACATCTACACCCGCGAGGACGCCGAGTTCCTGCGCCGCGAAGCCGTGCTCCCGCCCGAGCGGATTGCCGCTGTCGAGACCGGCGCCTGCCCGCACACCGCGATCCGCGACGACATCTCCGCCAACCTCGTCGCTGAGGTCCGGTGCGATGCAGGGCGTCCACACCGGCAGGTGGAATCGATCACATGGGCCCGAACCGCCAACTACCCTGTTCCACATGGAAATCCTGGGAACCACGCTGCGTATCTGCGTCGATGACCTGGAGGCCGCGGTCGCCTTCTACGAGGACCTCACGGCCAGTTCGGCGCTGCGCTTCGAGCGCGGCGGGGTCTCGGTCGCCGCGATCAGCTGCTTTCTCCTGATGAGCGGCCCCGAGTCGGAGCTTGAGATCCTGCGCAAGGTGACAGCGACGATCGCGGTGAAGAATGTCGACGACGCCCATCAGGCCCTCGTCCGGGTCGGCGCCCGGATCGTCGCGGGCCCGGTGCCGACTCCGGTCGGCCGGAACCTGATCGCCGTCCATCCGGACGGCTCGGTCTTCGAGTACGTCGACCGGAACCTGCCCGTCTGACCCGGCGGGTTCCGGTCGCGGCGCCCCTACTGCGCCTCCATGCCCACATGCGTCAGCACCGCATCCGCCAGTTGGCGCGTGGGCCGCTCACCGTCCAGGAGCACCGTCCCGGCCCGCAGCGTGTCGACCGCGGCCACGCACTGCGCGATCTGCGCCTTGCCCCACCGCCGGGCGGCCTCGTCGCGTACGGGGTCGTCCGGCGCGACGACCCGGGCATCGAGCCGTTGCTCCAGGACATCGGCGGACACCTCGAGGAAGAAGTGATGGACTCTCACTCCTGCTGCTTCCAGGGCTCCGAAGATCTCGTCCGCGTACTGCGGATCGACGACGGTCATCGGGGCCAGGACGGGCCGCCCGTACTCCTCGACCAGCCCGATGGCCATCGAGGCGACCTGCCTTCGCCACAGCGGCAGGTGCTGGAAGTTGCCCTTCGGCACCTCCACGATGCCCCGCAGGACGTAACCGATCTGCTCGGGGTCGTAGACGAGGGCCTCGGGCCACCTCCGGTGCAGTTCGGCCACGAGTGTGGTCTTGCCGCTGCCGAACGCCCCGTTCACCCAGATGATCACGCGCCGCTCCTCTCCTCGCTGCGTCCGGTCAACTCTTGGGACGCATCCGGTAGTTGTACACATCAGGCAGTGGCTGGTCGGTGAGCGCCGACCACACCTCGTCCAGGATCTCCGCTCCCTCCCGCAGGTCCGCGACCTCGAAGCCCTCGTCGAAGACGGCACGGGCGGCAGCGCGGTCTCCCTCGGCCAGCAGAAGTCGGGCCTCCAGCAGGCGGAACCGGCCTCGCTGCTGGATCGCCGGGCGCAGGCCGGTCCAGACCGTCCGGGCGTCCTCGGTCCGCCCGGCCGCCAGCAGCGCCTCGATCGCCTCGCGGCCGAGAGCCGTGATGGCTGCCGTCCAGTCATCGCCGTCGTCCCGGGCCTCCGCGCACAGGTCACCGAACGCCTCGGTGTAGAGGTCGGCTGCCCGGTCGCGCTGGCCGCCCTCCTGGGCGGCGACGGCCAGGCAGCGCAGCAGCGGCCAGCGGGACGGAGCGAGGGCGAGACCGCGTTCCCAGCTGCGGACCGCCTGGGCGCGGTCGCCGGCGTGCCACTGGGCGACGCCGAGGTGGTACTCGGTGAGGGGTTCGGCGGCTGCCGTCTCCAGCATGTCGCGCCAGTGCGCGGAGACCAGCGACGGTCCCGGCGGCGCCACGCGGCGCGGTTCGGGGAAGCCGCCCCGGTCGAGGAGGTGCAGCCAGGGTGCCTGCTGCTCGCCCAGGGTGGACTCGGTGAACGGCGTGCCGGGGAGCTTGAATCCGGCGCGCCGGACTTCGAGAGCGCCCCAGCCGGAGCCGGTGGCGAGGGACTCGCCGGGCTCGGTGTCGGCGTACGGGCGCCAGGCCGCGTACGCGGCATCGACGTCGGCTCGCGGCAGCGCCTCGGCCAGCCGTTGTTCGGTCTCGGCGCGGGCCGCGGTCCAGTCGTCGCCGTGCACGACCCGGGGGTCCGCGGACAGCGGGCCGTAGGACTCCAGCCAGCTGAACTCGGCGCCGGGGTCGAGCGGGATGTGCTCCAGCTGGGTCCGGGCCAGTCCGGCCTGGATCTCCGCATAGCCGACGGTGCCGGGTTCGGTGAGCCACTGCTGCCAGCGGCGTCCGCCGGGCCCGTTGCCCCAGACGAAGAGCTTGCGGCCGCGCAGCAGGTCGGTGGAGGTCTGGGCGAGGCCGTGGCCCTCGGTGTCGAGGGAGGCGATCCAGCGGCGGGCGCCGTCGGGCACTTCGTAGAAGTAGTCCGCGGGGAAGTCGCTGCGCAGCGGGTACGTGCGGTCGACGGAACCGGTCTCCGGGACGGGAACCCGGGTCAGTGTCCGTTCGTAACCGAAGTGCCAGGCCTCGTCGGCAGGGGCCACGATCCGGGTGCGTTCGCCTTCCGGGACGGCGATGTTGGACCACCAGTAGACGGGCGCGGTGTGCTCGTGCGGGTTGCGTATCCGTACGCCGACATGAAGGAAGTCGGAGTCCTCCGGCAACCACAGATCCACCTGGAACGGGAGGTCGCGCAGTCGCTCCCACTCCCAGAGCCGGACCATCTCGCCGCCGTCGGGGGCAGCGACACGGGCGGCATGCACCGGGGCGCAGGACAGCGTGGTGTGACCCGTGGCGCCGATGTTCCACTCGATGCCGCCGGAGAACCAGGCGCCGTTGAGCGCGAAGTCGGCGGGCTGCAGGACAGGGTTGGTGTAGAGCAGTTCGCGGCCGGTCGGCTTGTGGTGGAGGGAATGGATCCGGCCGCCGAGCCCGGGCAGGACGGTGGCCCGCAGCCGGTCGTTCTCGATGATGATCGCGTCCAGGCCGGTGGGCGTGCGCTCGCGCCCGTACCCGTCGAGGATGCGGACCGGCAGGACGGTGCCCAGCGGCTCGTAACCGATCTGCCGTGCCATGTCACGCGGCAGTCCTGCGCGGGCCCGGTCGTCGACGACATGCATCTCGTCGAGCGGCCGCAGCGCCGGCAGCGGGTTCTCCGGGCCCAGCGGTGCGGCGGGCAGAGTCAGTACGGCACGTCGTACGGTCGTGGCCAAGGCAACCTCACTCCCTCGCGCGGGCCGCCGCAGGTCCGGGCGCCCCCCGATGACCATGGAACACGCTGGAAGCCGCCCCGACCAGGGGCGCAGCCGTCAGACTTCGGCAAAAGCCGCCACCAGCAGGTCGGCGAGCGGGTCGGACGGGGCGTCGGCGACGGCAATATTCCGCGTGCCGTTCACCCTCGCCGTCATAGCCTTGATCCCCAACGACTCATGCGATGAAGGCGGCAGGACAGGATGGGCACCCAGCACACCTACCGAGTGATCGTGCGCGGCACCTTTGACGGCCTCACGGACAAGGCACGCGCCCGACTGCTGGCCGAGGTCGAGCAGCACGGCCTGGCGGCGATGCAGTTCACCGAGGTGGGTTCACTCACCTACGACGCGGTGCTCAAGCACTTCAGCTTCCGGTACGTGGTCGTGTCGGACGCCGAGGACGGCGAGGAGATGGCGTCGGCGATCGCCGAGGACCGGGCGGAGACGGCGCTGAAGGAGTACGGCTACGGCTTCCGTGAACTGCGCTCCACCGCCACGGACATGGACACCATGAAGATCAATTACAAGGGGCGGCGCGCGTCGGGCTCGGCGTGACGCCGCATCGGGAGCCGCCGGACGGGCTCTGATCCGGAATTGCACGTCCTCCGGCTCTGTCAGAGGCTTTCCCGCTCGTGCGCCGGATCGTCCCACGCCGCGCGCATGCGGCCGGGACAACGGTGAGTCGGCGGAGATCGGACACGGGGGCAGGGCGGACTGACTGATCGTCGGTCCGGCACGGGGAATCCCTGGAGATTCGCCGGATTCCGTCCCCTGAGTCGGCCGGCCCATTCATCCCACTGCGCGGCCTCTGACCGGCCGGATTCCTGACGAGGGGCGCCGCCGCCCGGGATGCTGCCGGCGACTGTGCCAACAGCATCCGCACGGGCGGCGGTGCCTCTCCGGGGTCAGCCCACGGGCAGAGTCAGGGCAGCGGTGTGGAGCTTGCCGCCGGTCCGGAACTGCAGGAACAGCCGCCAGTTGCCCGAGGTGGGCAGTTCGGCGTGGAAAGCCAGGTCGGGGCCACCGTGGTCACCGTTCACCTTGGTGGTCGGGTGAAGGTGGGCGAATGCGGCGTCACCCTCGTGGAAGGCGGTCAAGTGGGCGTAGGTGTCCAGGTAGGGCTGCAGATCGGTGACCGGCTCGCCGTCCTTGGACACGGTGACGGTCAGCGGGTGCGCCATGCCGGCCATCGGCTCGCCCTTGACGGTGACGGTGTACCCGTCGACCTCGACACTGCCGGCCCCTGCGGGCAGCGGGGTCTTCGAGGGGGTCCCGGGAACGGTGACGCTGCGGCTCAGCACGAATTCCTTGCCCTTCCCTGCGCCGGTGTCCGGAGTGAAGGAGGCGAACATGCGCCAGGAGCCGGGGGCGAGGGAGGTGAGGTCGGCGGTCCAGGTGCCGTCGGCAGCCATGACCGGGTGGATGTGCTGGAAGCCGGTCAGGTCCGAGCGGATGGCGTAGAAGTGCATCCGCTTGGTCTGGTCGACGGCGAAGTCGGTGACCGGCTTGCCGTCCGGGCCGTTGACCGTGAACCGGTACGCGGCCCGCTTGCCGGAGGGCAGGGTCGCATCGTGGGAGGTGAGGCGGTAGCCGTCCTTGTTGTCGGACAGGCCGTTGTCGGCGGCCATGTGGTCCATGCCGGGCATGTCACTCATCGATGGCGACGCGCTGTGCGAAGCGGAATCCGAGGCTTTCGCGCCGTGGTTCATCCCCGGCATGGCCGAGGAGTCGCCGGAGGAGCCGCACGCGGCCAGGGTCAGCGCGAGGGCCGCTGCGGTGCCGGCTGCCGCGACGGCGCGGCGACGCATGGTGAATCGGGAAGAGGCGAACATGAGAGGGGTCTTTCCGGGTGGGCGCACCACGCCGGTGGCGCGCGGGAAGGGCAGGACACGGAGCCGGCCCGGTCTTGACCGGGTTCGGCACGGTGCCTGTCACGTCCGCGCGACGCACACCTGGATGAGGAGATCCCGCCCGCCCGCCGGCGGGCCGCGCCGCCGCGTCCAGCCGGCGGCCGCCGGCAATCCCGCCGGCAGCCATGCGGCCGGCAGTGCGACGGCGGTGTACAGGCCGGCCGTCGGCAGCGGGTTCCGCATGTGCGCGGGGGTGGAGACGCACTGCACCCCGTGCATCTGCGAACCGTCCCCGGCCCGGGCGGCCTGAGCACTCTGCGCGGTGGCCGGCAGCGCCGCTGAGGTCGTCGTCGGAGCGGCGTGGCCGCCGTGCGTGGGTACGGTGACAGCGGGCATCGCACCGTGGCAGCCCTCGGCGGCGGTGGCCGGCGCGCCGTGCATGAGGAACAGACCGAGCAGGACGGCACAGACCGCGATGAGCCGGGCGCTGCCCCGCTCGCTCGGTTGTCCGATGCCCACTGCCGCTCCTTTCCTCCGCGTTGCTGGGCGCCTGTAGTCGCCGACCCCTTCGACAATACCCCGGCCGGGTACCTGAGGCCCCTCCGTCCGTCGGACGCGGGCGATGAGTGCGTACCGTTCGTCGCCGACCGGCCCGCCCCACGTGATGCCGAGGTCAGGTGGCCCAGTGGTGGGCGAGGGCGGCGTGGGGGTCGCCGTGGTCGGCGGTGTGGTCGGTGTGCACGGTGGCGGCGACCAGGCGGGGGACGGCATGGATGAGGGCGTGCTCGGCCGTGACGGCCAGGGCGTGGGCCTGGACCACGGTGAGCTGCGGGTCGACGACGATGTCGGCCTCGGCACGCAACGCGTGGCCGATCCACCGCATGCGGACCTGTCCGATGTCGCGGACGCCGTCCACGGCACGCAATGCGGTTTCGGCAGTGTCGACCAGCGCGGGGTCGACGGAGTCCATCAACCGCCGGTAGACCTCGCGGGCGGCTTGCCTCAGCACCATGAGGATCGCGACGGTGATGAGCAGCCCGACGATCGGGTCGACGGCCCGCCATCCGAGTGCCGCGCCGCCGGCGCCGAGGAGAACCGCGAGCGAGGTGAAGCCGTCGGTGCGGGCGTGCAGTCCGTCGGCGACGAGGGCGGCGGAGCCGATCGTGCGGCCGGTGCGGATGCGACAGCGGGCCACCCATTCGTTGCCGATGAAGCCGACCACCGCGGCGGCGGCGACCGCCCACAGGTGGGTGATGTCGCGTGGCCTGAGGAGCCGGTCGACCGCCTCGTACGCAGCCAGGGCGGAGGATGCGGCGATGGTGAGCACGATGACGACGCCGGCCAGGTCCTCGGCGCGTCCGTAACCGTAGGTGTAGCGGCGGTTCGCCGCACGGCGGCCCAGGACGAACGCGATGCCCAGCGGGATGGCGGTCAATGCGTCGGCGGCGTTGTGGATGGTGTCGCCCAGCAGCGCGACGGACCCCGACAGCACGACGACGACCGCCTGGATCACCGTGGTCGCCCCCAGGATGCCCAGGGACAGCCACAGGGTGCGCATCCCCTCCCGGGAGGTCTCCAGCGCCGAGTCGACCTTGTCCATGACCTCGTGACTGTGCGGCGCGACCACATGGGTGACCTGGTGCCGCACCCGCGACCAGCGCGAGCCGGCGCTCCGCGGGTGTCCGTGGTCGTGCGCGTCCTCGTGACCGTGGTGACCGTGGTCATGCCCGTGCCCGGCACCGGGGCCGTCGTGATCATGGTGATGCTGCTGGCTCACAACGCGCTCGCTTTCGTCGGGCGGCGGGGTGGACGGAGGTCCCACCTGCCTATTATGTGCGTATGAATGCACGCATGCATCTATCAACTGCGCAGGGTTCGCAGCCGCGAGACGTGGGCACTGAGCATTTCCTGGTCGCGGCCGAGGTCCTGGGCCTTCTGGCGGACCGCACCCGGCTGGCGCTGCTCCATGTCCTGGCAGCGAATGAAGCGGACGTCAGCTCATTGGCGGAGGCCGTAGGAGCGGCCCGGCCGGCGGTCAGCCAGCATCTCGCCCGGTTGCGCATGTCCGGGCTGGTGACGACCCGCAAGGAGGGCCGGCGGGTGATCTACACGCTGCCCGACGGTCATCTGCGACGTGTGGTGGCCGAAGCCCTGGAGCTGGCCGATCACCGGCTGACCGGGCGTGCGCCCCACGCGTGAGACGCACCCCCGGCCAGGGGCTCAGGCCACCGCCGGAGCCGGGACAGCGTTGGCAGGGTTGAGATGGCCGGTGCGGCGCAGTGCGATCAGGGCCGCCGCGCAACCACCGCCCACGGCGGCCAGCGCCGCCCAGGGCAGCCACGGTGTGCCCAGGCGGGCGGCGAGGTCGAACAGGGCTCCCACGCCCAGGTTCCCCGCGGCCACCGCGATCCCGGAGACGGTGCTGTACGCGCCGTAGTACGTGGCGACCAGCCGCTCGCCGGAAAGCCGGACCAGGGTGTCCATCTCGAACGGGTACAGCAGCGCCGAGCCGACTGCCAGCAGGCACGCGCACAGCACCAGACCGGTCGTCCCACCCCCGGCCGACAGGCCGTCGGCCCGATGATGGGGGCCGAGCAGCAGAGGCAGGAAGGCTGCACCCATCAGAACGAGGCCGATCGCGATGGCCTTGGGGGCTTCGAAGCGTTTTCCGGCCCAGGCGGTGAGTCGCAGTTGTCCGACGACGGAGGTCAGGGCGGAGACGGCGAAAATCACGCCCATGACGGTGCCGCTGTTGTCACCGAAGAGGGTGCGGGCCTGCAGCGGCAGGGCGAGGTAGGTCTGGAAGGCCAGGAGGTAGGAGCCGGCCATCGCGGCGGAGAACAGGACGAAGGGCCGATTGGTGGCGATGGTCCGCCAGTCCGCGGCGATACCGTGCAGCCCGCCGGCGCGCTCGGCGTCGGCGGCCGGGCTGCACGGGGGCAGGGCGCGGGCCTGAACGACGGCGAGCAGCGCGAAGACCGCGGCCGCGACCGTACACACGAGGCGGAAATCCCAGGCGAGCAGGGCAAGGCCTACGAGCGGGCCGAGCAGGATGCCGGCCTGGTAGAAGACGTTGAAGGCGGCGAAGGCCTCCACTCGGCGCTCGCCCGCTCCGGCGGCGAGGTAGGCGCGGACGGCAGGGTTGAACAGGGCCCCGGCAAGACCGGTTGCGGCGGACGCGATGACCAGCGCCGGGAGGGTGTCGGCGAGGGCCAGCAGGGCGAATGCGCCGGTGCGCAGGCCGCAGCCGGTCAGGATGAGGGGTTTGTAGCCGATCCGGTCGGCGAGGGTGCCGCCGAGCCAGAACATCCCTTGCTGGGAGAGGTTGCGCACGCCGAGTACCAGGCCGACCGCCCAGGCTGCGAGGCCCAGGCCGTGGGCAAGGTGGTCGGCGAGGTAGGGCATCAGCATGTAGAAGCCGAGATTGATGCCGAACTGATTGCACATCAGCAGCTGGAGACCGGGGTCGAAGGAGCGCACGCGCGCGCACAGTTGCTTCACCGGACACCCACCACGTTGCGAATGCCCGCGGGGACGGCGCGATCCAGCGGGTCGGTCACGCGGGCGCAGCGCGTCCAGTGCCGCGCGGTGTGTTCGGCCGGGTCGTCGATGGTGTCGGGTTCCTCGGGCGGAAGGTGGCCGAGCAGCTGGTGCTCCTGACACCAGGCGTCGTTGTAGATGGTTTCCAGGTAGCGGTGGGGGCCGTCGGGGAAGATCGCAGCGATGCGGGTGCCGGAGGGACAGGTGCGGGCCGCCCATCCGGCGACCCGGGCGACCGCGCCGACGCTCCAGCCGCCCGATGCGTAGTGCCGGCGGGCGAGTTGACGGCAGGCCCAGACCGCCTCGGCGGGGGCGACCCAGTGGACTTCGGTGAAAGCGTGGTAGTCGACATTGCCCGGGTGGATGCTGGAGCCCAGGCCCCGCATCAGGCGCGCGGCGGCAGGCTGGCCGAAGATCGTCGAGCCGGTCGCATCGACTCCGATCAGCGCCAGATCGGGGAAGCTCTCCCGGAGCACGGCGCTGACCCCTGCTGAGTGGCCGCCCGTGCCGACCGAGGCGACGAGTACGTCGATGCGGCCGAGCTGGGCGATGAGTTCGGCGGCCAGAGGCCTGTACGCGGCGACGTTGTCGGGGTTGTGGTAGTGGTCCGGGCACCACGCTCCCGGGTTCGCGCCGAGCAGCTCCGTGACCTGTTCGCGGCGGGCCTGCTGCCAGCCGCCGGCCGGATGCGGGGCGGCCACCTGCCTCACCTCGGCGCCCAGTGTGGTGAGAAGGCGCAGCATCGCCGGCTCCATGCCGGGGTCGGTGACAACGGTGACCGGGTGGCCGTGGGTCAGACCGGCCAGGGCCAGGCCGAGCGCGAGGGTGCCGCTGGAGGACTCGATGATCGGGGCTCCGGGTCGGAGAGCGCCACGTCGACGGGCTTCCCGGACCATGTGCAGGCCGGGCCGGTCCTTGATGCCTCCGGGGTTGGCTCCCTCCAGTTTGGCGAAGAAGCCCCGTCCGGCAGGCGCGAAAGGCTCGCCCACCCACAGGACCGGAGTGTTGCCCACCAACTGGTGGGCACCGCGGGCGACCGGCGGCGCGGGGGCGAGTGAGTTCGCGCAGAAGTTTTCGAGCAGGGGGACGTGCATGGTCGGTAACGCTCCTTGGTGCACACCGGAACAAGCGGGGTGTGCGGGGCAGACGGGTCACGGGCACGCGAGCACGCCTCCGGCCCCACCCGTGTCCACGCGGACACGGGTGGGGGAAGAGAAGGCGTGCGGGCGCGGCCTACCGCCGCAGGACGCAGAGCCGGGTCAGAGTCGCCTGGCCGCCGGTACCGCCCCTCAAGGGTTCCGGACCCTCGCGATCGGACGGGCCTGGCACCGAGCGGGGCGTGTACGTGAGAGGCGCCATCTCACCGGGATCGGTGATGGCGCGGTCCACAGGGGTACGAACCCGGTCCACGGCGTGGTCGACCACCTCCGCGTGGCCGCCACCGTGACCGGGCGCCCGGTCCGCACTGTGCTTCGCCGCGGCGTGCGAACAGCCGTCGACGGCCGCGTGCGTGGACAGAGTGGCGAACCCCGGCCCGTGCAGAGCGCCGACGAGATGACAGCCGACCAGCAGGAGCAGGGCGAACAACAACGCCGCCCGCAGCGGGTGCCCCACCGCCTTGCTGCTCATCCCCGGGATCACGAGCTCAACGTAGTCGATCACTCACTAATAGTCACTGATCGACTTTTACGACACCCTCTCCCCTCCTTCGGCCGACTTAGACCGACCGGCAAATGGGAGGTGGGAGAAGGAGCGGGGCTGGGTGCGTGCAGCTGCAAGGCGGAGGATTGAGGCATGGCGGAGCCATGGTGATTGACGACAACGCGGCAGATGTGCGTGCCCAGCCCCGCGCCGCCGCCTCCCATTTGCCGGTCGGTCTTACACGCGGGAAGGAGCAAGCCGCTGAGTCTTCCCCCGCCCCGGCCGGCTGCGGAGGACCAGAACCCGGAGGCCCCTTCCGTTCGCACGAAGAATCGAGACCTTGCCCGGACGGTCCCGTCACCTTGCGGCGCCCCGGCCAGGGTGTGCCGGACCGGGTGCCCTGTGCGGACCCAGCCGCGGCGGACTCAACGAAGAGCAGCTCAGCAGGCAGGGCACCGGGTCTGGCGGCGACCGGCCCAGGGGGAGGCCCGGCCACCGCACACAGTGATCCCACGCACCGATGGCCCACCAAACGTGACGGCCCACGAATGGAGGCGGTGCGGCGTCGTCGACCGAGCAGCTGACCGTGACCGCATGCCTGATCGGTCCGCCCCTCGGGCAGGTCGCCACCGGGCCACTGTCGGACCGGCTCGGGCGACCCCAGAGGCTGTTCGGGGTGGCCGCGTACATCGGCGATCGCACGCACCGGACGCCGCCCGGCCCGCCCTACGTGCGGACGACGCTACTTTCGAAACACGCCCTGGCTACCCGGCCATCCACCGGCAACTCGTCACGCGTCAGCCGGCCGGCTTCTGGAGAGGGGCCGGTTTGGTGGTGAGCAGTGCGGTGATCTCCTGGGCGAGCTCCGGGCCGAGTTCGCCCCAGCCGTCCTTGTAGCCATAGACGCTCGCCAGGGTGCGGGCGTCGTAGTCGCCGTTCATGATCTCGATGTCGGTGGTGGTGATGAGTGCCGGGTGGGCGACGCCGACAGCTCCCGAGACCTTCAGCAGCTCCTTGCGCAGGGTGCGCAGGTAGACAGCGGCCCGAGTGGCCTTCGAGGGCGCGTCGACGCCGCGCACCAGCCACGGATCCTGGGTGGCGATGCCGGTGGGGCACTTGTCGGTGTGGCATTTCTGCGCCTGGATGCACCCGATGGACAGCATTGCCTCGCGGCCGACGTTGATCATGTCGACACCCAGAGCGAAGGCGACGGCAGCGTTCTCGGGCAGGCCGAGCTTGCCGGAGCCGATGAAGGTGATGTCGTCGGTCAGACCCCGCTCGGCGAACGTGCTGTAGACGCGGGAGAAGCCCATCCGGAAGGGCAGCGACACCGAGTCGCTGAAGATCAGGGGAGCCGCCCCGGTGCCACCCTCGCCTCCGTCGATGGTCACGAAGTCGACCCCGCGATCACCACGCGCCATCAACATGGCCAGCTCCCGCCAGAAGCTCATCTCCCCCACAGCGCTCTTGATCCCGACCGGCAGACCGGTCTCGTCAGCGAGCAGCTCCACGAAGTCGAGCATCGAGTCGACATCGTGGAACGCGGTGTGCCGCGACGGGGAGGCACAGTCCTCACCGACCGGGATGCCGCGGATCTTGGCGATCTCCGGGGTGACCTTCGCGCCCGGCAGCATCCCGCCGAGCCCCGGCTTGGCGCCCTGGGAGAGCTTGATCTCTATCGCCTTGACCGGGGCGCCGGCCACCACGTCCTTGAGCTTGTCGAGGTTGAAGGTGCCGTCCTCGTTACGGCAGCCGAAGTACGACGTCCCGATCTGGAGGATCAGGTCGCCGCCGCTGCGGTGGTACGGCGAGAGACCGCCCTCACCCGTGTTGTGCATCGTGCCGGCCAGCGCCGCGCCCTTGTTGAGCGCCGTGATGGCCGCGCCGGACAGCGATCCGAAGCTCATCGCCGAGATGTTCACCACACTCGCCGGCCGGAACGCCTTGGCGCGCCCGCGCGGGCCGCCCAGCACCTTGGCCGAGGGCAGCGGGGCCTGCGGGTCGTGCAGGTCGGGCAGCGTGCCGGCGAACGTGCGCTGCTTCACGTATGCGTGCCCTTGCACGTGCTCGACGTCCACGTCGGTTCCGAACCCGAAGTAGTTGTTCTCTCCCTTCGCCGACGCATAGATCCAGGTGCGCTGGTCACGGCTGAACGGGCGCTCTTCCTCGTTGGACGTCACGACGTACTGCCGCAGCTCCGGCCCGATCGTCTCCAACAGGTACCGGGCGTGCCCGATCACGGGGAAGTTTCTGAGCAGTGCGTGCTTCTTCTGGACGAGGTCGCGGGCAGCCACCAGCGCCAATGCTGTTGCGGCGGCCGCGCCGATGCTCCGAGCACGCATGAACGTTCCTCTCCTCGACTGCTCGATACCCGACTCCATCGCTGCGCGGCGGACGTCGTGGGCGTTGGGCTGCGGACACGGCCAGGCAGGCATCGGCGTCCGACAACGAAACGCCACACGATAGTAAGAGGTCGCGCGGATGGGCGGGCGGGTCAGGGTGCGTGAGTCCGGCCACGCCGCTGGCATCCCCTCAGGGCTGTCCCGTCATCCCTGGCGGGCGCACGACGACAGCTGCGGCACCTCACTGCATTGTCGGAACGACCGAATACGCCCAGTTTGAGAACACCCCTCCGCCTTGCGATGCACCGCCTCCGACGCCGCGCGCTGATCCGCCAGGGATGACGGGACAGCCGTTAGGCCGTTTCGTTCGGACCAGCGGGAAGACCAGAGAGGTGGATCTTTGTGGTCAGTCCGCCCCGGGACCGGCCGATGGCATGGTCGGCCGGTTCGCCGACTGGGCCCCTTTTTGCGGGCGTCGGCTGCGTGCTGATGCGCACGCACGACAGTGGAGTCCACCGACACGGCCCAGTTGAGGTCCTGGATGCCGACCAGGGGCCGATGCGTCAGGTAGTGCAGAGAAGTGACCAGACCGAACGAGATCGCTCCCGTCCACAGGGGCGCGGCACCTGCCTCCACGCCCCCTGGTCGCCGGGCCGGGGGCGGTCCAGGAAGCGCCGGAAGGGAGAACCGGCCTCAGGGCCGGGACGCTACCGGGCCACCACCCGTACTCCGATCCTCACGCTGACACCCCGCACCCGCATCCCGGGACCACACCGGTCAGAGGGCCATCGCCCCGTCGGCCCCCGGACCGCGACGTCGGGATCTTCTTCGGAAATCCGGGCACATTCCGCGTACAACCCTTGTGCCGCATGCGCTGTCAAACACGACGACGGACAAGGAACGGGCCCTTTCCGGATACCCCCCGTGCCCCCCGAGCAAGCCCGGCCCTTCGTGAGCCAAGGAGCCGCTCATGCGCAAGCACCGCTCGACCGCCGTTGCCGCGGCATCGTTTCTCCTCGTGACGGGGGCGGCCATCGCCGCCGCCCCGTCCGCGTACGCCGGCACTCCCGGCGGCACCCACGCCAACGACCGCAACACCGACTTCAACGGCGACGGCTACGACGACGTGCTCGTCGGTGCTCCCGGTGCGGCCGTCGGCGGGCACAAGGGCGCGGGCATGGTCACCGTGCAGTACGGCGGACCCAAGGGCATGGGCACCTCCAACGCCAGGGCCATCAGCCAGAACACCTCGGGTGTGGCAGGCGCCGCCGAGAGCGGCGACGGCTTCGGCAAGACCCTGGCCACCGGCGACCTGGACGGCGACGGCTACGACGACGCGGTCGTCGGCATCCCCGGCGAGGACATCGGCACCGTCTCCAACGCGGGTGGCGTCGTCGTCCTGTGGGGCACGCCGAAGGGGCTCAGCGGGTCGGTGAGCAACTGGCTTCAGGCCGAAGAGCCCACCGCAGGCGGCAAGTTCGGCGCCTCGCTCGCCGCGGCCCGGTTCTCCGACACCACCCCGGGCGATCTGCTGGCGGTCATGGACTCGGTCGGACTGACCA
The DNA here is from genome assembly GCF_048270745.1 of Streptomyces sp. NPDC056231. Lineage (NCBI taxonomy): Bacteria > Bacillati > Actinomycetota > Actinomycetes > Kitasatosporales > Streptomycetaceae > Streptomyces > Streptomyces sp. NPDC056231. The sequence goes on along the minus strand of NZ_JBLVKW010000037.1, from coordinate 23,097 downwards.
CGTACCAGTTCGAGCCGGCCACCGAGCCCAGCACGAAGAGCGCCGGCCCGCGGACGCGGCAGCCCGTACAGAAGTCGCGTACGACGCTCTCCTCGCCGTCGAAGAAGGCACGCATCGGGTCCGCCGCCGAGGCGCCGGGCATCCGGCCCGCGTCGATGACGACCGGCGACTACGACAACAACGGCTACGCCGACCTGGTCGTCTCCGGCACCAGCGTCGGTGACGAGCCGGGGCACGGCTGGTCGTACATCCTCCCCGGCACCGCCTCCAACGACGAGCCGCTGCCGGTCACCGCGGTACGCGGCGGCCCGGTCGTCGCCTCCGGCGACATCAACGGCGACGGATACGACGACCTGGCCACCGGCGAGCCGCACAGCCCGGACGACGGCGGCGCGAGCATGACCGGCGGCATGGTCGGCGTCTACTACGGCAGCGCGGCCGGCCCCGCGGGCCAGGAGGGCCCTGGCACCCCGCCGCTCTGGTGGACCCAGAACTCTCCCGGCGTACCGGGATCGAACGAGCGGGGCGACGGCTTCGGCACCGACCTCTCCATCGGCGACACGAACAAGGACGGATTCGCGGACCTGGCGATCGGCATCTCCGGCGAGGACGTCGGCCGTGTCGCGGACGCGGGTGCCTTCACCGTGCTGCGCGGCTCGGCCCGGGGGCTGACCGCCACCGGCGCGCTGTCGGTGACGCAGGGCACCGCGAAGGTCCCGGGCACTGTGGAGAAGGGCGACAAGTTCGGCGGCCAGGTCTCCTTCACCGACCCCAACGGCGACGGACGCTTCGGTCTGCTCGTCTCGGCGCCCGGTGAGAACACGAACGACGGCTACGTCTGGGTCTTCTCCGCGGGCACCGGCGGTGTGACGACCTCCGGCTCGTGGAACTACGGGGCGCGCGCTTTCGGTGGTCCGTCCCTGGACGCGCTGTACGGGGCGGCGATCGACGACTGACACGACGCGTGGCGGGCGCTCGCCCCGCCCCGCGCCCGATTCACTGGTGTCCCGGCGCTCTCCGGGGCACCAGCCTTCCGCGGAAGGCTGGATCGCTCGGACCGATGGATGAATTCCTGCCGCTCCTCGCGGTCGTCGGCGGCCTCGCCGCGGCCATGGGCCTCATCACCTGGCCGGCATGGCATGTCCGTCGGCGCGGTACCGCCGGCGCAGCGATCACCGCAGCGCCGGCCTCCTACGACGAGGCGTTCCGGGTCACTGCTCACGAGGCGCACCACGAGATCCGGGCACAGGCCGACCGCAGGGCGCCGATCCTGTCGCCCGGCGATCACTGGCGGCGGAACTCCGATGAAGGACGTCGGCCCGCCACTCGGAACCGCCGGTCGGGCCCGGCGCGCCCGCGCCGAAGGCTGCGGGGTCTCGACCGCCGGGTCGGTCGCCCGGATCCTGGCCGCTGATCGTCATCGCGTCGGAACTCTATGAGCCGGCGCGGCACACCTGGCAGGATCCGGTCCGTGACGAGCGGTGGGACGGCCGAGCTGCTGCTGAGCGGCATCGTGCTGATCGGCGCCTCGGTCCAGTGGCTCACGGGGATGGGGTTCGCGCTCATAGCCGTGCCCGCTCTGGTGCTGGCTCTCGGCCCGGCCGAGGGTGTGGTGCTCGCGAACTGCGCGGCCGGTGCGATCAGCCTGGTCGGGCTCGCGGGCGGTCGACGGCAGGTGCGCCCGGCAGCGATGGTGCCCCTGGTCGTGGCGGCCGCGTGCACCGTGCCGGCCGGGAGCTGGGTGGCGGCCCGGTTGCCGAGCCGGTGCTGCTGGCGTGCATGGGGGCGCTGGTGAGCGGGGCCGTGCTGCTGGTGATGCGGGGGGTCCGGGTGCCCGCTCTGCGCGGGGCGGGAGGTGCGGTGGCCGCGGGTGCCGTGGCGGGTTCATGAACTCGTCGGCGGGCGTCGGCGGCCCGGCGGTCTCCCTGTATGCCGTGAATGCGGGTTGGACCGTGCGGGAATTCGTGCCGAACGCCCAGTTCTACGGGGTCGTGGTGAACGCATTCTCCGTCGCCGCCAATGGCGTTCCGCAGCTCAGCACTCGTCTCTGGCTCCTGATCACTGTCGGCCTGGCGGCGGGCGCCCTGATCGGGAAGGCGCTCACCGATCGGGTGCCGGAAAAGCGGGCCCGGCTGCTCGTCCTGCTGCTCGCACTCGGCGGTGGGATCACCACGCTCGCCAAGGGAGTGTGGGCGCTCTGACGGTCGGGGCCACTGCCCGGATCGACCCACGGATGATCTTCATGGACCGCTGCCGGGTCGGCAGGGCCCTGTCGAACAGACGACGGCCACGGGATATCTTGATATCAAGCAATGTTGCAGACGTGGAGCGGAGCACCCGGTGACTGACTCGACCATCATCTATACGCACACCGACGAGGCCCCGGCCCTGGCGACGTATTCGTTCTTGCCTGTGATCGAGGCGTACGCCTCGACGGCCGGGGTCACCGTCGAGAACCGCGACATCTCCCTGGCGGGGCGGATCATTGCCAGCTTCCCGGAGCACCTCGACGAGAACCAGCGCATCGATGACGCTCTCGCCGAGCTCGGCGAGCTGGCCAAGACGCCCAGCGCCAACATCATCAAGCTGCCGAACGTCTCGGCGTCGATCCCGCAGATGAAGGCGGCCATCGCCGAGCTGCAGCAGCAGGGCTACGCGCTGCCGGACTACCCGGACGACCCGCAGACGGACGAGGAGAAGGACGTCCGCGCACGCTACGACAAGGTCAAGGGCAGCGCGGTCAACCCGGTCCTGCGCGAGGGCAACTCCGACCGCCGTGCCCCCGCGTCGGTGAAGAACTACGCCAAGACGCACCCGCACCGCATGGGCGCCTGGACGGCCGACTCGAAGACGAACGTCGCGACGATGAGCGCCGACGACTTCCGCTCCACCGAGAAGTCCGCCGTCATCGCCGAGCCGGGCTCCCTGCGGATCGAGCTCGCCGGTGACGACGGCACCACCACTGTCCTGCGCGAGTCGGTACCCGTGCTCGCGGGCGAGGTCGTCGACGCGTCCGTGATGCGGGCGGCGGCCCTGCACGAGTTCCTCAAGGCGCAGATCGCCCGCGCCAAGGCCGAGGGTGTGCTCTTCTCCGTGCACCTGAAGGCCACGATGATGAAGGTCTCCGACCCGATCGTCTTCGGCCACGTGGTGCGCGCCTTCTTCCCGAAGACGTTCGCGAAGTACGGCCAGGCACTGATCGCCGCCGGTCTGTCGCCGAACGACGGCCTCGGCACGATCCTGAACGGCCTGGACGGCGTGCCCCACCTGGGCGCCGAGATTAAGGCCGCCTTCGAGGCCGAGCTCGCCGAGGGCCCCGCCCTGGCGATGGTCGACTCCGACCGCGGCATCACCAACCTGCACGTGCCGAGCGATGTCATCGTCGACGCGTCCATGCCGGCCATGATCCGCACCTCCGGCCACATGTGGGGCCCGGACGGCAAGGAGGCCGACACCCTGGCCGTCCTGCCGGACAGCAGCTACTCGGGCGTCTACCAGGCCGTCATCGACGACTGCCGGGCGCACGGTGCGTTCGACCCGTCGACGATGGGCTCGGTGCCGAACGTCGGTCTGATGGCGCAGAAGGCCGAAGAGTACGGCAGCCACGACAAGACCTTCGAGATCGCCGCCCCGGGCACGGTCCGCGTCGTCGACGGTTCCGGCAACGTGGTGCTGGAGCAGACGGTCGCCGCCGGTGACATCTTCCGCATGTGCCAGACCAAGGACCTGCCGATCCAGGACTGGGTCAAGCTCGCCGTCACCCGCGCCCGCGCCACCGGCACCCCGGCCGTGTTCTGGCTGGACGAGGGCCGCGCGCACGACGCGACGCTCATCGCCAAGGTCAGGACGTACCTCGCCGACCACGACACCGAGGGTCTGCAGATCAAGATCCTGTCGCCGGTCGAGGCGACCGCGTTCTCGCTGGAGCGCATCCGCCGGGGCGAGGACACCATCTCGGTCACCGGCAACGTGCTGCGTGACTACCTGACCGACCTGTTCCCGATCCTGGAACTCGGCACGAGCGCCAAGATGCTCTCGGTCGTCCCGCTGATGAACGGCGGCGGCCTGTTCGAGACCGGCGCCGGTGGCTCCGCTCCCAAGCACGTCCAGCAGCTGGTCAAGGAGAACTACCTGCGCTGGGACAGCCTGGGCGAGTTCCTCGCGCTCGCGGTCAGCTTCGAGCACCTGGCGCAGACGACGGGCAACGCGCGCGCCCAGGTGCTCGCCGACACCCTCGACCGCGCCACCGGCACCTTCCTCAACGAGGACAAGTCGCCGAGCCGCAAGCTGGGTGGCATCGACAACCGCGGCAGCCACTTCTACCTGGCGATGTACTGGGCCCAGGAGCTGGCGAAGCAGACCGACGACCCGCAGCTCGCGGAGGCGTTCGCCGGTCTCGCCAAGACGCTGACCGAGCAGGAGCAGACGATCGTCGATGAGCTCATCGCGGTGCAGGGCTCGCCCGTCGACATCGGCGGCTACTACCGTCCGGACGCCGCCAAGGCTTCGGCCGCCATGCGCCCGTCGGCGACGTTCAACGAGGCCATCGCTTCGCTGGGCTAGCCCACGGCAGCCCCGGGTCCCCGCGAAACCCGCAGTGACCGTTCCGCCCCGGCCGCACATGCGGCCGGGGCGGTCCCATGTGCTTCCGGGTGGAACGATCCTGCAGTCCCCGACAGACCCGGGTTCGCTGAGTAGGCCCGGAGCGCGGTGCCGGGATTGCTCCCGGTCCGCTTTTCCGGACCCCAGCGGTATCCCCGGGTGCCGAAATAGTGGATCTCGGCGATCACATCCTGGGCCCGCCGTCGGGGCCGGAACCCATAGGGCACCGGCTTGAAGTCGGCCTCGAAGATCGGTTCCAGCACCCGTTTCAGTGCTGCCTGAACGACCCGGTCCGCGATCGTCGGAATCCCTGGCTTGCGGACCTTCCCCGAGCCTCCCGGCTTGGGAATGACAGAACCGTTTTGCGAGAGTCGCCATCAGGGGCGTACGGGCCCGGGTCAGCGCGGGAGTTCCGCGCCGCACAGCCGGGTGAAGGCCGGACCGGCCGCCGCCCCTGCCGCGCACACCGCGGCGCCGGCGGCGGATCACGAGGTGCACAGGAGGGCGGTCCGTATCAGGCGGACCGCCCTCCTGCCTCTTGACTACGCCTTGGCGGCTACCGCCGGATCACGCCGCGGGCGATCCGTAGATGCCCATCTCGTAGACCGAGTAGCCCCAGGTCGTCTTCCGCTTGACGCCCTGCATTCGGACATACTGCACCGCACTGCTGGAGTTGATCTTGATTACGTCATTGCCGCAGCTGTCGGGGTTCTGGGTGGCTGCCTCGCTCCAGTTCGTCCCGTCCAGAGAGGTCTGGATCTGGTACTCCGTCGCGCAGGCGCCCTCCCAGGCGAGGGTTACCGCTGCGACCTTGGCGGGGGCGGCGAGCTTCACCTGGACCCACTCGTTGTCGCTGTAGCCGGATGCCCAACGGGTGCCGAGCTGACCGTCGTTGACGTACCGGGCCGAGAGCCGGTCGAGGTTCTGCTCGACGCTGGATGCACTCGCCGTGCCCTTCAGTGCGAGGTTCTCCGAGCCGCCCGCGGCATCCCACAGCTGAAGCCGGATGTCCGCCTGGATGAGGAAGGAGTCGAGTACCCCGTCGCCGACCTTGGGCTGGGCCTTGCCCCAGGTGTTGCGCGCCGGATCGACCCGTACGGCCCGGGCCTGCTTCTGCAGGGCCTCGGAGTCGGCGAGCAGCGCCTCGGCCTTCTCCTTGTCACCGGCCTGCCGGGCTGCGAGCGCGTCCAGTGTCTTCACCATCGACATGCCCCACAGCTGGGTGGCGTCAAGCCAGGGCTCGGCATCGGCGGCGAAGCCCTGCTCCACCGATCCGGCGCGGATGGCGGCGGGGGCGTCCTCGATTTCGTTCGCGTAGGTCCGCAGCGCCTTGACAGAACTGGTGCGGTCGCCCGCGTCCCATGTCTTCCAGAACTCGGCTACCCGGCCGGCGAGTTCGGGTGCCTGGGACTGCCAGGGGGTGGTGCCGAAGGTCGGGGCCAGGTGTTCCAGGTCGGCGAAGACGAGCAGCGCGTCGGTGGCCCGGCGGTCACCGCCCGCGAGGTAGGCCATGGCTCGCGCCCAGCTCGCCTTCGCGTCGTACGCCTTGTCGTTCCAGGTGAAGTCCGCGGCGCCGAAGACCGCGACCTTGCTGGCGTACGGCTGGTTCATCGGGTTGGCAACGATGCCGGAGAGGTGGCTGGACAGGCCCGCCTCGCGCTTGTCGTACGGGGCGAGCAGCAGCCGGCCGCTGGTGTTGCCGTAGTCGTTGACCGGGTAGTTGTCCCAGACGAAGACCTTGCGGCCGAAGAGCTTCGAGGCACCGTCGGCCTGCTCGTTGGTGATCGCGGGCGGTACGACGTCGGTACCGGTCCACATGACGACGACGGCCGGGTCCAGGGTGGCCCGCATCGTCTGCTTGTAGCTGGTGTCGGTCAGGTCGCCGTACTCGGTCGGCACCATCTGCAGCGGGCGGGCGCCCTCGTGAGTGGCGATGAAATTCTGCTGGAGGTCGTTGAGCAGGTCGACCTGGGCCTTCGCGGCCGCGGTGCGTCCCGGCTGGCCGTACGCCGCCTGGTCGGCCGCGCAGTTCCATCTGGTGTAGCTGATGTCGTCCAGCGGGATGGAGAAGGACCGGGTGCCCAGATCGTAGAGGGCCTGGAGCTTGGCCTTGAGTGCCTTGCGGTCGTCGGAGTTGGAGTAGCAGATCGATCCGCCGGGTGAGACCGCGAACGTGAAGCGGACGTGGTTCGCGGTGGCCCGGTTCACCAGCTCGCCCAGTTCGGCGAGTTTGTCGGTGGGATAGGGTTCGCGCCACTTGTCGCGGTGGTAGGGGTCGTCCTTGGGCGCATAGATGTAGGTGTTGGCCTTGACGTCGCCGTAGAAGTCCATCTGGTCCAGCCGCTCGGCGTGCGTCCAGGGCTGACCGTAGAAGCCCTCGATCGTGCCGCGCAGCGGCATCGACGGGAAGTCACTGATCTGTGCGCCCGCCACCTGCCAGTCGTCGCCCTGGCGTTGGAAGAGCTGGCGCAGCGTCTGCACCGCGTAGAACTGGCCCGTCGCGTCCGTGCCTCCGAGGGCGACCTGCCGGTGCGGGGCCTGTCCCGACACACGCAGGGCGTAACCCTCGGCGTGGTGGGCGACGGCGGTGTCACCCAGCGCGCTTGCGATGTCCGGGCGTTCGGCGGATCCAAGCCTGATGGTGAGCAAACCTGCTGCTCCCGAGGGGACTTCGCCAGGGGCGACGACATCGACGCGCGCGGCGCCGTGCTTCTTCACTTCGCGGATCAGCCGGTCACGGGCGGCCGCGTCCGTGTGGTCGTCCGCGACCACGAGCACCCGTCCCGTTACGGTCGCGTCGCGTCCGGCGCGGGTGATGGACTGCGGGGTGGGGGAAACCGGCGGCAGGGGGCCGGCGTCGGCCGAGGCCGCGTCCGGAAGCGGCTGGGCGCTGGCGGCGTGCGGCAGCACCCCGAGCACCATGGCGCTTGCTATTGCGAACATTCCTGCGGCGATCCTGCGTCTTGCCATGAAGATCTCCAAGCTGGTCTAGACCGCGACGACCACAAAAGGTTACTGCTGAAACTCAGTTCACTGTCAACAGGTCCGACCTATTGGATTAGACCACTAGAGTCGCTACGTTTCGCTGGAGCCAACCACGGAGTCCAAGGCAAACATGATGAAGGGGAGAGCTCTGTGATCAACCGCAGGTCGGCCGTGGCATGCGGCGCGCTCACCGCGTCGGCCCTGCTCAGCTGCGTCGGGGGCCGCTCGGACGGCAGCCGAGGTGAAGCGTGCCGCAGGGTGCGCATCCGGCGCCGCGGACACATGCGCGCCACTCACGATCCCGGCCGTACGCGATGTCGCGGCGGCGCCGGGGCGCTGGCGGCCGGGCCCCGCCACCCGCATCGTCCTGGTGCCGGGCTCCGCCGGGCGGCTTGCCAAAAGGGCGAGCTGAGCGGCCGCATCACCGACTGGCCAACGTACACACAGCGCGGCCCGATGGTCGACGTCGGCCGCACACACCTCACACCGGGCTGGCTGGAAGGGAAGATCCGCTAACCGGCCTGGCTCAAGCTCAATGTGCTGCGCGAACGTTTCACCCCGGGCGAGAAGCCGGAGGTCCTGGTGATCGACGGCGTGCGGCTGGGCCTTGCGGTGTGTTACGACGCGGCCGTCCCGGAACACGCCGCCGAGACCGCCGCGCTCGACATCGACGCGTATGTGGCCGGCACGCTCTACGGTGCGGGTCCCGAGTCCGCGGCCCGGCGCGACGGGCACATGAGGGAGCGGGCGCTCGCTCACGGGGTGTGGGTGGTGCCGGCCACCTCGGCGAGGGCCAGCGGTACGTATCCGGAGACGTCCGGGGGTTCCGGGGTATGGGTCCGGACGGAGCGGTGGTCGTGCAGGCCGGGCCGGAGGCCGGCGTCCTGGTGTCCGCTGCGATCGGAGGAACCGTGCCTGCCTGAGGTGTGTCCGGCGGATCAGGGACGACAGGGCCCAGGCCTTTCTTTCGGATCAAAGGCCTGGGGCGAGCATCTCCGCCGTGATCGCCCAGCGTTCGTGGTCCCGCCACGCCCCGTCGATGAAGAGGAAATCCGGCGACAAGCCTTCGAGCCGGAATCCGGCCCGGCGCACGAGGGCGATCGAGCCCTTGTTGCCGGGCTGGATGTTCGCTTCCAGACGGTGCAGGCCGAGCGGTCCGAAGGCGTACCGCAGCACCAGACCGAGCCCTTCGCTCATCAGGCCACGCCCCGAGGCGTGGGCGAACGCCCCATATCCCAGGGCACCGCAGCGGAACGCACCGCGGAAGATGTTGTTGATGTTGATGAAGCCGGCGAGGGGACCGCTCCCGGCCCCGTCGACGGCCGTGCGCTCGCAGACGAGGAAGCCCGCCTTTGTGGGGTCCTCGATCAGCCTGCCCGCGTAAGCGGCGTACGCGCGCGCGTCGTCGGGCGGGAACAGCCAGGGGCGGTGCAGGTCGCCGCTCTCCTTGACCCGGCTGGTGAACTCCTCGGCGTCCGCGGGGGTGAAGGGGCGGATCCCCACGCGCGAGCCCTCGGCCAGGTAGACGTTGTCAGACATCCGGACAGCGTAAGGGCCGCTCACCTGGGCCGGCGGCGGAACAGATAGCCGCCGCACACCATTCCGGCCGCGAACATCGCGACCAGCACCACGTACAGGGGCAGTGTCACCAGCGGGATCAGCAGACGGATGGTGACCTCGCCGGTGTTCTCGGCGATGAAGACGACCGACAGGACCGCGATGACGAGGACAACGATGCGGGACGGTGAGAACGGTCCGACGCTGCCCCTGCCACCGCTCGATACGTCCTTCGGGCTCATGGCTGCGCCCCTTCCCTGGTCCTGATACGCCACCGCCCCCGACTCCAGGATGCCCCCAGCCCGCGCCCGGGGTGCGGTGGCGTGCGGCCGTACAGGTGACGGTCCGTTCCGGGGCAGTTCATCCGTCCTGCGACCACAGGCAGCTCCAGCACGCCGGGGTCCTGCGGGCTGCTGACGACGGTGGCCGGTTGGCTGCCACCATTGCCGAAGTAAGCGCCGTCACCGGCCGCTCACGAATTCGAGCCGGCGCCCCTCCTCGTACCGGTACACGATGCCCGGCAGTGCAGGGTGAACGGCCGGGTGACGTCGGGCACCCGCAGCGGCCGGACCCGGTGTTCAGATCAGCGCGGGCACCTCGACCGTGAGCGTGCCCGGACCGCCGTCCTCCGGCGCGTCCAGCACCGCGGGCACACCGAGCGGAATCGTCAGCGCCGTCGGACCGTGGCCGAAGCCCAGCTCCTCGACGACGGGCACGCCCAGCCCGCCGAGCCGGTCGGCCAGGACCGCACGCACCTCCTCGTACGGTTCGCAGCCCTGCCAGGAGCCGCAGGCGACCCCGGAAACCCCGGACAGCGCCCCGGCCCGCAGCAGCTGGGTGAAGATGCGGTCGAGGCGGTACGGATCCTCCGTCGTGTCCTCGATCATCAGCAGCCCGCCGTGGGCGGACGTCCGGGCCTGCGGGGTGCCGATGTCGGCGGCGAGCAGGCTCACGCAGCCGCCGTACGTGATGCCGCTGCCCCGGCCGGGCACCAGCACCCCGGACGTGCGAAGGCCCAGGGTCCGTACCGACTCCGGCTCGAACAGGGTGGCCCGCAGCGACTCCTGGGTGTCCGGGTCCTTGAGGAAGGTCTCCGTGGCGACCATCGGTCCGTGCAGCGTCGAGAGCCCCATGCGCTGGGCGAACGCCTCGTGCAGCACGGTGATGTCGCTGTAGCCGACGAACACCTTGGGCCCGGCCGCGCGCATCGCCGCCCAGTCGACCAGGTCGACCATGCGGTGCGCCCCGTATCCGCCGCGGGCGCACAGCACCGCGTCGAAAGACGGGTCGCACCAGGCCTGCTCAACGTCGCGGGCCCGCGCCTCGTCCGTACCGGCGAGATAGCCCAACTCCGGGTGTACATCGCGGACATGGGGCATCTCGACGGGCTCCAGGCCCCAGCCGCGCAGCACGTCCAGACCCGCCTCGAGGCGGTCGCCCGGCACTGGTCCGCTGGGCGACACGACAGCGACCCTGGCGCCCGGTCGCAGGCGGGCGGCGCGGGTCAGGGGAGTCAGTGTCACTTCTTCAGCTCCAGTTGTGATATGTCGGGACGGTCGATGCCGAAGGTCTGGGCGTAGAGGGAGAGTTCGGCCTCCAGTGCGGCGATCAGGGTGTCTGCACGCCGGAATCCATGGCTCTCCCCCTCGAACGTCAGATACGCGTGCGGGATGCCGCGCCCTTCGATGGCGGTCAGGAACCGCTCGCACTGGACCGGTGGGCAGATCACGTCGTCCATCCCCTGGAGCAGCAGGAACGGTGTGGTCAGCCGGTCGGAGCGGTTGATCGGCGACCGCGCGCGGTAGCGATCCGGGACCTCGGCGAGCGGGCCGATCAGGGACTCCAGGTACTGCGACTCGAAGTCATGGGTCTCGTCGGTGCCCCAGCCGGTCAGGTCGAGGATCGGATAGCTGACGGTGCCGCAGGCGTAGACGTCGGTGCTGGTCAGCGACGCGGCGGTGGTCCAGCCGCCGGCGCTGCCACCGCGAATGGCGAGCCGGCCCGGGTCGGCCATGCCCTCGGCTGCCAGCGCCCGGGCGACGGCGGCGCAGTCCTCCACGTCGACGATGCCCCACTGTTCGCGCAGCCGGTTGCGGTAGGCCCTGCCGTAACCGGTGGAGCCGCCGTAGTTGACCTCGGCGACACCGATGCCGCGCGAGGTGAAGTAGGCGATCTCCAGGTCGAGGACGAGCGCGGCACGCCCGGTGGGACCACCGTGCGCCCACACGACGTAGGGCGGCAACTCGTCTTCGTGCCCCTCCCGTTCGGGGTTACGGGGCGGATGGATGTGGGCGTGGATGTCACGGCCTTCGGGCCCGGTGAAGGTGCGGTTCTGCGGTGCGGGATAGTACGCGGGGTCGACCGCGTCGCGGTGCTGCGCGCCGATGATCCGGGTGCGGCCCGTCGCGGTGTCCAGCTCCACCACCTCGTACGCGCTCTGCGGACTCGCCGCGACGCCGATGACCTGGCTGCCGTGAACGGCGAGCGTCTCGGCCCACTCGGTCCAGGGTCCGGCGGTGTCGGCGAGTTCGCCGGTCTCCGGGTCGAGGATGCCGAGCGTGGTGGTGCCCTTGCCGTGGATGGTGGCGATCAGCCCGTTCTCCAGCGGGCGGAACCAGCTGAGCCCGATCTTCCAGAGCGGCCCGGCGAACTCCTGCTCCCGTGTGCAGAGCGCCACCGTGCCCCGGTGCGGATCGGCGCGGTACAGGTTCCACCAGCCGCTGCGGTCGCTCGCGAAGAGGAGCTGTCCGTCGGTGGTCCATTCGATCTGCGGCACCGATTCCCCGGATCCGCCGCCGAAGCTCCCGGCGCTGCGGAACGTACCGTCGTCGGTGACGTCGGCGAGCATCACCTCGGTGCCGTCCCACGGCATCCGCGGATGGTCCCAGGCGATCCACGCGACGCGCCGCCCGTCGGGCGACAGCTTCGGCCCGGTCACGAAGCGGTGCCGGTCGTCGGAGAGTTCGCGTACCGCGCCGCGGTCGTCGGCCGCGGATCCGTCCAGCGGTACGGCGGCGATCACCCGGCGCAGGTCGGTGGGTGCCTCGCCGGTGAACTCCTCCAGGACGCACCACACTTCGCCCCGCTCGCCCCGGTCGAGGTGCAGCTGCGGATCGACCCAGCGCAGTCCGCCGCCGACGGCCGAGACCGGGGTGAGCGGCCATGGTTCGTCGGGCCCGTCGGGCGCGTACGCGTACAGCCGCTGGTCGGTGAAGTTCACGAAGACGATCAGCGGTCCGGCGTCGGCGCGCCCGGCACCGGCCCAGGGCAGTCCGCCGTACTCGATGACGCGGCTGCGTACGTTCCACGGAACGGGCAGCACGGATTCGGTGGTCCCGTCCGCCCGGCGGCGGACCAGTGCGCGGCGGCCCGCCTCGGCCGGGCGCGGCTCCGTCCACCACATCTCGTCGCCGACCGCGCCGACGTACTCCGGGCGGCCGTCGTGCGAGGCGGCCAGCCGTGCGTCGATCGGCGACGGCCATGTTCCGTAGGCCCCTGTGGACACCATGTTCAATCCCCCCGTGCGGGTCAGGCCGTGCGCAGATAGTGGTCGAGTACGCGGACGCCGAAGTGCAGTGCCTCGACGGGCACGCGTTCGTCGACGCCGTGGAAGAGCGCCTGGTAGTCGAAGCCGACCGGGAGCTTCAGCGGTGAGAAGCCGTAGCCGGTGATGCCGAGACGGGAGAACTGCTTGGCGTCCGTGCCGCCCGACATGCAGTACGGCACAACATGGCCGTCCGGGTCGAAGCGTTCGACGGCGGCGCGCAGCTTCGCGTACGTCGGTGAGTCGACCGGCGCCTGCAGAGCGACCTCGCGGTGGTGGAACTCCCAGTCGACGTCCGGTCCGGTCAGCCGGTCCAGGGTGGCGTGGAACTCGTCCTCGCCACCGGGCACCGTCCGGCCGTCGATGTAGGCGAGGGCACGGCCGGGGATCACGTTGACCTTGTACCCGGCCTCGAGCATCGTCGGGTTGGAGCTGTTCCTGACGGTCGGCTCGACGAGGGCCGCGGCCAATCCGAGCTTTCCGAGCAGTTCGTCCACGTCGAACCCGGGGGCGTCGACATCGGCGCGGATGCCGTGCAGGGCGGCGATCTCGGTGAGGGCGGCGCGTACGGTCGGGGTGAGCCGTACCGGCCATTCGTGCGTGCCGATCCGGGCGACGGCCGCGGCGAGTGCGGTGACTGCGTTGGCCCTGTTGACCTTTGAGCCGTGCCCGGCCTTGCCGTGGGCGGTGAGCTTCAGCCATCCGGTCCCGCGCTCGCCCGCGGCAATGGGGTAGAGCGACATCCCCGGTCCGGCGTGGAAGGTGAAGGCGCCGGATTCACTGATGCCCTCCGTGCACCCTTCGAAGAGTTCGGGGTGCCGGTCGGCGAGGAAGCCGGAGCCGTCCTCCGCGCTGGCCTCCTCGTCGGCGGTGTACGCGATCACGATGTCCCGGCGGGGCCGGACACCGGCCCGGGCCCAGGCCCGGACGACGGCGAGGACCATCGCGTCCATGTTCTTCATGTCGATGGCGCCGCGGCCCCAGACGACACCGTCGCGGACCTCCCCGGAGAAGGGATGCACGGTCCAGTCGTCGGCCTCGGCGGGCACGACGTCGAGGTGCCCGTGGACGAGGAGCGCGTCGGCGGACGGGTCGGTGCCCTCGATCCTGGCGACCACGTTGGTGCGGCCCGGGGTGCGTTCGAGCAGCTGGGGTGCAAGTCCGGCGGCGGCCAGCCGTTCGGCGACGTACTCGGCGGCCGGGCGCTCCCGGCAATCGCCGCCGCCGCGGTTGGTCGTGTCGATCCGGATCAGTTCGGACGTGAACGTCACGGATTCGTCGAGTGCCAGGCCGTCGACGGAGTCCTGGGGGGTGGTCGCCTCAGCCATACTGCTCCTCCACGGCGGACGACACGATCGTCGTCACCGCCTTGAACGTGCGAATACCTTCGTACATCGTCGCGCTGGTGTAGGCGACGCGCCGCTCGCCACTGGGGACCACGCCGGGAACAACGGTGGCCGCCATGGCCAGATGCTCGGCATCGAACTCCAGCTCCACCGTGAACGGGCCGCCCCGCACCGGTTCGACGCGCCCGGCGAGCGAGGTGGCCTCCTTGGCGGCCGCGCGGATGTCGGCCGCGGTACGAGCGGGGGTCCGGCACACCGCGGCGTACCGCGACACATAGTCCTTCACCGCGACCTTGCGGGCGGCGGGGGCGTATCCGCCGGCGTCCACGCAGGTCAGGTCGTCGCCGGTGACGAGGACGACGGGCACGCCGTACTCCGCGGCGACATGTGCGTTGAGCAGTCCCTCGCTGGCGCGGACCCCGTTCAGCCACACGCCGGTGATGGAGTTGGCCAGGAACGTGTGGGCGAGCACGCCCTCCGAACCGGCTCCCGTGTGGTAGCCGACGAAGGCGATCGCTTCGACGTCACCGTGCTGGATGCCCTCCATCATGCTGAGGGACTTGTGCCTCCCGGTGAGCATCTGGACCCGCTCGTCGAGCCGCTCCAGCAGCAGGTTCCGCATGGACCAGTGGGCCTCGTTGATCAGTACCTCGTCGGCGCCCCCGTCGTAGAAGCCGAGGGCCGCCGCGTTCACATCGGAGGTGAACATCGATCGGCAGCGCTCCCACTGCGGTGTCCCGGGCAGCACATCGGCCGGCCAGGTCACGCCCGTGGCACCTTCCATGTCCGCGCTGATGAGGATCTTCACGGTGTATCGGTCCTCTCGCAAGTGAGCAGGCATGCGTCCCGGCCGTGACAGCGGTTGCCGGCCTCGGCCCCGGAGGAACGCCCGACAGACTCCCGAAGCGGCTGTTCGCGAAGGGAGATCTTCATGCGGCAACACCGTACGCGGCGGCGGAGCCCCAGGCCAGAGGTGTTGTCAGCTCCAGAGGTCCAGTCCTCTGCCGAATCAGTCGGACGGCGGCAGGCCCGACGGATCCCGGTGACCGGCCCCTCAACGGCCCCTGGGGGCCAGGATCCCGTGACTGGGCCGGTGCGCCCCCGCGCGCGCCGCCGCGCACAACGCCGGGCCGGACGTGGCGTCAGTCCTCATGACCGAGCTGCAGGTCACGCTCGGTGCGTCCGCCGCCCGCGACCTGAAGCACGGTGGCCACCGGCGGGTACCCCGCCGCGATGACGGTGTACTCGCCGGTCGACAGGTCCACGAAGCGGAACGCCCCGTCGGGCCCGGTCGTCAGGGTGTCGACGACATTGCCCGCCGCGTCCAGGAGCGTGACCCGGGCGTCCTCGACGAGCCGTCCTCCGCTCGCCCGTACGACGCCGCGCAGCACCGCTCCGCCGGCCAGTTCGATGTCCTGCCGGGTCTCCCTGGCCGCTTGCACACTGACCGGCAGCGCAGCGGGCCGGAAGGCGGGGGCGCTGGCGGCGAGGGTGTATTCGCCGGCCACCAACTCCGAGATCACATAGCCGCCTTCACGGCCGCTGCGGGTGGACGCGACGACTTCGCCGCGCACATCGGTGAGCGTGACGGCGGCGTCCCGCACCGGGATCCCGTCGGCCGTGAGGACGGTCCCGGCCAGCCGGCCCGCACCGCCGAGCACCACGTCGAGCTCGACGGGCCGCTCGCCGACGGTGACGCTGACGGCCTGCGGCTGGTGCCCTCCGGCCGCCGCGATGAGGACGTACGAACCGGAGCCGGGCACGCTCAGCGCGTACCGCCCGTCGTCGCCGCTCGCGCCGCGGCCGACCTGCTTCCCCTGAATGTCGATCAGGGTGAGGGCGGCGCGTGGGACCTTCGTACCGTCGGGGTGCTGGACGCAGCCGCACACCGGGACGCCCGACAGGTAGACGGGCGGTGGCGGGGCCTGGGTGGTGCGGGCGGCCGGGATGGGGGTGGCGGGCTCGGCGGCTGCGGATTCGGGGCTGTGGTGGGACACCAGCGGTTTCTCCTTGAGGAAGAAGGCGATGACGAGGCCGAGTGCGAGCACCGGCACGAGGTAAAGGAAGATCCGCGGCATCGCGTCGGCGTACGCCTGGATGTAGCTGTCGCGGAGGGCCGGCTCCATGGCGTGGACCAGCTGCGGGGTGATCGACTCGGGGTCGGGGAGGTCGGCGCCGGAGGGGAGGCGGACGGCGAGGGCGTCGGCGAGACGGCCCGCGAAGAGCGTTCCGAAGACGGCGGCGCCGACGCTGCCGCCGATCTGCCGGAAGTAGTTGTTCGCGCTGGTGGCGGTGCCGAGGTCGGCGGGTGGTACGGAGTTCTGCACGGCAAGGACGAGCACCGGCATGATCAGGCCGATCCCGATGCCGAGGACGGCCTGCGCGATGCTGTACTCGAGGCGTGGGGTGTCGGTTTCGAGGCGGGAGAGCAGCCACATGCCGACCACCGAGATCGCACTCCCGACGATCGGGTAGACGCGGTAGCGGCCGGTACGGGAGATCAGCTGGCCGGAGACGACGGACGCGCCGACGATACCGCCCATCATCGGGAGCATCAGCAGCCCGGATTCGGTGGCGGTGGCGCCGTCGACCATCTGCAAGAACGTCGGCAGATAGCTGGCGGCGCCGAACAGTGCGACGCCGACGACCGCGCCGACGAGCGCGGTCACATTGAAGATCGAGTCGCGGAACAGCCTCAGCGGGATGACCGGTTCGGGCGCGTGGCGCTCAACGACCAGGAAGAGCAGAGCCGTTCCGACGGCCCCGGCGCCCAGCCCGAGGATGGTGCGCGAGCCCCAGGCGTACTCCGTACCGCCCCAACTGGTCAGCAGCACCAAACAGGTGGAGGCGGCGGCCAGCAGCAGTGCGCCGAGCACATCGAGCCGGGGCCGGACGTCGGGTTTGGGGAGTTTCAGCACGACGGTGATGACGGCCAGTGTGACCAGTCCGAACGGGACGTTGATGTAGAAGCACCAGCGCCAGGAAGCGTGGTCGGTGAAGAACCCGCCGAGCAGCGGTCCGGCGACGGACGCGAGACCGAAGGCGGCGCCGATCAGCCCCATGAAACGGCCGCGCTCGCGGGGTGGTACGACGTCCGCGATGATCGCCTGGACCCCGATCATGAGCCCGCCGCCGCCGATGCCCTGGACAGCACGGAAGGCGATCAGCTCGTCCATGGTCCGGGACCAGCCGGCCAGCGCGGAGCCGACGACGAAGACGACGATGGCGAACTGGAAGACGCTCTTGCGGCCGAAGAGATCGCCGAGCTTGCCGTAGATCGGCAGCCCGATGGTGGAGGCGAGGAGATAGGCGGTGACGGCCCAGGACATCTTCTCCAGGCCGTGCAGCTCACCGACGATCTTCGGCAGTGCGGTGGCGACGATCATCTGGTCGAGCGCCGCGAGCAGCAGGGTGAGCATCAGCCCGAGGAAAACCAGCCGGATCCGGCGGGGGCTGATCTCCGCGGCGTCGGGACCCGGTGGCGGCGAGGGCAAAGTCCCCGCACCGGGCAGGGCGGCGGTCCGAGCACTGTGCGGATCCGCGGTCGCCGTCTCGACGTCGCCCTCCGCACCGTCCGGTTCGTCCTTCACCAGAGTGATCCCACCCGCCACGTGCCGCTCCCCTCGTCGCATCTGCGCCGCCCATTTCTCGCATTGCGCGACAAGAGAGGGCAAACGCGACGGGGGGCGCTGACGGCGCACTCGGGGGGCTTATCCCCCGGTGGGAGCCACTACGGCGCACTACCGACCGGCCGGGAAAACCACCCGAACCGGTGAGGCCGGTCAGCGATACGTGAGGCTACTTCTCGACCTTCGACGCGAGGTTCTGCAACAGCTCGTCGTAGATGCGCCCAAGACCCTTGGGCGCGAAGGCCCTCTCGAAGAATCCACCGATGCCGCCCGCGCCGTTCCAGACGGTCGAGACGACGGTCTTTGACCGGCCCTCACCGGCCGGGGTGACGGTCCACGTGGTGACCATCGACGAGTTGCGGTCCTTCTCGACGAGCTGCCCGTCGGTCGGCTCGGTCACGTCGAGCAGGCAGTCGCGGACCCGCTTGCTGGTGGCCTGAAGCTTCCAGTGGACGAGGGTACCTTCGCCGTCACCGCCCTCGCGGACCTCGTACTCGCTGAACTGGCCGGGCAGGACCTTGCCCCGGACCTCCTGGTAGTCGGCAAGCGCGTCGAACACCGTCTCCGCGTCCGCCGCGATGATCCGCTCTGTCGTGGCCTCGACCTGCGCCATGCCTGTTCCTCCAGCACTTCGATTGTTCGGGGGTGTGCTGAGCCAATCACCTCCGGCACGCCGGTCAAAATCCGGGCCGGGACGAAGGGAAAAAAACGATCACGGGAACAGGTGCTCCATTCTCCGGGACGGGCACGTTCTTCGCCGCGGACGCGGCGACCACGCGCACCTTGGACAACGGCCCGCCCGGCGGCCGCCGCCGGACGGCCCCGAGTCCACCGCGCGTCGAGCCTGTTCTGAACCCCCGTCACCAGCTCGGCAAACGGGTCAACTCTCACCCGATCATGTCCTTCCGTGTCCGAATGCGGGGAGCATGCGGCGGGGGCTGTGCCACACGCAGCCGCATTCCCCCACCACGGGAGGCCATATGACGAATCGTTCAGTAATTCTGATCGCCGTCGGTGCGACGTTCGCCGGTCTGGTGACCGCCGTGCCGTCCCCGGCGGCCGCCACCGATGTCGCACCTCATGCCGCGCAACTCCGCTGGACCCGCTGTGGCACCAAGGCGTATCCGAAACTGCAGTGCTCAAAGGTCAGTACACCGCTCAATCATGACAATCCGTCGGGTCGGCGGATCACGCTCGCCCTGTCCCGCATCCCGCACACCGCGAAGACCTCGCAGGGTCCGCTTTTCGTCAACCCCGGGGGTCCTGGCGGCAGCGGGCTGACCATGGCCGGGTTCGTGGCCTCCTCGCTCCCGAAGGATGTCGCCGCGCAGTACGACGTGATCGGGTTCGACCCGCGCGGGGTCGGGAAGAGCTCCCCGGCGCTGGACTGCGTACCCAAGTACTTCAAGCCGCCGCGGCCCGACTCGGTGCCGCGGACCCTCGCCGCGGAGCGGACCCGCCGCGACCGGGCGCGCAACTTCGCCGCGGAGTGCGGCAGGAAGTACCCCGACCTGCTGCCGTACATGGACACGGTCAGCGCCGCCAAGGACCTCGATGTGATCCGGCGGGCCACCGGCGCCCCGAAAATCAACTACTTCGGGTACTCGTACGGTACGTACCTGGGCGCGGTGTACGCGAAGCTGTTCCCGCAGCGGGTGCGGCGGCTGGTGCTCGACTCGAACGTCGACCCGGAAGGTGTCTGGTACGAGGACAACATCGGCCAGAACTACGCGTTCGACGCCCGCCAGAAGGCGTTCGCCGCATGGGTGGCGAAGCACCACGCGACGTACCGGCTCGGCAACGACCCGGCGAAGGTCGAGGCAGCCTGGTACCGGATGCGCGACGCGGTGCGGAAACAGCCCGCGGGCAAGAAGGTCGGCCCGAGCGAGCTGGAGGAGACCTTCCTGCCGGGCGGCTACTACAACGGGTACTGGCCCTATCTGGCCGACGCGTTCGCCGCGTACGTGAACCACAAGGACCAGACCGCGCTCGTCACCGCGTACGACCAGCTCGGTGCCGTCGACGCGAAGGGCGACAACGGCTACTCGGTGTACCTGGCCGTGCAGTGCCGCGACTCCCGGTGGCCGCTGAGCTGGAAGACCTGGCGCAACGACAGCTGGAAGGTGCACGCCAAAGCGCCCTTCTACACCTGGAGCAACACCTGGTACAACGCGCCGTGCGCCTCCTGGCCGGTGGCGCCGCTGAATCCGGTGCGGGTCTCGAACCACGCGATCCCGCCGGCGCTCCTCTTCCAGGCCACGGAGGACGCGGCCACACCGTACGCGGGCGGCGTCACCCTGCACCGGCGGCTCCACGGCTCCAGCCTGGTCGTCGAACAGGGCGGCGGCAACCACGGTGTCACGCTGAGCGGCAACGCATGCCTGGACACATACCTGACGGACTATCTCGCCAAGGGCACCGTCCCTCGCGGCAACGGCCGCCTCGGCGACGTGGACGCGGTGTGCGGGACGTCGCCCGACCCGAAGCCGCTGACCGCCGAGGCAGCGAGGTCGGCGACGCGCGCGAATAACAAGGGCGGCACGTTGCACGGTCTGCTCGGCTTCCACGGCTGAGGGGGGCGGGTCCGGCGAAGGGAGCCGGCCCCGCCCGTCCGCCGTTCCGTCCTCAATCGCCGGACGCGCCCGGCGACGGCAGCCGGCTGATCGCCCGCTCCGCCGCTCCGGCCAGCCTGGGGTGCGGCAGTGCCGCCTCCAGGACCGGGCGGGCCCGCGCGTCGCCGAGCTGCCCCAGACCCTCCACACAGGCCAGCGCGACGCGCCAGTGCGGCTCGTCCGGCCCCAGCAGCCGCTCCAGGGTGCTGATCAGCGCCGGGACGGACTCGGGGGCCCGCAGGGCGGTGAGCAGACGGACCGGGTGCAGGGCGTACGCGGTGCGCAGGGTGTTCGTGGCGAGCGCGGCGGCGGCACGCGGGGTGCGGGGGTCGCCCAGGCGCACCAGGGCGTGGGCCGCGGAGACACACCGCTCCGGATCGCGGTGGTTGAGCAGCAGGACCAGCGCCTCGAAGGCCCGCCGGTCACCGCCGCAGCCGAGCCGGAACGCGGCGATCTCACGCGCCCAGAGCGGTCGCTCCCGTTCGACGAGGACCCGGGCCAGTTCCTCGTCGTCGTCGGTGGCGAGCAGTCTGCGGTACGCAGCCGACTCCCCCGCCTCGTCCGCCAGCCGGTCGGTCAGCGACCGGAACTCCTCGTCCATGACTCCGAGGGTATCGGCGGCCACGGTGAGTGTGACCCGTCGCACAGCGAATCGGGGCTGGCGCGCTCGTTACTCGCCGGTTAATCTCATGTGAGCGGGACACCATCCCCGCCGACTCCAGTGGCCTGGTGACGCAGCCACCCGGAGTGCTTGTCGGTTCGGCAGCTTTGTGAGACGCGACTCCGGGACAGAGTCCGTCGCTCCCTCTCCCGTCCGGGCGTGCCTCCCGCACCCCCGGCCAGGAGTACCTCGACACGCGATTCCCGCACACCATGCGCTGGTTCGGACCCTTGCGGCCCCAGCCGATCTGTGCGCCCACTCAGTCGTCACTCATCCTCTGGAGTCCCGTGATGGACACCCCTCTCTCCACCATCGCCGTCGTCGGTCTCGGCACCATGGGCATCGGCATCGCCGAGGTCCTGACCCGGGCCGGCCGCGAGGTCATCGGTATCGACGTCAGCGACGCGGCCGCCCGTCAGGCCGTCGCTGCCCTGGAGGCCTCCACCGCCCGCGCCGTGCAGAAGGAGCGGATCACCGAGGAGGAGCGCCTGGACGCGCTCGCCCGGTTCCGTACCTTCTCCGACCTGCAAGCCGTGGCAGACGCCCAGCTCGTCATCGAGGTCGTGCCCGAGTCGTACGAGCTCAAGCAGCAGCTCTTCCGCGAACTCGACGCGATCGTCTCCCCCACCACGATCCTGGCGACCGGCACGAACGCCCTGTCGGTGACCCGGCTCGCGGCCGAGTCGCAGCACCCCGAGCGCGTGCTGGGCCTGCACTTCTTCAACCCGGCGCCCGCGATGAAGCTGGTCGAGGTGGTCTCCTCGGTGCTGACCGCGCCGCCGGCCGTCGAGGCGGTCACGGAGCTCGCCCGCGAGCTCGGCAAGGAACCGGTTGCGGTGGGCGACCGGCCGGGTTTCGTCGCCGACGGGCTCCTTTTCGGCTACCTCAACCAGGCCGCCGCGATGTACGAGGCGAACTACGCCTCCCGTGAGGACATCGACGCGGCCATGAAGCTGGGCTGCGGGCTGCCGATGGGCCCCCTCGCCCTGCTCGACCTGATCGGCGTCGACACCGCCCGTACCGTCCTGGAGGCGATGTACTCCGCGTCGCACGACCGGCTGCACGCCCCCGCCCCGATCCTCAAGCAGCTCAGCGAGGCAGGTCTGACCGGCCGCAAGGCGGGCCGCGGCTTCTACACGTACGTGGCGCCGGGCAGCCAAACGGTGGTACCGGACGCGCAGACGCCGCTGGAGAGCGCCGGAGCGGAGGCCGGGCGCACGGTCCGGTCGGTGGGCGTCGCGGGCTCCGGGACGATGGCCTCGGGTATAGCGGAGGTCTTCGCGAAGGCCGGTTACGACGTGGTGCTCGCCGCGCGCAGCCAGGAGAAGGCGGACACCGCGAAGGGGAGGATCGCCAAGTCGCTGGAGCGTTCGGTCACCAAGGGGCGGCTGACGGCGGAGGCGCGGGACGAGACCCTGGGCCGGATCACCGCCGCCGGATCGCTGGACTCGTTCGCCGATGTCGACCTCGCGGTCGAGGCGGTCGCCGAGGATCTGGCGGTCAAACAGCAGCTGTTCGGCACGCTGGACAAGATCTGCAAGCCGGGCGCGGTGCTCGCCACGACCACCTCGTCGCTGCCGGTGGTGGCGTGCGCGCGGGCGACCTCGCGTCCGCAGGACGTCATCGGGATGCATTTCTTCAACCCGGCGCCCGCGATGAAGCTGGTCGAGGTGGTCCGTACGGTGCTGACCTCGGACGATGTTCACGCAACCGTCCGCGCGGTGTGCGGAAAGATCCGCAAGCACCCGGTGGACTGCGGGGACCGGGCCGGATTCATCGTGAACGCGCTGCTGTTCCCGTACCTCAACAACGCGATCAAGATGGTCGAGCAGCACTACGCGACCCTCGACGACATCGACGCCGCGATGAAGCTGGGCGGCGGCTACCCGATGGGCCCGTTCGAGCTCCTGGACGTCGTCGGGCTCGATGTCTCGCTCGCCATCGAAAAGGTGCTGCACAGCGAGTTCCGCGACCCGGGCCTGGCCCCGGCGCCGCTGCTGGAGCACTTGGTGGCGGCCGGCTGCCTCGGCCGCAAGACGGGGCGCGGCTTCCGCGAATATGCCCGGCGCTGAGGACCGGCAGGTGCCTGAACGGCGGACCGGTGCTCCGGCCGGGGCGGGCCCCCCCGGCCGGGGTCCCGCCGGGGCCCGGGCCCGCGGCC
>NZ_JBLVKW010000036.1:0-77468 GCF_048270745.1 Streptomyces sp. NPDC056231 | reverse complement strand
CACCCCGGCAGACGTGGCCGCCCACCTCGGCAAGTACGGCAGCCGACCCCCATCAGAGATCAAACCAGCATGTTGATTCTCTGCGAGCCCTTACGGCCTGGTGCGCGATAGAGAGCGGATCAGCGAGCGGCGTCAGGCGGCTTCGAATCCAAGGCGGAGGACGGAGGCGACGCGGAGCGTCGTCGACTGACGACAACGCCGGAGGCGGAGTCGCCTGACGCCGGGAGCCCGCTCGCTATCGCGCACCAGGCCGTTACAGCGCCTGCGGGAAAGCGAAGAGGCGCTCGGGGTCGTACTGCTTCTTCACCCGGGCGAGCCGGTCGGCCGCCGTTCCGTAGTACGCCTGCCGCCAGTCGGTCAGCGTCGGGTCCGTGTAGTTCTGGTACGCCGCCCCGGACGCATACCGCCGCAGCACGCCGTGGGTGTTTTTCAGCCAGTCCTGCTGGGCCGTCCCCGCCGTGCCGGGTCGCCAGGCGGCGATGTACTGGGCGAGCATCCGTGAGCGGCGGTGGACGAACGCCGTCGCCCGCGGGTCGACCCGGTTGATCGCCCCGCCGAGCGCGGTGAGCGCGATCGATCCGCCGCCGCCGCTCGGGGTCACGCTGATCCGGGTGAACGCCTCGGTCCGGTCGAGCAGGGCCCGTATGCCCGTCGGGGACAGGGAGTGGTCGAAGAAGTCGGACGCGGCGGCGTAGGTCTCGCGCTGGAGCGCGCCCTGCGAGGTACGGCCGGGTGTCGTACCCGGCAGCCGGCACTGCGCGGCGCTGAGGCCGGAGCAGCCCGCGTACACCAGCATTGCCTCCTCGTAGCCGCGGCGGCGCAGCGACACCGAGGACGCCGGTGCGCCGATCCGGTCGGCGAGACGGTCGACGGCGTTCTGGAGGTCGCCGTAGGTCCCCAGGCTGAACGCGGCGACCGACACGGTCGGGTTCCCGCCGCCCGGTCCCGCGGCGAGATGCACGGAGGACCAGATCTCGTCCGGCTGGTCCGGGCCCCACTTCTGCCAGGCGGCGATGACGGACCGGGCGCGCGACCACGGCCACGACATGTACGCGGTGACGGTCTGTGGGGCCGGGCGGGTGCGGAATGTCAGCTCGGTGACCACGCCGAAGTTGCCGTTGCCCGCGCCGCGCAGCGCCCAGAAGAGGTCGGGGTGGTGCTTGGCGTCGGCGGTCACTGTCCTGCCGTCAGCGGTGACGAGCGTTGCCGCGGTGAGGCTGTCGCAGGTCAGGCCGTACGCGCGGGACGCGACGCCGTGGCCGCCGCCGAGCGTGAGACCGGAGATGCCGACCGTGGGGCAGGAGCCTCCGGGGATCGTCAGCCCGTGCCGGGCAAGACCCCGGTAGACGTCGATGAGTTTGGCGCCCGCACCGACGGTGCCGTCCCGGTCGACCCGGGAGAGTGACGAGACGTCAATGACCAGGCGCCCGTTGCCGCTCGACCAGCCCGCATAGGAGTGGCCGCCGCTGCGGATCGAGACGGGGGTGGAGCTGCGGCGGGCGAAAGCCAGGCACTCACGGATGTCCGCCTCGTGCTGGACGTAGGCGACGGCTGCTGGTTTCAGGCCGTCGAAACGGGTGTTGTAGAGCTGGCGGGCCGTCCGGTACGCCGCGTCCTCGGGGCGCACGAGGATGCCGTCGAGGCTCTTGGCCAGGGCGGGCCAGTTCGCCTTGCCGGTTGTGGCGGACGGTGAGCCGGCTGATGCGGGCGACGTGCGGGTGGTGGTGGCCGCGGTGGCGGCTGAGGAACCCGTGCCGGTGCCTCTGCAGGCGGTGACCGTGGCGCCGGCCAGGGCTGTTGCCGCGCCCGCGGTGAGCAGGGTGCGGCGGTTCAGTAGGTTCATCGGGCCTCCGGGTCATGGCCTCGCGGGCCGATCGGTCGGGCGACCGTCGGGTGGATCGGTTGTCGGTGATCCGTGATCAGCGGGCGGTGCGGTGTTGCTCGGCGTCGGTGCGGGCGCGGTCGCGGGAGCGACGGGCCGGGCCGGTCCACCCGCATCCGCAGCGGGCGATGCAGAACGAGCCGCGTTCGATGGTGAAGGGCTCGTGGGCGGGGGGCGTCGGCGGGGTGGCGGGAGCGGTCGGCGTGACCTCCGCGGTGTGTTGGTCGTACACGCGTCCACGGTACTGGGGACGGGCACCCGTCCGTGGGGCCCATGAGGACGGCGTGACGGCGGACACGGGTGGTCGTTATGCGGGGCGGGTGGGGGGCTCGGGCAAGCGGTACGTCGTTGAGGGTTGGCAGGCGATGGTGGTGCAGCAGCACAGGTCCGGAAGCGGGGCGCGCGCTGTCTGCGCCCTCGCCGTGGTGGGCGTGATGGCGGCGGCCGCCGGATGCTCGGACAGCGGTGGCCGGGGCGGGACCGACGCCGGCGGCCGGAGCGTGGTGGACGAGCGGGGCGGGGGCGATTCCCTCGATGTGATCCACCGGGCGGCCGCGGTGCTCGCCGGGACAGGGGGCGGGAACCGGCCAGGGAGCCGGGACGTCGCCGGGAGCGCCGAGGTGCGTACGTCGATGGAGACCGCGGCAGGCGGGACGCGGGTGACGATCACCGGCCGGGGGGCGTACGACTTCCGCAGGCAGCTCGGCCGGCTCACCGTGGTGCTGCCGAAGGACGCCGCGGGCGAGTACGAACACGGCCCCATCACCGAACTCCTCGCCCCCGGTGCGCTCTACATGAAGAACCGTGGTGCCGGAGTTCCCGCAGGCAAGTGGGTCAGGGTCGATACGACGGCCCTGGAGGACGGCAATCTCGTCACGGGCGGGGTCACCGATCCCATGGCGGCCGCCGAACTGCTGCGCGGGGCGGACAAGGTGACGTATGTCGGGGAGAGCGAGCTCGCCGGGGTCATGGTCCGGCACTACCGGGGGACCGCGGACCTCGGACGGGCGGCGCGGGCCGCCTCGCCGCGATCGCGTGGCGCACTGGCCGCGGCGGCGAAGGGGTTCCGCACGGATGCGGTGCCGTTCGACGCGTATCTGGACGAGGCGGGGCGGCTGCGGAAGGTGCGGCACCGGTTCAGTTTCGCCAACGAGGGACCGGCGGTGCAGGTGGTGTCGACGACGCTGCTGTTCGGGTTCGGGGTGCCCGTGAATATGCACCTTCCGGACGATCGCGACATTTACACCGGTCGGATCGAGCAGGGGCAGCGGTAGCGGCCGGCCGGGCGCGTAGGCATCCGGCGGGGCCGAAATGGTCCGTCCGTGCCATGCGCGGCGCGTGGTCCGCTCCCTACGCTAGGAAGTCGGCGACGGCAGTGAGAGGTGACGTACGTGGTGACGCTCAGCACTCGGACCGTTCAGGACCATGTGGCCCTCGCCGAGATCGAGCTGTGCGGTGAGCTGATGATCGCGGCGTCGTCCGCGATCGGCGAACGGCTCAGTGCGGACCGTATCGACGAGGTGCTCAACGTCGGGGCGGGCACCGAACACACCGCCGTCCCCCGGCAGTGTGACCACCGGGGATGACGGGCGGAGGCGCACGTCAGGCGGCGCCTCGGACGGTGCCCCACGCCGTGCGACCGCCCGCGGTGCTGCCTCAGGTGCGGAGCAGGCGGGCGATGGCCTTCGTGGCTTCCTCGACCTTCGCGTCGATCTCCTCGCCGCCCTTGACCGCCGCGTCGGCGACGCAGTGGCGCAGATGCTCCTCGAGGAGCTGCAGCGCGAACGACTGGAGGGCCTTGGTGGACGCCGAGACCTGCGTGAGTATGTCGATGCAGTAGACGTCCTCGTCGACCATCCGCTGCAGACCACGGATCTGGCCCTCGATCCGGCGCAGCCGCTTGACGTGGTCGGCCTTCTGGTGGTGGTAGCCGTGTATGCCGCGGTCGTGGTCGGTGAGGATCTCCGCCGTTTCCTCGGTGGGTTCCGTCGCCTCTGTGGTGGTCATTGCTGCCTCCCGTTTTCCCTTTGCCCTGCGCTTTATATACCCCGGGTGGGTATATTCTAACGAATTCAGCTGAACCGTGACCGGGGGCCCGTGCTGATCACACTGTTCGATGCGCGACACTGAAGAATGCCGGTTAGCCGTGGCCGGATGATGCGCCTAGCATCAGCCTGACCGAAACCAAAGCATCCCGAGGACCCCACGTGCGCTTTCGTCTGACCCCCAGGGAGACGAGCTTCTACGACATGTTCTCCGCATCCGCGGACAACATCGTCACGGGCTCGAAACTCCTCATGGAACTGCTCGGGGCGGACTCTGCCTCCCGAGTCGAGATCGCGGAACGTATGCGGGCAGCGGAGCACGCAGGGGACGATGCGACCCACGCGATCTTCCACCAGCTGAACTCCTCTTTCATCACGCCGTTCGACCGCGAGGACATTTACAACCTCGCATCGTCGCTCGACGACATCATGGACTTCATGGAGGAGGCCGTCGACCTGGTCGTGCTGTACCAGATCGAAGAACTCCCCAAGGGCGTCGAGCAGCAGATCGAGGTGCTGGCGCGGGCGGCCGAGCTGACCGCCGAGGCGATGCCCAACCTGCGCACGATGGACAACCTCACCGAGTACTGGATCGAGGTCAACCGTCTGGAGAACCAGGCCGACCAGATCCACCGCAAGCTGCTCGCCCATCTCTTCAACGGCAAGTACGACGCCATTGAGGTGCTGAAGCTCAAGCAGATCGTGGATGTGCTGGAAGAGGCGGCCGATGCGTTCGAGCACGTCGCCAACACGGTGGAGACCATTGCGGTCAAGGAGTCCTGAACCACGTGGACACCTTTGCGCTGATCGTGACCATCGGTGTCGCGCTCGGCTTCACCTACACGAACGGCTTCCACGACTCGGCGAACGCCATCGCCACCTCGGTCTCCACCCGGGCGCTGACCCCGCGGGCGGCCCTGGCCATGGCCGCGGTGATGAACCTCGCCGGTGCCTTCCTGGGTCAGGGAGTCGCCAAGACCGTCAGTGAGGGCCTGATCGCGACGCCCCAGGGGCAGAAGGGGATGGGAATCCTCTTCGCCGCCCTTGTCGGCGCGATCATCTGGAACCTCGTCACCTGGTATTTCGGTCTGCCCTCGTCGTCCTCGCACGCGCTGTTCGGCGGCATGGTCGGAGCGGCGCTGGCCGGCGGAACGCTGGTGCACTGGAACGGGGTGCTCGACAAGATCGTCATCCCGATGTTCGTCTCGCCGGTCGTCGGTCTGGTCGTGGGCTATCTGGTGATGGTCACGATCATGTGGCTGTTCCGGAAGACCAACCCGCACAAGGCCAAGCGCGGATTCCGCATAGCGCAGACGGTCTCGGCGGCGGGCATGGCGCTCGGGCACGGTCTGCAGGACGCGCAGAAGACGATGGGCATCGTGGTGATGGCGCTGGTCATCGCCGATGTCGAGAGCCCGAGCGCCCCGATTCCGGTCTGGGTGAAGCTCGTCTGCGCGCTGATGCTCTCGCTGGGTACGTACGCGGGAGGCTGGCGGATCATGCGGACGCTCGGCCGGAAGATCATCGAGCTGGACCCGCCGCAGGGATTCGCCGCGGAGACGACCGGGGCGTCGATCATGTTCGGCTCGGCCTATCTGTTCCACGCGCCCATCTCCACGACGCATGTGATCACCTCGGCGATCATGGGTGTGGGGGCCACGAAGCGGGTCAACGCAGTGCGGTGGGGGGTCGCGAAGAACATCATCCTCGGGTGGTTCATCACGATGCCGGCCGCGGCACTGGTCGCTGCCGCGAGTTACGGGGTCGTTGTTCTGCTGTTCGGGTGAGCGGGTGGACTTCGTCCCCAGCTGCCGGACGGGTCTGAGACGCCCCCGCGGGCTTGAAGTGAAAGGGGTCCGCCCCCGCTCCCTTGTGAGGAGCGGGGGCGGACCCTTTGCCTTGAGGGTGGCACCGCCATGCAGCACCCCAAAGGCTGTCTGTGAACGGGGCCGGTTCGCCGGAGGGGTGTGGTGGGTTCGCCGGTGGAAACCCACCACCAGCAGTTACCACCCACGCCCCCGGCCCGGGCCGACCCCGTACCCGGGTGACCTGGTCACCCGAATCGGCCGGAGATGTAGTCCTCCGTAGCCTGGACCGACGGGTTGGAGAAGATACGTGCCGTCTCGTCTATCTCCACGAGCTTGCCGGGCTTGCCGACCGCCGCGAGGTTGAAGAACGCCGTGCGGTCCGAGACGCGGGCCGCCTGCTGCATGTTGTGCGTCACGATGACGATCGTGAAGCGCTCCTTCAGCTCGCCGATCAGGTCCTCGATGGCGAGGGTGGAGATCGGGTCCAGGGCGGAGCACGGTTCGTCCATCAGCAGCACATCCGGCTCGACCGCGATCGCACGGGCGATGCACAGGCGCTGCTGCTGACCGCCGGAGAGGCCGGAGCCGGGCTTGTTCAGGCGGTCCTTGACCTCGTTCCAGAGGTTGGCGCCACGGAGAGACTTTTCCACGACGTCCGCCAGCTGGCTCTTCTTGTACGAACCGTTCAGCTTCAGGCCCGCCGCGACATTGTCGAAGATCGACATGGTCGGGAAGGGGTTCGGCCGCTGGAAGACCATGCCGACCGTGCGGCGCACGGTGACCGGGTCGACGTTGGCCCCGTACAGGTCCTCGTCGTCCAGCAGGACCTTGCCCTCGACGCGGCCACCGGGGGTGACCTCGTGCATCCGGTTCAGCGTGCGCAGGAAGGTGGACTTGCCGCAGCCGGACGGGCCGATGAAGGCGGTCACGGAGCGGGGCTCCACGGTCATCGAGATGTCCTCGATGGCGAGGTGGGAGCCGTAATAGGCGGACAGACCGCTGACGTCGATGCGCTTGGCCATCTGAATCACTGCTTCTTTCGTGCCGCGGTCAGCGGCCGGTCTTCGGGGCCTTCCAGCGGGCGATGCCGCGGGCCACCAGGTTGAGGATCATGACGAAGGCGATCAGGACCAGAGCGGCGGCCCAGGCGCGGTCGTACGACGCCTCGCTGCCGATCTTGTACTGCTCCCAGATGTAGAAGGGGAGCGACGACTGCGCGCCTTCGAAGGGGTTGGTGTTGATCAGCTGGCTGCCGAAGACCAGCAGCATGATCGGTGCGGTCTCGCCGGCGATCCGGGCGATCGCGAGCATCACACCGGTGGTGATGCCGCCGATCGCGGTGGGCAGGACCACCTTCAGGATGGTGCGCCACTTGGGGACGCCGAGGGCGAGTGATGCCTCGCGGAGCTCGTTCGGGACGAGCTTGAGCATCTCCTCCGTGGAGCGGACCACGACCGGGATCATCAGGATCGTGAGCGCCAGCGAACCCATCAGGCCGGACGGCTGGAGCTGCGCGATCAGCATGATCGACAGGATGAAGAGACCGGCGACGATGGACGGGATACCGGTCATGACGTCGACGAAGAACGTCACGGCCTTGGCGAGCGCGCCCTTGCCGTACTCCACCAGGTAGACGGCGGTCAGCAGGCCGATCGGGGCGGAGATCAAGGTGGCGAGGCCGACCTGCTCCAGGGTGCCGATCAAGGCGTGGTAGACACCGCCGCCCGGCGCCATGCCGAGCACACCCGCCATGGAGTGGGTGAGGAAGTAGAAGTCCAGGACCTTGGCGCCACGGCTGACCGTGGTCCAGACCAGCGAGGCCAGCGGCACGACGGCGAGGAGGAAGCACACCCAGACGACGCTGGTGGCGAGCCGGTCCTTGGCCTGGCGCTGGTTCTCGACGACCGACGTCGTGACGTACGAGATGACGACGAAGAGCACCGCGGAGAACAAGCCCCACTGGATGTGGCTCTGCCAGCCCGCCGCCGCGCCGATGCCGACGCCGAGCACGATCGAGGCGCCCGCGAAGGCGGCCGGGGCCCAGCGGGGGAGCGCCCTGCTGCTGAGACTGTTCCGGGAAGCGGTTGCCGTGGGGGCGGGGCGCTCCTGTATGCCGGTGTTGGCTGCGTGGCTCATGCGTTGGCCCCCGAGTACTCCTTGCGGCGGGCGATGATGAGCCGGGCCGCGCCGTTGACCAGCAGGGTGAGGATGAAGAGGACGAGGCCGGAGGCGATCAGGGCGTCGCGGCCGAACTGGTCGGCCTCGTCGAACTTCGCGGCGATGTTCTGGGCGAACGTTCCGCCGCCGGGGTTGAGCACATGCGCGGAGATGACGAAGCTCGGCGACAGGACCGTGGCGACGGCCATCGTCTCGCCGAGTGCGCGGCCCAGGCCCAGCATCGACGCGGAGATCACGCCGGAGCGGCCGAAGGGCAGCACCGAGAGGCGGATGACTTCCCAGCGGGTGGCGCCGAGCGCGAGGGCGGCTTCCTCGTTCATCCTCGGGACTTGGAGGAAGACCTCGCGGCTGACGCTCGTCACGATCGGCAGAATCATGATCGCGAGCAGGATGCCGACGGTGAAGAGCGAGCGGGCGACGCCGACCTCGGTCTTGTCCAGGACGTACGTCCAGCCGAAGAACTGGTCGAGCCAGAGGTTCAGTCCCTCCAGGTACGGGACCAGGAAGAGTGCGCCCCAGATGCCGTACACGATGCTCGGCACTGCCGCGAGCAGATCGACGACGTACGCGAGGGGTGCGGCCAGCTTGCGCGGCGCGTAGTGCGAGATGAAGAGGGCGATACCGACAGCGATCGGAACCGCGATGACCATCGCGATGATCGAGCTGACGATCGTGCCGAAGAGCAGGACCGCGATACCGAAGACCGGCTTGTCGCCGACCGGGTTCCAGTCCAGCGTGGTGAAGAAGTTGCCCTGGTCCTTGGAGATGGCGAGGGTCGAGCGATACGTGAGAAACACGGCGATCGACGCCATGATCACGAGCAGCAGAATGCCTGCGCCCCGCGAGAGGCCCAGGAAGATTTTGTCGCCCGCGCGTCCGGCGGCTTTGGGCCTGGCGCGCTTGCGCTGCACCGGGGGCACCGGTGGCGTGTCTATCGGTGTGGTGGAAGCCATGGTCTTTCCGGTCTGTGTGGGGGAGCGATGTGCTCCCCTGGCGGCGGTGCACCGGATGGGGGGTGGTGCCGACGGGCCGGTCCGGAGGGGTGCACCGGGCCGGCCTGTCGGGTGTTGCTGGTGGAGCTGGGTTTCAGCTGGTGTTACGGGTGTTGCTTCTGGTTACGAGAGGGACGCGATGGTCTCGCGGACCTTGGCGTTGATCTCGGTCGGGATCGGCGCGTAACCGGCGTCGGTGAGGACCTTCTGACCCTCGTCACTCGCGGTGTAGTTCAGGAAGGACTTGACCGTGGGAAGCGTCTCGGCCTTGTTGCCCGAGTCGCAGACGACCTCGTAGGTCACCAGGACGATCGGGTATGCACCCTCGGCCTTGGTCGTGTAGTCGAGGTCGAGCGCCAGGTCCTTGCCGGTGCCCTTGATCTTGGCGGCGGCGATGGCCTTGGAGGCGTTCTCCGGGGTGGCCTTGACCGGGGCGGAGCCACCGGTGTTGATGTCGACCGTGGAGATGGACTGCGACGAGGCGTACGAGAGCTCGAAGTAACCGATCGAGCCGTCGACCTGCTTCACCTGGGCGGCGACACCGGCCGAGCCGGACGCGGCCTGGCCACCCGGGGCCGGCCACTTCTTCTCGGGCTCGTACTTCCAGTCGTTCGGGGCGGTGGCGGCGAGGTACTTGCCGAGGTTCTGCGTGGTGCCGGAGTCCTCGGAGCGGTGGAAGGCCTGGATCGCCTTGTCCGGAAGCTTCGCGCCCTTGTTGAGCTTGGCGATCGCCGGGTCGTTCCACTTCTTGATCTTGCCGTCGAAGATCTTGGCGAGCGTGGGGGCGTCCAGCGTCAGGCTGTCGACACCCTCGAGGTGGAAGCCGATCGCGATGGGGCCGCCGACCATCGGGAGGTTGATGCCCTGGCCGGTCTTGCAGATCTTCTTCGAGTCCGCGACCTCTTCGGGCTTCAGCGCCGAGTCGGAGCCGGCGAAGCCGACCGTGCCCTGGTTGAAGGCGATGATGCCTTCACCGGAGGACGACGACTTGTAGTTGATCTCTACGCCCTTGCAGCCCGCCATGTAGTCCTTGACCCAGAGGTCCATGGCGTTCTTCTGCGCGCTGGAGCCGGAGGCGAGGAGCTGGCCCTTGGCGTCGTCGCACTTGATGTTCGACGCGGCGCTCGTCTTCTCGCCGCTGCCGCCCGTGCTGCTGCCGCTGTTGTTGTCCGAACCGCACGCCGTGAGGACCAGGGCGCTGGAGACGGCGAGGGCACCGAGCGCGGTGGCACGAAGCCGGTTCTTGCGCTGAAGCTTCACTTTCGGGTTTTTCCTTCCAGGAGCCGCCGAGGTCTTGTTCGTTCTACGACGGCGTGCGAGGTGATGGGTGGTGCAGCGTCTCGCCGCGCACCGTGCACTGCTGAAATTAGGCAGAACAGGTGAAGTGGCTTACGGGAGAGAGTGAACAGGAGGTGAACCGTGGCGGGCGGCCTGGTTCTCGCCCCCGTGGCGTGGGGCGCCTGGGCGGGGTGGGCTTGCCGTGTCCGGCGGGTTCGGGCCCACGGGGTGGGCGGTTCCGTCCTCAAGCGCCGGACGGGCTGGGGTGTCCGCCTGGCCCCCGATGGCGCCGTCGCCTGCCCGTTGGGTGGTGGTCCGGGGCCCCTCCGGGGTGTCTCCTCAAACGACGAACGTTCGGCGGATACGCGGGGAAGACCGGGTATCCGTTCGTCGTCCTGCGGGGACTCCCCTGCACGGCCCCGGACCGGCCGTCCCGCGTGAGCGGCCCGGTGTGTCTTCCTGTCACGACCGCCGGGTCGCGGACGCGGACGATACGGGGGTGGGGCCGTGCAGGGGAGTCCCCGCAGGGGCTGGCGTACGTGCCGGGCTCGTCCGCGGTGCCGGCTTCCGCGCCAGTCCCGAGGAGACGCCCCGGAGGGGCCCCACCCGCCCCACCACCCGGCAGACGCAGCGGCACCCCCGGGGGCACGGCGCCGACAATCAAGCCCGTCCGGCGATTGAGGACGGAACCCCCGCCCCGGACCCGGGCACGAGAACCGCACCGCCCGTCGGGGCACCCCGCACGTGGTCACCCGCTGATCAGCAGTGCGTCCAGCAGATCGCGGTCGCGGGGCTGGGTCAGGTGGGTGCGGGCCGCTTCCGGGGGGAGCCAGACGATGCGGTCCACCTCGTCGTTGGGGACGAATACGCCGTCCGTCGCCTCGGCCGCCCAGTACAGGACTTCCTTGGGGCGGCCGTTCGCGAGGTACCGGACCGTGGGCAGCGGGGGCCCCGGTGTGCAGTGGTGGCCGGTCTCCTCCAGAACCTCGCGCACAGCGGCGTCGATGGCCGGCTCGCCGCGCTTGAGCTTGCCCTTCGGATGTGACCAGTCGTCGTAACGGGGCCGGTGGACCAGGCAGATCTCGAGCTCCCCGGAGTGCTCCGACCGGCGCCACAGCACACACCCCGCGGCCTGTACGAGCCCGCCGCTCATGGCGCGGTCACAGCCGCCGTCGTGTACGGCCAGGCCTCCCGGAACGCCCCGCGGGCCGCCTCCACCTCGTGCCGCTGGTCGGCGTGGAGCACCCCCAGGGCGTAGGCGGTGGCCGGCGCGATTCTCGGCGTACGGGCCGCCGATGCCGCTGCCGCGGCTGCCTCCGCCGCGTCCCGGTGCAGGTCGAGCGCGTGTCCGGGGGCAGCCAGGACCGGGTCGGGGGCGCCGCGTACCACCTCGTGGGCGTACCGGTGCAGTCGTAGCAGAAGGCGGGCCTGGTGCCAGGGCGCGTCGTGCGCCTCGTTGTACGGCTCGACCATCTCGTCGGACGGGAGCGTGGCCACCGCACCGAGCAGCCGCTGCTCGGCCCGGTCCGCGGGCCCGTGCAGCATCTCGGCGGCCGGGGCCGTGGCCGCGGTGGAGAGCGGGACCTCGGAGGCGAGCAGGGCGACCGCGTCGGCGACCGCGTGGAATCGGGACGAGCCGAGCGCCTGGAGGGCCGCCGAGTGGGCGCGGGTCCTGGCGAGGGTGAGCTGCCGTTCGAGAAGCGCCCCTGCCCTGGCCGCACCGACGCCGAGTGCGGCGCGTTCCTTGGCCTGTGCGGCGTCGTGCTGGGTGACATCGAGGTCGGTGCCGGGGGCGGTCCACTGGGTGCGGGGCGGCGGCGAGGTGCCGGACAGGACGTGCAGCGCTTCGACGAGCCGGGTCAGCCGGGTCGCGTACGCGTGCTCGCGGGCCAGCGTGCCCGAGAGCCAGGCCAGTTCCGTACGGAGCTGCTCGGCCCAGCCGGGTTCGAGTGCCGACCGGAAGGTGTGCAGGGTGCCGCTGATGCGGCGGGCCGAGCTGCGCAGTGCACCGGCGGCCTGCTCGGCGGCGAGTGTCCCGGCGTCCGTGGGGGCGCTGTTCTCGCGGTGCAGGCGCAGGCTGCGAAGGAAGTTCGCGGCCTGTTCCTGCAGGTAGGGGGCGAGGACAGCGCCCGCGGACACGTCCGTCCGGGTCGTCGTCTGGTGGTCAGGGCGTCGCACGCCGGCGCCTCCGGGCGTCAATGAGCATTTCCTGTACGTGCCGCAGCGGCTGGCCGTCCGCGTCCGTGGCGTGCCGGTTCCAGTTCCCGTCGGGACCGAGGTGCCAGGACGAGGTGGTGTCGGCCATACCGGTCTCCAGGAGCCGGCTGAGCGCGGCACGGTGGGCGGGATCGGTGACCCGGACCAGTGCTTCGATCCGGCGGTCGAGGTTGCGGTGCATCATGTCGGCGCTGCCGAACCACACTTCGGGTTCGCCGCCGTTGCCGAACGAGAAGACCCGGGAGTGTTCGAGGAAGCGGCCCAGTATCGAGCGGACCCGGATGTTCTCGGAGAGGCCGGCGACGCCGGGGCGGATCGCGCAGATGCCGCGTACCCAGATGTCCACCGGAACGCCCGCCTGGGCGGCCCGGTAGCAGGCGTCGATGATCGCTTCGTCGACCATCGAGTTGACCTTGAACCGTACGTAGGCGGGGCGACCGGCCCGCTGGTGCGCGATCTCCTTGTTTATCCGGGAGATCAGCCCGTCACGCAGGGACTTGGGGGCGACAAGGAGGCGGCGGTACGTCTCGCGGCGGGAGTAGCCGGAGAGCCGGTTGAAGAGGTCGGAGAGGTCCGCCCCGACCTGCGGGTCGGCGGTCAGCAGGCCGATGTCCTCGTACAGCCGCGCGGTCTTGGGGTGGTAGTTGCCGGTGCCGACGTGCGAGTAGCGGCGCAGCGTGTCGCCTTCCTGGCGGACGACGAGGGAGAGCTTGCAGTGCGTCTTCAGCCCGACGAGGCCGTAGACCACATGACAGCCCGCCTCCTCCAGCTTGCGTGCCCACTTGATGTTGGCCTGCTCGTCGAAGCGGGCCTTGATCTCGACAAGCACGAGGACCTGCTTGCCGGACTCGGCGGCGTCGATCAGGGCGTCGACTATCGGCGAGTCGCCCGAGGTCCGGTACAGCGTCTGCTTGATCGCGAGCACGTCCGGGTCGCTCGCCGCCTGCTCCAGGAACGCCTGGACGGAGGTGGAGAACGAGTCGTACGGGTGGTGCAGCAGCACATCGCGTTCGCGCAGCGCGGCGAAGACATCGGGCGCCGAGGAGGACTCGACCTCGGAGAGATCGCGGTGGGTTCCCGCGATGAACCTGGGGTACTTCAGCTCCGGGCGGTCCAGTGACGCGATGCCGAACAGCCCGGTGAGGTCGAGCGGTCCGGGCAGCGGGTAGACCTCGGCGTCGGACACCTTCAGCTCGCGGACCAGCAGGTCGAGCACGTACGGGTCGATGGACTCCTCGACCTCCAGACGCACCGGCGGGCCGAAGCGCCGCCGCATGAGCTCCTTCTCCAGGGCCTTGAGCAGGTTCTCGGCGTCGTCCTCCTCGACTTCGAGGTCCTCGTTCCGGGTGACCCGGAACATGTGGTGGGCGAGGACCTCCATGCCGGGGAAGAGTTCTTCCAGATGCGCCGCGATGACATCCTCGATGGGCACGTAGCGCTGCGGTGATGCCTCCAGGAACCGGGTCAGCAGCGGCGGCACCTTGACGCGGGCGAAGTGGCGGTGGCCGCTGACCGGGTTGCGTACGACGACCGCGAGGTTGAGCGAGAGGCCCGAGATGTACGGGAACGGGTGCGCCGGGTCGACGGCCAGCGGCGTCAGTACGGGGAAGACCCGCTGCCGGAAGAAGGTGAACAGGCGGGCCTGTTCCTTCTCGGCCAGCTCCGGCCAGCGGATCAGCTGGATGCCCTCGTCGGACAGTGCGGGCGCGATGTCCTGCTGGTAGCAGGCGGCGTGCCGGGCCATGAGTTCGCGGGACCGTGTCCAGATCAGGTCGAGGACCTCGCGGGGCTGCAGACCGGACGCGGAGCGGGTGGCGACGCCGGTGGCGATACGGCGCTTGAGGCCGGCCACCCGGACCATGAAGAACTCGTCCAGGTTAGAGGCGAAGATCGCGAGGAAATTCGCTCGTTCGAGGAGAGGTGTCGCCGGGTCCTCGGCGAGCTCCAGCACCCGTTCATTGAATGCGAGCCAACTGCGCTCCCGGTCCAGGAAGCGGCCCTGCGGCAGCTCGCTGCCGTCGACGTCGGGTTCGTACACGTCCACGTCGGCGTCGAGGTCGGGATCGAGGTCGGCGGCCATGGAAAGACCGGCTCCCGCGTATTTCGGGGATGCGACGGCGTGGGGCCGGTGCGCGACGAGAGAGCCGACCGACGGCTGTGCGGCGGGCTGGACCGGGACCTCGGAGCTGGGCGACTGGCTCATGGCCCTATTGTTCCGCGCGGGAGGCTTCAGGGGCGCGTCGGAAGGGGCGGAGATCGCGGAAAACCCCGGGTCTCTGCCGGTTTTTCTCCCGTTGCGGGGGGTCGGCACAGCTGGCTGCATCCTGAGAGGGTCGCAAGCGCGTCTGAATGGGCGGTAACGGCGACATGACGTGCAGGAAGCGGTGTGCGGTGCGGGTTGCGGTGTCGCGCTGCGTGTGCGGGGTCCGGGCCGCCCCCTCTGCGGCCCGGACCCCGACGATCGGGGCGGATCAGCCGTGGCGTCGGCGCAGTACCCGGAAGGCGAGGGCGACGGCAGCGGCGGCGAGGACGAGCAGGATGCCGGTCTCGACCAGCTGGAGCGGCCAGAAGTGCGAGGCGGGGTGGTAGTCGACGTAGCGGAACGCGACGTCGTGGCCGGCCAGGCAGTCCTGCAGATCGTCGGCCGAGTTCAGGCACACGTCGGCGGGCAGCCGCTTGCCTCCGGTGGTGATCCACCCCTGGCCGGTGCCGGCAGCCGCATCGGGGAATCGGTAGGCGCCATCGAACCGGAAGGTGTCCGTACGGACCGGCCACAGGCTGTTGCGTACGGTGTTCAGGGCCACGACCAGCGCGCCGTACGCGACCACCGTCACGATCATCGCGGCGACCGTGCGCCGCAGCAGAAGCGCGGCGAGCGCGCCGAAGGCGAGCATGCACAGGGCGTAGCCCACGGGGACGGTGCCCATCGCGCCATACGCCTCCCGCTCGTGCCACTCCAGCGGGTAGTGCGTTTCGTTCCGCTGCGCCCAGGCCCAGGCGGAGGCGGCGGACAGGACGGAGACTCCGGCGAGTGTCAGGAGGGCGGGCACGGCGAGTTGTGCGGCGAGCCAGCGCGCGGGTGACACGGACTGGGTCCAGGACAGCTTGTACGTGCCGCTCTCCAGCTCCCGGCCGATCACCGGACCTGCGACGAAGATGCCGATGAGGGCGGGCAGCAGGAGCATCACCAGGTCGGCGTACTGGAGCACGCGGCTGAACTCGAATTCGGTGTCGAGGAAGTGACGGACGCTGTCGCCGCAGCCCCGGGTGACCTTCTGGACCGAGCAGCCGGTGCCCGCGAACGTGTCGGAGACGGAGCTCGTCCACAGGTAGGTGCCGACTACGGCGGCGATCCCGGCGAGCGCCAGGGCCCCGATGGTCCACAGGGTCCGGCGGTGCCGGCGTACGACGACCCGGGCCGGGCCGCGCAGGCTGAGGGTGCTCATCGCGCCGCCACCGCCTCACGGGCCACGGTCTCGCCGTGCGCCGCGCTCGGCGTCAGCAGCGCGGGCGCGTCCGGTGACCGAAGGTGTGCCAGCAGCAGTTCCTCCAGTGACGGTGTCGCGATCTCCCAGACTGCGTCGTCCACCGAGCCCTCCTTCCGTACCAGTGCGGTCAGCTGCCGCCCCGTCGTGCGGGACTCGACGACGCTGTGCGGTGCCAGGTCCTGCACCGGACCCGTGAGCAGGGCGTGTGCGGCGAGGATGTCCTCCGTCTCGCCGCCGAGGCGGACCCGGCCGCCGTCGACGAGCAGGAGGTAGTCGCAGGCGCCCTCCAGCTCGGTGAGGATGTGCGAGGACATCACGATGGTGGTGGCGTGCTCGGCGGCCTCCGCCATCAGGACGCCCATCAGCTGGTGTCGGACGAGCGGGTCGAGGTCGGCCATCGGCTCGTCGAGCAGCAGCAGTTCGGCGCGCTTGCCGAGCGCGAGGGCGAGCGCGAGGCGGGTGCGCTGGCCGCCGGAGAGTGTACGGACCCTGGCGTCCCTCGGGAGGTCCCCGATGACGCGTTCGGCGGTGGCCGGGTCCCAGGTGGCGGGGTTCAGCTCGGCGCCCGCCCAGAGCGTCTCGGCGACCGTCAACTGCGGGTACAGCGGCTTGTCCTGGGCCACGAAGGCCATCCGGGTCCGCGCCTCGGCGGGTGTGGCGCCCAGGATCCGCAGGGCTCCCTCGACCGGCCGCAGGAACCCCGCGGCGAGGGAGAGCAGGGTGGACTTGCCGGCGCCGTTGGGCCCGACGAGCGCGCACACGCGCCCCGCGGGCAGCCGGAACGAGCAGTCGCGCAGCGCCCAGCCGCCGCTTTTGCGCCCGTACTTCATGCCGAGGCCGGTCGCCTCGATCGCAGCGCCTGTCATGTGCGGTTGTCCCCCTTGTACGTGCTGTCCAGTACGGCGGTGAAGAGCGCGGCCATGTCGTCGCGCTCCAGCCCCGCCGTGCGGGCCCGGCGGGCCCAGTCGGTGAGTTCTCCCCGCAGGGGTGTGTCCGTGGTGGCCGTGGTCCCGAGGGTCCGGCGCACGAATGTGCCCATCCCGCGCCGGGCCTCGACGAGACCCTCGCGCTCCAGTTCGCGGTAGGCCTTGAGCACGGTGTTCGGATTGATGGCGGTGGCCTCGACGACCTCGCGAGCGGTGGGCAGCCGGTCGCCGGGCTCAAGCAGTCCGAGGCGGAGGGCCTGTTTGGTCTGCTGGACGATCTGGAGGTACGTGGCGACGCCGCTGCGCCGGTCGATGCGGAACTCGACCGCTGCGGACTCTGCCATGTTCACCCCTTTCACTAATTGAGTAGTGAAAGGGTGTCGGAAAGAGGGGGCGGCGTCAAGCGACGCCGCCCCGTGGGGTGTTGTGCGGGCCGGGTCTCAGGACTCCGCGCGGTACATCAGATCCACCTCATGGGTGGTGAAGCCCATCCGCTCGTACACGGCCAGGGCCGCCGGGTTGTCCGCGTCGACGTAGAGCATCGCGGTCGGCAGCCCTTCGGCGGCGAGGTGGCGCAGCCCGATCGCGGTGAGCGCCTTGCCGAGACCGCCGCCCTGCGCGTCCGGCCGGATGCCGACGACGTACACCTCGCCGAGCTGCTCCTCGGCGTGCACCTTCGTCCAGTGGAAGCCGACCAGCTCGGTCCCGCCCTCGGTCTCGCGCTCGGCCAGGAAGAACCCCTTCGGGTCGAACCAGGGCTCGCCCTTGCGGTCGTCCAGGTCGCGCTGGGTGAGCGATCCCTGCTCGGGGTGGTGGGCGAATGCGGCACTGTTCACGGCGAGCCAGGCGGCGTCGTCCTGGCCGGGCACAAAGGTACGGACGGTGACGCCCGGCGGCAGTACGGGCTCAGGGATGTCCAGTGGGCTCAGCGTGCGGCGCAGCTGGCGGAGCTCGCGGAAGAGGGAGAGGCCCAGGACCTGGGCGAGATGGCGGGCGGCGGACTTCCCGCCGTGCGCCCATACGCGCAGCCGCTTCCCGGTCGCGGCGAGCAGCGCGGCGCCCAGCGCACGCCCGTGTCCCTGCCCGCGGTGCGCGGGATGCACGACGAGCTCGGCGGCGGGCGCCTCGACGGGGTCGGTGTCCTCGAGCTGTGCGTACCCGACGAGGGTTCCCGTGCTGGTGAGCAGAAGGTGCCGCACGCCCTCCCGGCGTCCGCCCCGCAGTTGCAGTCGCCCCTGCTCGGAGACCGCGGGCCTGCCGTCGGCGCGGGCCGCCTCGCCGAGCAGGTCGAGGACGGCTTCGGCCTGGTCGGGAGAGAGCACCTCGAGCGTCTGGATCTCGCGTCCCGGAGCGGGGAGGGGTACATCAGTCGTCATGCGTACGAGCGTACGGCGGGGAGCGGCGCAGGCGGGGCGTTGCGGCCTCGATCGGCGGTGTGCGGTGTGGGTCGGACCGCCTTTGCGGGGTGGGCGCGGCCGTCGGCCGGCCCCGGCCCCGGCCCGTCAGCCCTGGCGTGCCGGACCGCGGTGACCTGTAGGCCGTGACGTTCCTGCCCGCATATGGGTGCTGTCGGGTGAAGTGCGGTGATAGACGCCCTTACTGACCACAAGGCAACCAGTTCGTAACTCGAAACATCTGTCGCGCTACGCGCGTTGACTCTAGGCTGCGGCCGAACCCTCCCGCTGAAATTCACAAGGGGACCGATGTCAGCGACACCGCAGAAGAACCGCGCGTCGAGGCGGTTGCTCGCCGCCGCGGCCGGGCTGGCCACCGTCGGCGCGCTCGTCGCCGCAATGCCGGCCGATGCCCAGAACCGCGATCAAGGCCAAGGGCAGCACGAGTCGGCCCACACCGTCGACGTCCAACTGCTCTCCTTCAACGACCTGCACGGCAACCTGGAGCCGCCGGCCGGGTCGGCCGGCACGGTCACCGAGAAGCAGGCCGACGGTACGACGAAGGCGATTCCGGCCGGCGGTGTCGAGTACCTCGCGTCCTCGCTGCGCGCAGCGCGCAAGGGCCACCCGTACTCCATCACCGCGGCCGGTGGTGACATGGTGGGCGCGAGCCCGCTGCTGTCCGGTCTCTTCCACGACGAGCCGACCATCGAGGCGCTCAACAAGATCGACCTCGATGTGACAGCGGTCGGCAACCACGAGTTCGACGAGGGCGCCACCGAGCTGGCCCGTCTGCAGAACGGCGGCTGCCACCCGGTCGAGGGGTGCTACGAGAAGGGCAAGACCTTCCAGGGCGCCGACTTCCCGTATCTCGCCGCCAACGTGACGAATGAGAAGACCGGCAAGCCGATCCTCAAGCCGTACACCGTGTGGAAGAAGGACGGCGTCAAGATCGGCTTCATCGGAGTGACCCTGGAGGGCACGCCGAACATCGTCACCGCCAACGGCGTCAAGGGCCTGAAGTTCCACGACGAGATCGAGACGGTCAACAAGTACGCCAAGGAGCTCGACCAGCAGGGCGTGAAGTCCATCGTCGCGCTCATCCACGAGGGCGGGGCCCCCGCCTCCTCCTCGTACAACTACGACTGCGACAGCCCCGGCGCCGGCGACGGCATCTCCGGGCCGATCGTGGACATCGCCAAGGGCATCAGCCCGAAGGTCGACGCGCTGGTCACGGGCCACACGCACCAGGCGTACGTGTGCACCGTGCCGGACCCGGCGGGCAACCCGCGCCTGGTCACCTCGGCCTCGTCGTTCGGCAAGCTGTACACGGACACGACCCTCACGTACGACCGCCGTACCAAGGACATCGTGCGTACGTCGGTGACGTCGTCGAACTCCTCGAACCCGGTCTCGGCGAACCACATCGTCACCCGGGACCAGCCCAGGGCCACTGACATGACGGCCCTGATCGCCCGCTGGAACACTCTCGCGGCTCCCATCGCGAACAGGCCGCAGGGCTACATCTCCGCCGACATCAACGGCCGCGGCTCCACGGCCTTCGAGAAGCCGCTCGGCAACGTGATCGCGGATGCCCAGCTGGAGGGCCTGGCCCCGGCGGACAAGGGCGGGGCGGTTGTCGCCTTCATGAACCCGGGCGGTATCCGCGCGGACCTGGTGTACAAGTCGACCGGCAGTGAGGGCGACGGGGTGGTGACGTACGGGGAGTCCTTCACCGTGCAGCCCTTCACCAACATGATGAACGTCGTCGACCTGACCGGCGCCCAGCTGATCACCGCACTCCAGCAGCAGGTCAGCGGCTCCAACGAGGCCAGCCCGAAGATCCTTCAGGTGTCCAAGGGACTCACCTACACCCTGGACATGACGAAGACCGGCGCGGCTCGCGTCGTCGTCGACACGATCAAGCTGAACGGTGCGGCGATCGACCCGGCCAAGACGTACCGCGTCGCGATGAACGAGTTCCTCGCGGGCGGCGGCGACGGTTTCGCGGCGCTCGGCCAGGGCACCAACAAGCTGGTCGGCCCGTCCGATCTGGACCTGTTCAACGCGTACCTGTCGGCGCACTCGTCGGCGGCGGCGCCGCTGGCCCCGCCGGCCACCGACCGGATCACGGTCATTCAGTAGGTTCGGCAGGAAACTCAGTGCCCGTACGCGGGTGAGTGAGCAGGGCGGTGGGCCGGATGGCCCACCGCCCTGGTGTCATCGGGGGAACCGAAAAAGTCTCGCCTATGGTCGCAAGAATGACTGAAGATGCAGACAAGGGCCTGGTCACCGTGGCCAGCACCAGGCCCGTCCGCGAGACGATCGACCGGCTTCAGGACGCGATCACCGCAGCGGGCTTCCATGTGTTCGCGCGGGTCGACCATGCGGACCACGCCGCCCGTGCCGGGCTGGAACTCCGTCCGACGGAACTGCTCATCTTCGGCAAGCCCGAGGGCGGCACGCACCTGATGCAGGACAAGCAGACCGCCGGCATCGACCTGCCGGCGAAGGCGCTGGCCTGGCAGGACGCCACCGGGGTCACCTGGGTGACCTGCAACGACGCCTCATGGGTCGCCGCACGCCACGGGCTGGGGCCGAAGAGCCAAGCCGGTGTCGCGGCACTGGAGGCGAGCACGGTGGCCGCAGTACGCCAGGCCACGTCACCGGCCTTCTACACCCCGGGGGCCTGATCGGACGCCGGGGACGGGTCAGGGGTTCTCCGGCGGCGGCTGCGGTGCGCCCGGCAGGCGGATCGAGGCCTTCGTGCCGCCGCCAGGCGACGGGTGCAGCGCGACCTCGCCGCCCGCCTGCTGGACCGTGCGCGCCACGATCGACAGGCCCAGCCCCGAGCCCGGCAGCTGCCGGGCGGTGGGGGAGCGCCAGAAGCGTTCGAAGACGTACGGGAGATCCTCGGCCGGGATGCCGGGACCCTGGTCCACCACGGTCAGCTCGCCGTCGCGCAGGGCCACGGCGACCGTGCCGTGCGGCGGGCTGAACTTCACCGCGTTGTCGAGGACATTGACGACCGCCCGCTCCAGCGCTGCCGGCTCGGCCCTGACGTACCACGGTTCGAGGTCCGCGGTGATGGTCAGCTCGGGGCCGCGGAGCCGTGCCCGCTCCAGCGCGGCGGAGGCGATGTC
The DNA here is from genome assembly GCF_048270745.1 of Streptomyces sp. NPDC056231. Taxonomy (NCBI): domain Bacteria; kingdom Bacillati; phylum Actinomycetota; class Actinomycetes; order Kitasatosporales; family Streptomycetaceae; genus Streptomyces; species Streptomyces sp. NPDC056231. Next base: position 56,117 of record NZ_JBLVKW010000036.1, on the reverse strand, counting down.
GTGCAGGCCGACGACCTGGAGCGGGCCGGGCTGGGCCGCGTCCGGGCGGGCCAGTTCCTGGAGGTCGCCGATGAGCGACGCCAGCTCCGTCATCTGCGCGGTCACCGATTTCATCAGCGCCCTGCGGTCGTCGGGCGGGATGGGCCGGCCCGTCTCGTCGCTGCGGGCGAGCAGTTCCACGTTCGTACGCAGGGAGGTCAGCGGGGTCCGCAGCTCGTGCCCGGCGTCCGCGATCAGCTGCGCCTGCCGGTCCCGGGAGGTGGCGAGGGAGGCGGTCATCGAGTTGAAGGAGCGGGACAGCCGGGCGATCTCGTCCTCGCCCTCGACGGGGATGCGGAGCGAGAGGTCCTCGGTGCGGGCGACATGCTCGACGGCGGCGGTGAGCTCGTCGACGGGGCGCAGGCCGGTGCGGGCGACCCAGAGACCGGCGGCGCCCGCGCCTATGACGCCGATGCCGGAGACGATGAGGAGGACGAAGGCGAGCTGAGTGAGGGGGTCGGTGACCTGGTCCATGGGCACCGCCACGGAGACGGCGAGGCCGGGCCGGACCAACGGGCCGATGTGGACCTGCGAGGTGTAGACGCGCATCTTCGTCCCGCTCTCGGTCCTTGCCGAGTGCAGGGCGTAGTCCTGCTGCCCCTCGGCCACCGCGATGTCGGCGTGGCTCACGGGGAGTGCCGCCTTCTTGGGGGCGATGCACACCGTGCCGTCGGCGTCGACGAGCTGAACGGTGTACCCGCTGGTGAACGGCGGCGGCGGCAGCAGGGTGGCGCCGCCACAGTAGTTGTACAGGGATGTCAGGTACTTCTCGTCGACCTTGGAACTGCGCAGCGAATTGTCCATCTGCTGGTTGAGTTGCGCCTTCGTCACGAACCAGCAGGCCGCCGCGACTGCCGCTACCGCCACCGCCACTGCCGTTGCCACCAGCAGCGCGAGCCGGGAGCGCAGCGGCAGGGCGCGGAACCGGCGCAGGGCCCCGGTCATCCGTCACTCCCGTCGGCCCGCAGCGCGTACCCCACGCCCCGCACCGTGTGCACGAGCCGCGGTTCGCCGCCCGCTTCCGTCTTGCGGCGCAGGTACATCACGTACACATCCAGGGAGTTGGAGCTCGGTTCGAAGTCGAAGCCCCAGACCGCCTTCAGGATCTGCTCGCGGGTCAGCACCTGGCGGGGGTGGGCCAGGAACATCTCCAGGAGCGTGAATTCGGTCCGGGTCAGCTCGACGCGGCGCGAGCCGCGGGTGACCTCGCGGGTGGCGAGGTCCATCCGCAGATCGGCGAAGGACAGCACATTGTCGTCGGGGACGCCGCCGCCTGCCGCGGTCGCGTACGAGCTGCGGCGCAGCAGGGCCCGGATGCGGGCGAAGAGCTCGTCCAGTTCGAAGGGCTTGACCAGGTAGTCGTCGGCCCCGGCGTCGAGTCCGGTGACGCGGTCGCCGACGGTGTCGCGGGCGGTGAGCATCAGGATGGGGGTGGTGGTGCCGGTGGCACGGAGGCGGCGGGCGGCGGTCAGACCGTCCATCCGCGGCATCTGGATGTCGAGGACGATCAGATCGGGGGCGTACGACTCGGCCCTGGCGAGGGCGTCGAGACCGTCGACGGCGACCTCGGTCTCGTACCCCTCGAACGCGAGACTGCGCTGCAGGGCCTCGCGTACGGCGGGTTCGTCGTCGACGATCAGGATGCGTTGCGGATCGTCTTCGGCGGGGCTCATCGCTCGTCGTCCTTTTCTCTCTGCTGCCGTGGTGCTGTCTTCTCAGCCTCGCACGACTGTCGCACTGCGGCGGGCGGCGCGGCGCTTCCGGCCGGTGCTGCGGGTGGTCGCACGGACCTCCGGCGAGCGCCGCGCCACGGCGGCGAACTCCGTCGCGAGCATCAGTGGCAGCGCGAGGGCGGCCGGGCCGGTGGGGGTGTCGGAAGGGTGGTTCATGGCTGATCTCCTCAGGAGCTGTTGCCGGACCGCAGGGTGTCCAGGTCGGCCTTGAGCGTGTTCACCGGGATGGCGAAGCCGAGGCCGACGCTGCCCGCGCTGGAGCTGTTCGACCCGTCGGACGAACTCGCGGAGTACATCGCGGAGTTGATGCCGATGATCTCGCCGTTCATATTGATGAGCGCACCGCCGGAGTTGCCGGGGTTGAGCGAGGCGTCGGTCTGGATGGCCTTGTAGGTGGTGGTGGAGTCGCCGGTGTCGCCGTTGAACTGCTGCCCGCCGAACTCGAACGGCCAGACGCCGCGGCCCCCGCCCTGCTGTCCCTGACCGCTGTTGCTGTCCTTGGCGACGGTGACATCGCGATCCAGTGCGGAGACGATGCCGCTGGTGACGGTGCCGGTGAGGCCCTCGGGCGAGCCGATCGCGACGACCTGGTCACCGACCTTGAGCGAGGAGGAGTCGCCGAGCGTGGCCGTCTTCAGCCCGCTCGCCCCCTGCAGCTTGATGAGCGCGAGGTCCTTGTCGGCGTCCGTGCCGACCACCCTCGCGGTGTACGTCCTGCCGGTGCTGAGCGTCACCTTGATCGTCGAGGCGCCCGCGATGACATGGTTGTTGGTGACGATCTCGCCGTCGGAGGTGATGATCACGCCGGACCCGGTGGACTGGCCCGCGTTCGAGCTCGCGCTGATCTCGACGATCGTCGGTGACACCGCCTGCGCCACTCCGGCGACGGTTCCTGCGCTGCTCTGCGAGACGGTCGTGCCGCTGACCGCACTGCTGCCGCCACTGCCGCTGGAACCGGAGTCGGTGAACTGACCGATGACGGTGGCGGTGGCACCACCGACGACCGCCGCCGCGACGGCCACGGCCGTCAGGAGGGCGACCGGCCGTCCGACCCGACGCCTGCCGCGCGCGGGCGGCTGGGGTGCGGGCTGCGGCAGCCCGTGGAAGTCGCCGTAGCCGTCGTCACCGCCGCCACTGTGACCGTCGTCACCGCTGTTGCCGGGCCACCCGGTCGTCCCGGGGCCCGCGGCGATCGGCTGCGCCGGCCAGTACGAGGGCGGCGGCGGGTAGGCCGCGTCGTCGTTGCCGTACGAGGGGTGCGTCGGGTACTCGCCGCTCGGGCGCTGGCTCTCAGTCATGTCTATGACTGTGGCCAGCGAACATGAGAGAACCCTGAGCGTGCCCTGAGAAGCCCGACAGAACCGTGTATGCCCCATATAAGGCCGGCCGGCACATGGGCGACGGCGTCCATGTGCCGGCCGGTCCAAGAGCCGCCGGGAACGTCGTACGGGTGGGCGGAAGGCGAGCGCCCCGGGCCGGGGAAGTGCCCCGTCTACCGGCCCTGGGCCGTCGGCTCCCCGCACCCGCACGAGCGCCGCACCACCAGCGCCGACGGGAACTGCTTCAGCCGCTCCCGTCGCGAGCCCGAGACCCGCAGCGAGTCGTCGAGCACCAGATCAACCGCGGCCCGGGCCATGGCCGGGCGGTCCGAGAAGACCGTCGTCAGCGGCGGATCGGTCAGCCCCGCTTCCTTCACGTCGTCGAAGCCCGCCACCGCGAGCTCCCCGGGCACATCGATCCGCAGTTCGCGCGCGGCCCGGAGCACCCCGATGGCCTGGTCGTCCGTCGAGCAGAAGATCGCCGGGGGGCGGTCCGGACCGGCGAGCAGTGCGAGCGCAACCCGGTAGGCGTCGTAGCGGTTGTACGGGGCCTGGAAAAGGCGCCCCTCCGTGGAGCGCCCCGACTCGTGCATCGCCCGTCGCCAGCCCTCGACGTGGTCCGCGACCGGGTCGCCGACCGCCGGGGTGGACTCCATGCCGCCGAAGCACGCCACGTACGCGTTGCCGTGTTCGAGGAGGTGCCGGGTGGCGAGCTGAGCGCCGCCGATGTCGTCGGTCACGACCGCGACGTCGTCGATCGCCTCGGGCCGCTCGTGCAGCAGCACGACCCGGGCGTCCCATGCCTCCACCTCGGCGGCGGCCCGGTCGCTGGGGCCCTGGCTGACCAGGATCAGTCCGGAGACACGCATACCGAGGAAGGCGCGGAGGTAGTGGACCTCGCGCTCGTCGCGGTAGTCGGAGTTGCCGACGAGAACCATTTTTCCGCGCTCGGCGGCAGCCTGTTCGACCGCGTGCGCCATTTCCGCGAAGAAGGGCTGGCGGGCGTCCGGAACGATCATCCCTATGAGGTCGGTCCGCCGCGAGGCCATCGCCTGGGCGACGCGGTCTGGCCGGTAGCCCAGGTTCTTGATCGCGGCGAGTACCCGCTCGCGGGTGGCCGGGGCAACCGGCCGGGGTCCGTTGTTGATGACGTAGCTGACGACCGCGGTCGACGTCCCCGCCAGTCTCGCCACATCGTCCCGCGTCACCTTGGCCACGCGCGGCAGTCTACGCGGATGGACCTACCTGCCGGCAGGCCGGACCGGGGCATCTTCCACGATGTCGGCCACGGAGGCCTGCTCCGAACGGGTGGGTGGTTCGGCGGCCGCCTTCGCCGCCCGGGACTTCGCCCCCTCGGCGGCGCGCTCCACCTTCTCCGGCGCGACGAAGCGGTAGCCGACGTTGCGGACCGTGCCGATCAGCGATTCGTGCTCGGGGCCGAGCTTGGCGCGCAGCCGCCGGACATGGACGTCGACCGTCCGGGTACCGCCGAAGTAGTCGTAGCCCCAGACCTCCTGCAGCAGCTGGGCGCGGGTGAAGACGCGGCCCGGGTGCTGTGCGAGGTACTTGAGAAGTTCGAATTCCTTGAAGGTCAGGTCGAGGACCCGGCCCTTCAGCTTTGCGCTGTAGGTCGCCTCGTCGACCGAGAGATCACCGCTGCGGATCTCCATCGGGGAGTCGTCGGAGGTGAGCTGCTGCCGGCCGGTGGCCAGCCGCAGCCGGGCCTCGACCTCGGCCGGTCCCGCGGTGTCCAGCAGCACGTCGTCGATGCCCCAGTCGGCGGTGACGGCTGCGAGACCGCCCTCCGTCACGACGAGTATCAGCGGACACCCAGGTCCGGTGGACCGCAGCAGCTGGCACAGCGACCGCACCTGCGGCAGGTCGCGGCGGCCGTCGACCAGGATGACGTCGGCACCCGGCGTGTCGACGAGAGCGGGTCCCTCGGCGGGGGCCACTCGCACGCTGTGCAGCAGGAGGCCGAGGGCGGGAAGCACCTCCGTCGACGGCTGAAGAGCGTTGGTCAGAAGCAGCAGTGAACTCATCGCCGCCCACCTTCCCGGGTCGTCGGTCGGTGATCGTGCACGATGTGCTTGCCTTGCTCGCCCATTGCGTCGGTCCTCCTCGTTCCCTGCGAGAGGGGCACTCCCGGGTGGGGCCCGGGGGAGATCTGCGGCACTTCTTCGTACGTTTGTCGTGCTGCTGCCGTACGACGATTGTCATACGTGTTTCAACGGTGCGGTCCCCTGTCCTGGGACCGCTGAGCTCTGCGAAACGTCGTCGTAACAACGCGTGTAAAGCACAAAAGGACCCGGGGGCTGCATTGCCCGGATCCTCTTCCCAGCAGAATAGCCCACATGAGTTCTGTGTCCGAGAGTTCGTTTCGCAGTTCTTCTGTTTGCTTGATCACGCCGGGAGCCCGGCGCGCCACATTGCGGACGGATGACGGGCTGCCGATCGAGGCGGTGTACGAACCGTGTACGACCGGTGCCGATGCCGGGGATGCCGGCCCGGCGATCGTGGTCGCGCACGGATTCACCGGTTCGCTGGACCGGCCCGCAGTGCGGCGCGCGGCGAGGGTGTTCGCCCAGCGTGCTGCCGTGATCACGTTCTCCTTCCGGGGGCACGGAGGTTCCGGTGGCCGGTCGACGGTCGGTGACCGTGAGGTGCTGGATCTGGCGGCCGCGGTGGCGTGGGCGCGCTCGCTCGGACACCGGCGGGTGGTGACGGTCGGGTTCTCGATGGGCGGGTCCGTGGTGCTGCGGCACGGGGCGCTGTACACGGCTCCCGGGACCTCTCCGGACACGGCACAGCCCTCGCCTCCGGTTCCCGCGCGCAGGGAGCGGATCGAAGCACACGCGGACGCGGTGGTGGCTGTGAGTGCTCCCGCCCGTTGGTACTACCGGGGTACGGCCCCGATGCGGCGCCTGCACTGGGTGGTGACCCGGCCCACCGGCCGGCTGGTCGGCCGGTACGCCCTCCGCACCCGGATCGACCGCAAGGAATGGGACCCCGTGCCGCTCTCCCCGGTCGAGGCGGTCCCGCTGATCGCCCCGGCGCCGCTGCTCATCGTGCACGGCGACCAGGACCCCTACTTCCCGCTCGACCACCCCCGCATGCTGGCCGACGCGGCACAGGGCGGTGCGGAACTGTGGCTGCGGCGCGGCATGGGGCACGCCGAGAACGCGGCGGACGAGAGCTTGCTCACCCGGATCGCGGACTGGGCGGTGGCGGAGTGATTCATCATGGACAGCTGACACGAGACGAAGGGAACGTCGCCATGCCAGCGGGAACCATCCGCTACTGGGCCGCCGCCAAGGCCGCCGCCGGGACCGCGGAGGAGCCGTACGCAGCCGCGACGCTCGCCGAGGCGCTCGACGCGGTGCGCGAGCGGCACCCCGGTGAGCTCACCCGAGTGCTGCAACGGTGCTCGTTCCTGATCGACGGTGACCCCGTGGGTACCCGCAGCCATGAGACCGTACGCCTTGCCGAGGGCGGCACGGTCGAGGTGCTCCCGCCGTTCGCAGGAGGGTGAACCGCAGCACATGAGCAACAGAGATCAGCAGTATCCGTACGGACAGGAGTCCGCGACCGGGACCGGTCACGGGTACGGCAACGGATACGGAAACGGCCAGGAACCGCAGCCGTACGGGCAGCAGGTCCCGTACGACCCGAACCAGGCGTTCCAGGACCCCGGGGTCCTGCAGACCTGGGAGGGCCAGACCTGGGACACCCAGTACCAGCCGGCCGTCCCGTCGGCACCGCAGCCGCAGCAGCCGCAGCAGCCCCGGTACGAGCAGCCGCAGCAGTATGCGCAGCAGCAGTACGAGCAGCCCTACGCCCAGCAGTACGAGCAGCCGCAGTACGACCAGCCGCAGTACGAGCAGCCTCAGCACCAGCAGCCGCAGTACGACCAGCCGCAGTACGAGCAGCCGCAGTACGAGCAGCCGCAGTACGAGCAGCCTCAGTACGAGCAGCCTCAGCACCAGCAGCCGCAGTACGAGCAGCCGCAGTACGAGCAGCCGCAGTACGACCAGCCGTACCCGCCGCAGGCGCCGCAGCAGCCCGTCGCGGCTGCCGCCGGCCCCGCCGGATATCCGATCCCGCAGGGCGCCTCCGGCTCGTACCCGCTGCCCCCCGAGGTCCCGGCCGCCGCCCCGGCCGCACCGGCCCCGGACGCGGCGGCCGCGCGCGACGCCTCCGGCTACAGCGCACCCACCACCCTGGGCAACAGCCGCATCACCGACGCCCAGCGCGCCCGCGCCGAGGGCCGTTCGCCGATCATCGCGCCGGGGATGCAGCCGGCGGCGATCACGGCGGGCCTCGGGCTGCTGCTCGCCCTCGGTGCCGCGATCGGGCAGTACGCGCTCTTCGTGCCGCTGGTGCTCCTCCAGGCCGTGACCGCCGCCGGCTGGTTCCGGCTCAACGGCATGTGGCCCGCCCGGCAGGGCATCGCGCTCGCTTTCGCCGGCGGGTTCGTCGCCGATGTCGTGCTGCTCGTCGCGGGCCGGGAGAACGCCCCCGCGGCGATCCTCGGCACCCTCGGCATCTGGGTGCTGCTCACCGTCGTCCTGCAGCTGCGCAGCCATGCGGGCGCCGACGAGCGGATGTACGGGCTGATGGCCACCGTCGCCTCGACCGCCCTGGCGATCCTCGCCGCCGGGCATCTCGCGGCGGCGCCGGACGCCGTGACGGCCGGCTGTGTGGCTGTCGCGGTCGCCGTGCTCGCCCGGGCGCTGCCGCTGCCCGGACCCGCCTCGGTCGTGGTGGCGCTGCTCGCCGCCGCGGTTGCCGGTATCGCGGTCGGTGGGCTCACCGACCTCGGCGCGAAGGGTGCCTTCCTCGGGTTCGCGGCCGGTGGCTGCGCGCTGATCGGGCTGCGGGTGGCGAGCTACGACTACCCGTCACGTTTTGTGCACATGACGGCCGGGGTGGCGCTGCCGCTCACCGCCGCGGCCCCCGCCGTATATCTGATCGGGCACGCGGTCTCCTGACCCGCGGGACCCGCCGCGGACCGGGAACCGCGGCGGGTCCCCGGCTCGTCGATCCCCCCGGGCGTGCCGTGCAGCCGCAGCAGGCTCACGGGCGCCAGGGGGTCCGGGCGGACGCGGGGCGGGGGAAGAACGGGCATGCGTGCACTGCGAATACTGCTGGTCGTCGTGGTGGTCCTGGGGGGCACCTTCATCGTGGTCGACCGGGCCGCGGTGTACTTCGCCGAGTCCGAGGCGGCGGGCCGGGTCGAGGTCGTCGGGGGCACGGTCGACTCGACGGACGTCTCCATCAGAGGTTTCCCCTTTCTGACCCAGGTCGCCGGATCGGCACTCGACCGGGTCGACATCAAGCTCACCGGCATCGAGACCGCCGCCGACGGGCGCAGGATCCGGATCAACGAGATGAACGCCGAACTCCACGACGTCACGCTGGCCGACGGCTTCTCCAGCGCTACTGCCGCCCGGGCCACGGGCACAGCGACCATCTCGTACGAGGATCTGACGCACGCGGCCGGCGACGGCGTCGTCGTCGAGTACGGCGGCAACGGCAAGGTGAAGGTGACCGGCGCCATCGACATCCTCGGCCGCACCCTCACGCGCAGCGTGACCTCCTCCGTCACCCTCGTCGACGGCCGCACCGTGCGGGTGCATGCGGACAAGGTGCCGGGCGAGGGCATTCCCGGACTCGAAGGCCTGGTGCGCAGGAAGACCGATTTCGAGCGGGAGATCGGCGCCCTGCCGAGGGGGCTGAAGTTGCAGCGGATCGAGCCGACGAAGGACGGTCTGGAGATCTCGGTGACGGGTTCGGACGTCCGGCTCGCGCGATAGCTGAACCGCGTGCAGGCTGGGTAGAGCATTCCCCAGCCGCTGCACCACATAGTGAGACGCACCCGTCCGATCTGCAGATGACCGAACGGCGCGTTCCTCCGGTGCTGATGCCGGAGGTACCGCGATCGCGCCATCGTCCCGCAGTGCGGACGATCGCGTCTCATGATGCGACACGCCGGTGACATGTCCGCCCGTACGTCCCTACGATCGGTCCCATGCAGTGCTCTATCAGCGGCCTCCGCCAGCGGGGCCACGCGGATCTCACGAAGCGGCGGGCAGTGGACCTGTGCCGCGTCGCCGCCATGCTCTGTCGCACTGTCTGAGCGGGATCGCTGTTTCCCGCATTCCCCCGGCCCTTCGACCGCTGTCAGGGCCCATTTCCGTGCATGTGTGTACGCGCAGAAATGCGCCTCCTTATATCCGCACCCCGCACCATCTCGCCGCAGACTGCCCCGGAGGAGAAAAGAATGAGCCGCAGTGACGTCCTCGTGGACGCCGACTGGGTCGAGGCCCACATCGACGACCCGAAGGTTGCTCTTGTCGAGGTCGACGAGGACACCTCGGCGTACGAGAAGAACCACATCAAGAACGCGATCCGGATCGACTGGACCAAGGACCTCCAGGACCCGGTCCGCCGTGACTTCATCGACCAGGCCGGCTTCGAGAAGCTCCTGTCCGAGAAGGGCATCGGCAACGACACCACGGTCGTGCTCTACGGCGGCAACAACAACTGGTTCGCGTCCTACGCGTTCTGGTACTTCAAGCTCTACGGTCACCAGGACGTCCGCCTGCTCGACGGCGGCCGCAAGAAGTGGGAGCTCGACTCCCGCGACCTGGTCGACGGCGACCAGATCCCGTCCCGTCCGGCCACCCAGTACAAGGCCCAGGCACAGGACCAGTCGATCCGCGCCTACCGTGACGAGGTCCTGGCGGCGATCGGCAGCCAGAACCTGGTCGACGTGCGTTCGCCCGACGAGTTCAGCGGCAAGCTGCTCGCCCCGGCGCACCTCCCGCAGGAGCAGTCGCAGCGTCCGGGCCACGTCCCGACCGCGCGCAACATCCCGTGGTCGAAGAACGCCAACGACGACGGCACCTTCAAGTCGGACGACGAGCTCAAGGCCCTGTACGAGGCCGAGCAGGTCGACCTGTCGAAGGACACCATCGCGTACTGCCGCATCGGTGAGCGCTCCGCCCTGACCTGGTTCGTGCTGCACCAGCTGCTCGGCCAGGAGAACGTCAAGAACTACGACGGTTCGTGGACCGAGTACGGCTCCCTCGTCGGTGTGCCGATCGAGCTCGGCGCCAACAAGTAACACCGCCGGACCTGGACCCGCCCGACCCCGACCAGAAGGACAGAACACCATGTGTGGAGCACAGGCCGGCGGCCCCGACGCCTCGACCATCAAGCCCGGTGAGACCACGATCCAGGGCAGCGTGACCCGCGACGGCGAGCCGGTGACCGGTTACGTCCGTCTGCTGGACTCGACCGGCGAGTTCACCGCGGAGGTCCCGACCTCGGCGACCGGACAGTTCCGCTTCTACGCGGCCGAGGGCACCTGGACGGTGCGCGCCCTCGTCCCGGGCGGCAGCGCCGACCGCACGGTCGTCGCGAAGACCGGTGGCCTCTCCGAGGTGGCCATCGCCGTCTGATCCGCGGCACAGACCGGCCGGAGGGCCGTACCCCAGGGGGTTGGACGCCTTCTGAGCCGGGGTACGGCCCTTCGCGCCGTCCACAGGGTGTGCGCGGGCCCGTTCGTGCTGGGCGCACAGGCCGGGGTCGGGCCTACGCTTGAGCTATGTACGCCCGGCGCCGTCGCCGCTACTTCCTGATGATGGGCGGATGCATCCTCCTTTTCGTCTCCGCCTGGGCCTTCGTGCGGCTCTGGTCGATGCCCGTCGCCGTCGGAATGTGCGTGGTCGCCATGGTCATCCCGCCCGTCGCGGCGATGGTCGCCAACCGGCGAGGACCGGAGGACCGCTGGTGGGACGATCCGTCCGGCGACCCGCAGTCGGACGAGTGGTGGGACGAGCTCGACGGCAAGAAGCGCCGCCAGTAGCAGAACTGTCCGCCGTCGGCAGGAAGAACCGTCAGTAGACGAGGGCCTGGACGCCGTCCGCCATGACCTCGCTGACGAAGACCTGGGCACCGGCGATCCGTACGCCTTCCAGCACGTCGTTCTCGGTGATGTCGCGCCGAGCCGCGCACTGGGTGCAGAGGGTGATCAGGCCGCCTGCCTGAATCGACTCGATCAGGTCCGGCAGCGGTGCGGCGTGCGGGAGTTCGAACTCGGCGGCGCGGCCAGGCAGTGCGAACCAGCTGGATTCGCCGGTCAGCCAGAGCGAAACCTCGACACCGCTGGCGACGGCGACCGCCGCCACCGTGAACGCCTGCGAGCAGCGCTCGGCGGAATCGGCCCCTGCGGTCACCTTGATCACGAGCTTCTTCGGCATATGCCGAACTGTAATCGTCGGCCGCACAACCCCACCCCACCGCCATGGGTCAGTTGGGTGCGCAGGTCATGGAATCTGCGCTTCAGGTCTCGTGGGGGGACCCATTTTGGAACTGAAAGACACCATTCCTGACGGGCCGGCCGAGCGTCCCGTCCAGATCGAGGTGGCGGTCCAGGCCATAGAGCCGACCGCAGCACCACCCGCAGTTGTTCCCGCTCCTGTTGCCGGACCCGTTTCGGCGCCCGTCAAGCCGCGGTCCCGTGGCCGTACGGCCCTGCTGATCGCGGCTGCCGCGGTGCTCGGGATAGCCGGCGGCACCGCCGTCGGTTACGGCGTGCAGGCGGACCGCGCACCGACACCGCTGCCCGCCCTGTCGCAGCCGAACCTGGCCTACCCGGCCAAGGCGCTGCCTTCGGACCAGGTCCCCGACCCGCTGCCTGTGTCGCAGGACCGGCAGATGAAGACGGACGGCGATCTGCGTGAGCTGCTCATCGACAGGCCGTCGGGCTGGACCGACCAGAAGCAGCCGCGCCTGGACGACGGCTGGATGAGCGTGGACACGTACGCCCGCGACTTCGAGCGCGCGGACAGGGCGTTCGAGTACCTCGTCGAATCCGACATCCGCCGGGTCGCCGCCGCTTCCTGGACGAAAGGCCGGTACCGCACGGTCAATGTCTGGCTTGTCCAGTTCCGCTCAGGTGCGCGAACAGGGGCCGCCGACCACGCCGAGGACCAGCTGTATTACCTGACCGGCGACGATGACGTTGTGGAGAGCGAGCCGCTCAAGGGCAGCGGCAACGGCCGCTGCTACGTGTACAAGGCCGATCTGAAGCCGGGCTATCTGCCGTTGTACCGGGCCAGGGCTGTCGTGCAGCGCGGCGACATCATGGCCGAGATCAACATGTTCGACACCCGGACGATCAGCAAGAAGGACATCCGGATGCTGGCCGAGCGACAGTTGGAGCGCCTGTGAGCGACGAGACCAGGTCCGACCGGAATGGCCCGGAGACCGCCGGCGTCGTCTCCCCCGACGCGCCTCTCCTTCCGGCGGCGCCGGACCGGCCCGGTAGGACCCGCCGGTTGATTCCCGCCGTCCTTGGGGCCGTGCTGGTGATCGGCTCCGTCGGCGGCGCCGCCGCGTACACGAAGATCACGGTCGACCACGCTGACCGCGGCGTGAAGACCACACTCTGGGCGAAGTCCTCGCACAAGGCATCCAAGGACCCGGCAGGTGAGGTCGGCCGCGGCAGGGCTATCACCGAGCTCAGCAAACTCTTGCTGCCTGTGCCCAGCGGTTACCGGCTCGGTCCGGACATCGGGGAGAGCGGCAACGACAGCGAGCTCAGCGGCAGGAAGGCAACCGCCGCGCTGAAGGAGAGCAACCGCGGGCTCGCGGGCAAGGAGCGCCGTGCACTCGACCGGAGGGTCGACCAGCTTCACATCCAGGGAGTCGCCCTCCGTTCGTACACGTCGGACAACAACGACCTTCTGGTGGACGTCCAGATCACGCGGATGAAGGACAAGAAGGCCGTGCGGGACCTCTACACCTTCCGGAACGGTGTCTTCGACTCCTTCGGTGGCTTCCGCGAGGGTCCGACGATCGACGGCCACAGGAGGAACGCCACGTGCTTCCTGTCGCCCAGGGACAGCGAGGACCGCATCGAGAACATCTGGTGCCAGGCATACGACGGCGAGCTGAGCATCGCCGTCTCCGCGGCCGGCACCAAGCCCATCGGCAGGACGGCCGTCGCGGAATTGCTGAAGGACCAGCTCAACCACATCACATCGCCGGGGGAGTACGTATGACCGAGCAGACGGCGGCACCGACCCCCGCCTCGGCCCCGGCCGAGGAACAGCCGGCCCCGGAGCAGGAGCTCCCGGTGGCAGAGGCGGAGCCCGTACTGGCCGCGGAGCCCGTGCCGACGCTCACGGGGCAGCCCGTACCGGCCGCAGAGCCCCTCCCGGCCTCGAAGCCGCCCCGTCGCGTTCTGCGGGCCGTTGCCCGCTGGACCGCTGCCGTGCTGGTGCTCGGCGGTCTGGGCACCGGTACGGCGCTCGGTATCACCTCGATGGAGCGCACCGACGTACCGGGTCTGGCCACTGCGACGGACGGCCGCTGGGACTATCCGGAGCTGAGTCTGCCCGCCCTCCCGGCCGGTTCGCCGCGCCCGTTCAACGACGGCAATGTCGCCGAGGTCCACCACGCAGACCTGCGGAAACTCCTGCTGCCGGCCCCGGCCGGAGCAGCGGCGGACAAGGAACTCACCGGTGGGTGGGTGAGCACGGCGCAGTACCTCTCCGTCTACCAGAAGGGCAAGCGTGCCGAGCTGGGGCAGGTGCTCAAGGACTCCGCGCTGCGTCACATCGCCGCGCGCGGCTGGACCATGCCGGACGGCACCTCGTCCCGGATCTATCTGCTCCAGTTCAATTCGACGGCGTTCGCCGAGGCGTTCCGGAGCGAGATCTCCGAAAACACATCCATCGGTGCTCAGCTCATCGGGTCGCCCAGTACGGACCTCGACGAGACCTGGTCGGGCGGCGGGCGGGTGGAGAACACCGCGTCCTATGTGTACGCCGAGGACAAGCCGTACGGATCCGAGCAGGTCCGCCACGCATATGTGCTCTCCGGTGACACGCTCGCCCTCGTCATCCAGTCCCGCAAGGGGAAAGCCGGCACGGAACGCGTCCCGTTCCACCAGACACTGATCCTGCAGAACCAGCTGCTGGGCTGACCCCCACGCCGGGGAACGCCTGCCCCCGGCACGCCCCGAACCGTCGCGCCGGGCCCCTACCCATTAGGCTGGGGTCCGGCCCCGTATTGCCGCCATACCGCTCGTTATCGCTCGTCCGAGGAGCTCCCGTGCTTGAGGCATTCTTCACCACCCTGCTGGTTCTGGTCTGCGTCGGCGTTCTTGCGTTCGCGGCCCTGACCGTGAAGAAGCTGTACCAGGGCCAGCGCTGACCCGAGTCCGCACCACTGACCACTCCCTCACAGATCGTCTGAGCCGCTCATGATCGAGATCCCGTCCGACCTCCACCCGGACCTCGTCCCGCTTGCCTTCCTGCTCGGCAACTGGGCGGGCGCGGGTGTGTCCGACTTCCCCGGCGCCGAGAAGTGCAACTTCGGCCAGGAAGTCTCCTTCAGCCACGACGGCCGGGACTTCCTGGAGTACGTCTCGCACTCCTGGGTGCTCGACGCCGAGGGCAACAAGGTCAAGCCGCTGGAGACCGAGTCCGGCTACTGGCGCATCGACAAGGACCGCAAGGTCGAGGTCGTCATGGTCCGCGACCAGGGGGTCATCGAGATCTGGTACGGCGAGCTCGCCCACCAGAAGCCGCAGATCGACCTGGTCACCGACGCGGTGGCCCGGACCGCGGCCTCCGGCCCGTACAACGGCGGCAAGCGCCTCTACGGCTATGTGAACAGTGACCTGATGTGGGTCGGGGAGAAGGCCACCCCCGACGTGGAGCTTCGCCCGTACATGTCGGCGCACCTGAAGAAGGTCGTCACCCCGGAAGAGGTCGAGGCGATGGCGAAGAGCCTCGGCGACCTGCCGGACGACGGCATCGCGTTCTTCAAGTAGCCGCACGCCTCCCAGGTACGCGCACGACCTGCGGTCAGGTGCTCACCCGGTCCTACACTGGCCCTGTGGTGAGCACCGACTGGAAGACCGATCTTCGGCAGCGCGGCTATCGGCTGACGCCGCAGCGGCAGCTTGTCCTCGAAGCCGTCGACACACTGGAACATGCGACGCCCGACGACATCCTCGCCGAGGTGCGCAGGACGGCATCCGGTGTGAACATCTCGACCGTCTACCGGACCTTGGAGCTTCTGGAGGAGCTCCAGCTGGTCAGCCATGCCCATCTGGGGCACGGGGCGCCGACGTACCACCTGGCCGACCGCCACCACCACATCCATCTGGTCTGCCGGGACTGCGAGGACATCATCGAGGCCGATGTCGACGTCGTCGCCGAATTCACCGCGAAGCTGCGGGACAGCTTCGGCTTCGAGACCGACATGAAGCACTTCGCGATCTTCGGCCGCTGCGCCGGCTGCACGGCGAAGGCGGCGGACGGTGAGCCGGGCGATCGGCCCCGGCCGCCCGCATCGGCGCAATAACGGCCTCCCTGTCGTGGGGTAGGCCGTAAGCCGAGTCGTACGCTGGTCGCATGAAGAGCCCCCTGCTGTCCCTGCCCGGCGCCGTCCCCGCCGAGGGCCGCGACGAAGGTGTCGCCGCGCACTACGGCGACCTGTTCCGCGAGCAGCGAGCCCTCGCCGACGGCACCGGCCTCGTCGACCTCTCGCACCGCGGCGTCGTCACCGTCACCGGAAGCGACCGGCTGGCCTGGCTGCACCTGCTGATCACCCAGCACGTCAGCGAACTCGCCCCGGGGGAGGCCACCGAGGCGCTGATCCTCACCGCGCACGGGCACATCGAGCACGCTCTCTATCTCGTCGACGACGGCGAGACGGTGTGGATGCACGTCGAACCGGACACCCAGGGCGACCTGATCGCCTATCTGGACTCGATGAAGTTCTTCTACCGGGTGGAGGTCACCGACCGCACCGAGGACTTCGCCGTCGTGCACCTGCCGGCCGGCTCCATCGCGGAGGTCCCCGAGGGCGTCACCGTGCGGGAGACACCGCACGGCCGTGACCTGTTCCTGCCCCGCGCCGACCTGGAGACCTACGCCGCCGAGAACGGCCCGGTGGCCGGCATCCTGGCCTACGAGGCGCTGCGCGTCGAGGCTCACCGCCCCCGGCTCGGCTTCGAGACCGACCACCGCACCATCCCGCACGAGCTGGGCTGGATCGGCACCGCCGTCCACCTCCAGAAGGGCTGCTACCGCGGTCAGGAGACCGTGGCCCGGGTGCAGAACCTGGGGAAGCCGCCGCGCCGGCTGGTCTTCCTGCACCTGGACGGCAGCGACGTGATTCTGCCCGGACACGGCACCCCGGTGCGGCTCGCAGCGGACGGGGCGGAGGGACGTCAGCTCGGCTTCATCACGACGTCCGCCCGCCACCACGAGCTGGGCCCGATCGCGCTGGCGCTGGTCAAGCGGAACGTGGCGATGGACGCGGAACTACTCGCGGGGGACACCGCGGCGGCCCAGGAGACGGTCGTCGAGCCGTAGAGCCGCTACGCGCGGCCGTCTACGGACGCGCACGGCCGAACCCGGCTCAGACCTCGATCAGTACGGTGAACGGGCCATGGTTCGTGAGCGAGACCCGCATGTCCGCTCCGAACCGGCCCGTCTCCACCTGCGCGCCCAGCGCCCGCAGCTGCGCCACCACCTCGTCGACCAGCGGTTCGGCGATCTCGCCGGGCGCCGCGGCGTTCCAGGTGGGCCTGCGCCCCTTCCGGGCGTCCCCGTAGAGAGTGAACTGTGAAATCACCAAAAGCGGTGCATTCACATCGGAGCAGGACTTCTCGCCCTCGAGGATGCGCACCGACCAGAGCTTGCGGGCGAGCTGCGCCGCCTTCTCCGCGGTGTCCCCGTGGGTGACTCCGACCAGCACACACAGGCCTTCGCCGACGATTTCGCCGACCACCTCGGGCCCGTTTCCGTCGCTCGAGCCGTCGGCCACCGTGACGCTCGCGCCGTCCACTCTCTGTACCACCGCACGCATACAGACCAACCTATCTTGGGCTGAACGGGTACAGGTCATCTGCATAGGCGCGGTGTGGGGTGGCACCATGCACGGGAGGCGGTGTGCCGACGCACCGGTCGAGGGGATGGACAGAGCATGAGTACATATGGAACCGGGCAGTCCCCCGGTGCCGTACCGGTCACGCGTGCCGCCGGTACCAGCACCATGCGTCCGCCCGTGCAGCGGACCGGTCCCGGCCTCGACGACGGCCTGCCCGGGCCCTCGCAGCCGGAGCTGGGCTCCCTGCGGCTGCCGGAACTGCGCGCGCTGCGCCGCGACGCGCAGCGCGACGAGGCAGACCTCAGTTACGTACGCCGTCTGGTCCAGGGGCGGATCGACATCCTGCGGGCCGAGCTGGCCCGCCGCCGGGACCCCGAGACCCCGGTCGTGGACCGGCTCTCCGAGATCCTCGCCGACACCCCGTCGCGGCACCGCTCGTCCGCCCGGCACGTGACGCTGACCACGCCGCGGAGCGACGAGTTCCGCCGGCTGGCCGCCGAGACACTCGCCGAGGTCGAACTCTCCGACCTCGACGCCCGTACGGACGCGGAGCTGCACACCGCGATGGGACGGCTCGTCCGTTACGAACAACAGGTCTCCCGCCGCCGTCACCAGCTGCAGTGCACCACGGACGATTGCAGTGCGGAGATCGCCCGCAGGTACCGTGATGGGGAAGCACAAGTAGACGACCTGCTCACCTGAAGCGATCCTTCCGGGGCGGGTCCCGCACAGCCCCGGAAGGCCGCCGCGATGAGCTCCACCCCCTTCATATCCCCGGTGGCCCCTGAGCTGCCCGTTCTGGCCGAGGTCGTACGGTCGGGCTTCGTCGAAGGCCACCACCGAGGCTCGCTGGTCGTGCTGGCCGCCGACGGCAGTGTGGAGCAGGCGCTGGGAGACCCGGCCGCGGCGGTCTTCCCGCGCTCCTCGAACAAGCCGATGCAGGCCGCCGCCGTGCTGCGGGCCGGGCTCGACCTCTCCGGGGAACGGCTGGCGCTGGCCGCCGCGAGCCACTCGGGCGAGGGGTTCCACCTCGATCTCGTACGCAAGATGCTCGCCGAGTACGGACTGACGCCGGACGATCTGCAGACCCCGCCCGATCTGCCGCTGGACCCGGAGGAGGCGGAGACCTATCTCGCCGCGGGCGGCGTCCGTGAGCGGATCACCATGAACTGCTCCGGCAAGCACGCGGCGATGCTCGCGGTGTGTGCACGCAACGGCTGGGACCGGGCGACCTATCTGGACCCCGCCCACCCGCTCCAGCAGCTGGTCCACCGGGTGGTCGAGGACGCGGCGGGCGAGCCGGTCACGGCAGTGGGTACGGACGGCTGCGGGGCCCCGCTGATGGCGATCAGCCTGGTCGGTCTGGCGCGGGCGTTCCGCTCGTTCGTGCTGGCCGAGGAGGGCACCGCGGAGCGCCGGGTGGCGGATGCGATGCGCACCCACCCGGAGTACGTCGCGGGAACCCGGCGCCCCGACACCTGGCTGATGCGCGAAGTGCCGGGCACGCTCTCCAAGATGGGTGCGGAGGCGGTCCAGGCGGTGGCACTGGCGGACGGCCGGGCGCTGGCATTCAAGATCGCCGACGGCGGCGGGCGGGCGCTCGGCCCGGTGCTGGCCAGGGCGCTGGAGCTGCTCGGCATCGACGCCCCGGTGGTGGGCCGGATCGGCCGGGCGCCGCTGCTGGGCGGCGGCGCGGAAGTGGGCGTGATCCGGGCGGCGTTCTGATCGTCCGGGTCCCCCGGGGATGCCCGGAAAACCTGGCGACATTGCCTGTCCTGTACGCCTAGCGTGAGCGGCATGACTCTTGAGGTCCGTACCGTCACCGAATCCGAGTACCCCAACTGGCTGCGTGCCGTGAACACCGGCTTTCTGCGACCGCCGTCGGTGACGGACGGGGAGGTCGCGAGCCGCCTCCCGCACACGGATCTGGCCCGTACCCAAGGGGTGTTCGACGACGGTCGGTGCGTGGCGTCGTTCCGGTCCTTCGCGCAGGAGCTGACGGTCGTCGGCGGCGCCACGGTGCCGTCCGACGCGGTCACCAACGTCACGGTGTCGCCCACGCACCGTCGGCGCGGGCTGCTCAGCCGGATGATGGCCACGGACCTGGCGGCGGCGAAGGAGCGCGGCGACGTGGTCGCGACGCTGATCGCCGCCGAGTATCCGATCTACGGGCGGTACGGGTTCGGCCCGGCCACCTGGACCACCGAGTGGGAGATCGACGTCCCCCGGGCCGGCCTGGACCCGCGCTGGTCGGGCCCGTCCGCAGCGGACGGCGGCCGGATCGACCTGGTGGACGGGGCGGAGGTGCGCAAGATCGGCCCCGCCCTGCACGACCGGCTGCGCGCCCGGCAGCACGGCGTGGTCAGCCGCGGAGACCGCTGGTGGCAGCTGAGCACCGGCGAGGACCAGCCCGTGCCGGGTTCATGGACGGAACCGTTCCACGCGGTGTACCGCAACGCGGACGGCGAGGTCGACGGGCTGCTCGGCTACCGTGCCGACGACAAGTGGGGCGACGCGAAGCAGCCGCTGAACCGGGCGTCCGTCCTCGGTCTGATCGCCGAGACCCCGGCGGCGGAACGTGCGCTGTGGTACTTCGTCTGCTCGATCGACTGGGTCACCACGGTCCGCTCCGGCTACCGCGCCCCCGACGACCTGCTTCCCCTCCTCCTGCCGGACCCGCGCGCGGCCCGCACCGTCACGCAGGCGGACTGGATGTGGGTGCGGATCCTGGATGTCGTACGAGCCCTGGAGGCGCGCACCTACGCCGTCCCGGCCACCCTGACCCTGGACATCCGCGACCCGGCCGGCCTGAGCGGCGGCCGCTTCCGCCTGGACGCCTCCCCGGACGGCGCGTCCTGCACGCCGACCACGGAGAGCGCCGATCTGGCCCTGGACGTACGGGAGCTGGGGACGCTCTACCTCGGCGACGAATCGGTACTCCGGCTCGCGGCCCTGGGCCTGATCGACGAACTCACGCCGGGCGCGGCGGCGGTGGCGGACGGGGTGTTCCGGGCGGGGCGGCGCGCCTGGTGCCCGGATGTGTTCTGACCGCGTGCGCGGCTGCCGGCGTCCGGCCGGGCGTACGTGAGCGTGTCAACGTCACTCACGTCGATCACCACCTCGCCGGGCCCCGCCACCGGGTGGGGCCGCTCGGCCGGAACCAGTACCTCCGGACCGCCCAGCTTCCTGTCCAGCGCCACGCGCATGCGGATCACGCCCCTCCGCGTTCGGGCGGCCGGCCGGTCCGGCGCCCGTGTTCCC
The DNA here is from genome assembly GCF_048270745.1 of Streptomyces sp. NPDC056231. Taxonomy (NCBI): domain Bacteria; kingdom Bacillati; phylum Actinomycetota; class Actinomycetes; order Kitasatosporales; family Streptomycetaceae; genus Streptomyces; species Streptomyces sp. NPDC056231. The sequence continues at coordinate 35,845 of NZ_JBLVKW010000036.1, read as the reverse complement.
ACCCTCGGACGCCAAGTCCGGTCGAGGTCAACGGCGTACGCTTCGTGGTCATGAACGGAGAGAAGGACCGACCCGGGACCGCGGCTCAGCCGCCGATCAGCCTGCGGGAGCGGAAGAAGCAGCTGACGTACCAGGCAGTTTCCGATGCCGCGATCGCCATGTTCCTGGAGCGGGGCTTCGACAAGGTCTCGGTGGCGGAGGTGGCGGCCGCCGCCGACATCTCCAAGCCGACGCTGTTCCGGTACTTCCCCACCAAGGAGGACCTGGCGCTGCACCGGTTCGCCGACCACGAGGACGAGGCGGCGAGGGTGATCGCGGCCCGCCCGGAGGGCGAATCGCCGCTGGACGCCCTGCGTCGCCACTTCCTCGACGGCCTGGAGCGGCGCGACCCGGTGACGGGGCTCTGCGATGCGCCGGAGGTGCTGGCGTTCCACCGGATGCTGTACGGGACGCCGTCGCTGGTGGCCCGCCTGTACGGGTACCAGAGCCGCTCGGAGGCGGCGCTCGCACGTGCGCTGGGCGACGGGGTGCAGGACCGGCTGGCGGCGGGGCAGATCATCGCCGTGCAACGCATCCTGGCGATGGAGAGCTGGCGGCGGATCGATGCCGGGGAGAGCGCGGACGAGGTGTACGGGGACGCGGTGCGAGCGGCCGAACTCGCCTTCGTGCAGCTGAGGTCGGGGATCGAGGGGGACCGGTAGGGCGGGCGGCCCCGCCCGCTGCGTGCGTACGGACTACGGCCTCAGCACCGCGTCGCGGGTGGCGGCCCACTGCAGCGAGTGACGGATGCCCTCCGCCACCGAGTGCTGCGGCTGCCAGTCCAGCAGGCGGTGGGCGCGTTCGCTGCGGGTGTACGCCCCCGCCACATCTCCCGGCCGCGCGGCGACGTCGACCGACGGCACCGGGGCGTCGGCCACGCTGTTGAAGGCGGTGAGGAGTTCGCGCACCGTGGTGCCCGTGCCGGTGCCGACGTTGATGACGGTGGAGCGGGAGCCGTCCGTTCCGGGCAGCAGCGCGTCGAACCTGTCCAGCGCCGCCACATGCGCGGCGGCCAGATCCCACACATGGATGTAGTCCCGGATGCCCGACCCGTCGCGCGTCGGATAGTGGGTGCCCGTGACCTGGAACGCGACACCCTCCTCCTGCGCCTCGATCATCTTGCCCAGGGCGTGGCTGGGCCGCCGGAGCTGAAGTCCCGTACGCATTTTGGGATCCGCGCCGAGCGGATTGAAGTAGCGCAGGGACAGCACGCGGATCGGCCGGGCGGCGGCGATGTCGGCGAACATTCCCTCGCAGACCGCCTTGGTCCGGGCGTACGGGCTCTGCGGGTCGAGGGGCGACTCCTCGTCGACCGTCAGGTTCTCGTCCGCGGCGTAGATGGCGGCGGAGGAGCTGAAGATCAGGCGCTCGCAGCCGTTGCGCAGCAGATGGGAGACGAACTCCAGGCTCTTGGTGACGTTCGCCCGGTAGTAACCCAGCGGATCGGCCACCGAGTCGGGGACCACGATCAGTGCGGCGCAGTGGACGACGGCGTCGATGTCCGGATGCTCGGCGAAGACGCGGTCGATCAGCGGGCCGTCGGCGATGTCGCCCTCGTAGAAGGGGCGCCCGGACGTGAACTCCCGCCTGCCCGTCACGAGGTTGTCGAGGATCACCGGACTGATCCCGGCGTCCGAGCAGGCTGAGGCGATCGTGCTGCCGATGTAGCCCGCGCCCCCGGCGATCAGAACCTTCATGCCGTACCCCTCCGTCGACCCGCCCGGCTGCCTGGCAGAGCCAGATGGTGATGTCCGGAGCCTAGTCCCCCTCCCGGCAGGCTTTGCCCCCGTCGCACCGCCCAGCACGCCCTCCCTCAGGGCCTTGAGGGCCAGGGGGGACCCCCTTCCGCGCCGGCCGGCGGGGAGGCGCGCCCCGGCCGGCACCCGGAAGGGAGGTTGTTGCCGCTGATGTCGAAATCCCCGCAGGTGAGAAAGACAGCGACGTGCTGTCCGTGGTCGTCGGCGGCGCCCGCACACCCGAACTGCGCCTGAGGATCGACACGCTCCTGTCCGCCCTCGCCACGACGGCGTCCTGGGCGTGTCCGGAAGTCAGGCCACCCGCTCCGTCAGGAAGTCCTCCCATGTCCGCGTACCTAGGGACGTCCCCTCGCCGAGCGACAGATTCTCGCCCGCCCGGTAGGCGAGCCCGGCCTTCCCCGGAACCCGGACCGGCATCATCAGCCGGTGCTTGCCGCGCGCCTGCAGGTATCCGCGGCTCAGTTCGGCCACTCCGTACACGCTCGGCCCGGCCAGGTCGGGCACCAGCCCGGCCGGTTCTCCGAGTGTCAGCTCCACCAGCCGGGCCGCCACCTCGCGCACGTCGACCGGCTGGAATCGGAGTCCGCCGGGCACCGGAATCACCGGCAACTTCGTCATCTTCTCCACGACGGTCAGGACCAGGTTGTTGAACTGGGCTGCACGCAGCGTGGTCCACGGCAGGCCCGAGTCGGCCACGGCCTGCTCAGCGCCCAGCTTGGACCTGAAGTAGCCGATCGGCATCCGGTCCGCCCCGATGACCGAGATGTACACGAGGTGCTGGACTCCGGCTCGCGACGCGGCCCGCACCAGGTTCCGGGTCGCTTCGTCGTCTCCCTTGGGACCGCCCGCGAGGTGCAGCACCGTCCCGGCCCCGGCCACCGCGGACTCGACGCCCTCGTTCTTGAGCAGGTCGCCGGTCACGTACTCGATGCCGTCGTCGGGCTCGTGGCTGTGCCGGCTCAGGACCCGTACCTGGCATCCGGCGTCCCGCAGGAGTGGCACGACGAGGCGGCCGAGCGTGCCTGTGCCGCCGGTGACCAGAAGGGGGGAGGTGGCCATGGTCGTCTCCAATTCGTTCGTCCGGGAGTCACGGCGGACGGGATCACCGAGATCGACGTCATCGCGGACCGGGGCCTCCTCAGCCAGGTCGAAATCGCCGTGCTCGACGCCTGACCCGATGTCCACGCCCGGTGCCGTACCGAGCCGCCCGTGCGAGACGCGGGAACGGCTGCGGCGCCGGGCCGGGATGTGACTGGGCCGGCTTAGACCGGCCGGCGCATGGGGGGGGTGGGAGCAGGAGCGGGGCCGGTTGCGTGCGGCTGCAAGGCGGAGGAGGGAGGCAATGCGGAGCGTTGTTGACCGACGACCACGCCGCAGATGTGCGCAACCGGCCCGCGACGCCGCCTCCCATGTGCCGGTCGGTCTTAGGCTGGCCCGGTGACACTTGAGGATCTCGTACGGTTGCGCCGGGCCCGGGACGTGATGGACCGCGACTACGCCCAGCCCCTCGACGTCCCGGCACTGGCGCGCGTCGCCCTCATGTCGCCCGGGCACTTCTCCCGCAGCTTCCGGGCCGCCTACGGGGAGACCCCGTACAGCTACCTGATGACCCGCCGTGTCGAGCGGGCCAAGGCGCTGCTGCGGCGGGGAGACCTGAGTGTGACGGAGGTCTGTTTCGCGGTCGGCTGTACGTCGCTGGGGTCGTTCAGCTCGCGCTTCACCGAGCTGGTCGGCGAGAGCCCGAGCGCGTACCGGGCCCGCCGCCACGACCCGGGCGCGGCCATTCCGGCGTGCGTCGCCAAGATCCTCACGCGGCCGGTCAGGAACGGACCGGTCAGGATCGGGGAAGCGGAATCCGCCGACCGCCCGTAGCGTCGAAGGCATGAACATCAAGCTTTCCCAGTGCTTCATCGCAGTCGACGATCATGACAAGGCGCTCGTCTTCTACCGCGACGTTCTCGGCCTGGAGGTACGCAACGACGTGGCGTTCGAGGGGATGCGCTGGGTGACCGTCGGCTCCCCCGCGCAGCCGGACGTGGAGATCGTCCTCGAACCGCCGGCCGCGAACCCGAACGCCTCGCCGGCCGACAAGCAGGCGATGGCCGAGCTGCTGGCCAAGGGCATGCTGCGCGGCGTGATCTTCTCCACCGACGACTGCGACGCCACCTTCGAGCGCATCCGGGCCGCGGGCGGCGAGGTGCTCCAGGAACCGGTCGACCAGCCCTACGGCGTCCGCGACTGCGCCTTCCGCGACCCGGCCGGCAACATGCTGCGCTTCACCCAGCCACGCGGCCGGTGACGCCCGCTCGCCCTGGAGCGCGCTTCAGCTCCTGCCGTCTCCGGCGTCCCGTTCCGAGGCCGCAAGGCACGCGCGCGACCCCTGTTCGCACCCGACGCCTCGGCGAGCTCGCGGTTCCCCATCCGCGCCTCGTGCTGCTCGCCGCAGTCCGTCCACCGGTCGGCCTTCCGCCGTCTCCGGAGTGATCGAGCGCTCGGCCGGGCCGGGCCGCGAGGCGCGCCGGCGAGCAGGAATCGAGAAGCATCGGTCACCGACCCGCGGCTAACGTGACCGACATGGACATCACCATTCACACGGCCTCCCTCCCGCATGACGACCCGGACGCCGCCCTGGCCTTCTACCGCGACATCCTCGGCTTCGAGGTCCGCAGCGACGTCGGACACGGCAAGATGCGCTGGATCACGGTCGGCCCCGTCGATCAGCCCGGCACTTCCATCCTCCTGGCGCCGCCGGCCGCCGACCCGGGGATCACCGAGGACGAGCGCCGCACCATCGTCGAGATGATGGCCAAGGGCACCTACGGCTGGATCCTGCTGGCCACCCGGGACCTCGACGGCACCTTCGAGAAGGTGCAGGCCGGCAACGCCGAGGTCGTCCAGGAGCCGACCGATCAGCCCTACGGCGTTCGCGACTGCGCCTTCCGCGATCCCGCGGGCAACCTGATCCGCATCCAAGAGCTTCGCTGAGCCCTTCGGTCATCGATCTGCCCTCGGTGGCCGATGTCGCGATCACTGCGAAGAACGCGGCGGCCGGCGCTTCCGTGCTCCTGCGTCCCGGTGAGCCGGCCACCGTGCCCCCACCTGGCCGCCGCCCGCTCCACCCACAGCATGTACCCAGGTCCTCGCAAACATGGATGAAAGGTGTTCTTTCATGTGTCACCCCGCGTGGATGCGTGCACGTACCGCTGCTCAGCGCCTGAGCGACCTCGCGCGACTGCGCCGAGTCCGCGATCGGATCGACCGGGAGTACGCGCAGCCGCTGAACGTGGAGGCGCTCGCCCGCGGCGCGAACATGTCGGCCGGGCACCTCAGCCGGCAGTTCCGGCTCGCGTACGGCGAGTCGCCGTACGCCTATCTGATGACGCGTCGCATCGAGCGCGCGACGGCGCTGCTGCGGCGCGGCGATCTCAGCGTCACCGAGGTCTGCTTCGCGGTCGGGTGCTCATCGCTGGGCACCTTCAGCACCCGCTTCACCGAGCTGGTCGGCATGCCGCCCGGCGCCTACCGGCGCAGCGCTGCGGGCGCTGCGGCGGGGATGCCGTCGTGCGTGACGAAACAGGTGACCAGACCGGTCAGGAATCGAGAAGCACCGGCGGCCGAGCCGCAACTAGCGTGACGGACATGACCTCCATCGAATCCATCACCCTCGAGGTGGCCGACCCCACGGCCGCCGACCGCTTCTACACCACCGCCTTCGGTTTGGGCACTCAGCTGCGCCTGCGGGCCTCCGAGGCGCCGACGACCGGCTTCCGCGGGTTCACGCTGTCGCTCACGGTGTCCCAGCCGTCCACCGTCAACAGCCTCGTCGACGCCGCCCTCGACGCCGGTGCCACGTCGCTGAAGCCGGCCTCGAAGTCGCTCTGGGGCTACGGCGGCGTCGTACAGGCCCCGGACGGGACGATCTGGAAGGTCGCGACCTCGGCGAAGAAGGACACCGGCCCGGCCACCCGGGAGTTCGACGAGATGGTGCTCCTGCTGGGAGTCGCCGACGTGACCGCGAGCAAGCGGTTCTACGTCGACCGCGGCCTCGCCGTGGCAAGGAGCTTCGGCAGCAAGTACGTCGAGTTCGCTGCTGGGTCGGGTCCCGTCAAGCTGGCGCTGTACAAGCGCCGTGCCCTTGCCAAGGACGCCGGTGTCCCTGCCGACGGCAGCGGATCGCACCGGCTCGTGCTCAGCGGCGACGCCGGGGCTTTCACCGACCCGGACGGGTTCGCCTGGGAGGCCGCATCGCTGACAGGCACGCCCTGATCCGTCCCCGCTGGGCTTCAGGTGCTGTCGCCGCCGAACGGATGCGCCCGTCGCGTGTCCACCGGGCCCACGGGACGGGCGGTGTGCGCGAGGCCGTCGGAGCGCTGGAGGCCACGGCGCCGGCGAAGCCCGCGGCCCCGACGGACCGACCGATGACCGACGGAGCCCCTCCCCCGGAGGGAGGGCTTTTCCACGATGTGACTGGAGGAAGCATGACAGGCACGCCGCCGCGTGGGCTCGAGGAGAGGCTGCGGGACACTCGCGCGAGACTGGAGAGCGACATCGATCTCTGGGTCGCGACGCCGGGCTCCCCGGGCGTCCACCTCATCCCGCTCTCGTACCGCTGGGACGGGACCGCGTTCCTCATCTCGACCCCGCGTGCCTCGGTCACCGGCCGCAACCTGCTGGCGGACGGCCGGGTGCGGCTCGGCCTCGGGCCGACGCGCGACGTCGTCGTCGTCGACGGCACCGCCGAGCCGGTGGACATCGCCGACCTCGCGCCGGGGACGGGCGACGCGTTCGCGGCCAAGACCGGTTTCGACCCGCGCGAACTCGACGAGCCCTACCAGTACTTCCTGATCCGGCCGCGGCGCATCCAGGCCTGGCGGGAGGCGAACGAGCTGCAGGGACGAGACCTCATGCGCGACGGCCGCTGGCTCGGCTGACCGCCGCACGGGAACGCGGACTTCGTACTCCGGCCGGCGATCACCGGTCGTTCTGCCCTTACTCCTGCGCCGGGGAGACCACTCAACGCGTGGCGGCGTCGGCGAGGATCGCCTGAAGTCGTGCTCGGCATTCGGCGACGAAGGCGGGGAAGGTGTCCCAGTAGTAGGAGATCCCGCTGACGCCCACCGCGACCGCCCAGGCGCGGGCGCGGGTCCAGGTCGAATCGTCGAGGTTCAGGGCGTCCCAGTAGGCCTGTCGCGCTTGTGGCGGCAGGTCCCAGACTGTGGAGTGCTCGGCGTCGGGAAAGCCGACCGAGAGTCCTCCGAAGTCGATGACTGCGTGGAGCTTGCCTTCCCGGACCAAGAGATTGGTCGGCTTGAGGTCGCCGTGGAGCCACACCTGAGGCCCCGAGGGCTCGGGCAGTGCGAGCGCGGCTCGCCACAACTGTTCCAGGGTGTCGACGTCGAGCTCAGAACCCACCATGGTCCGACAGTCGTCGAGAGACGCGGTGACCCACTGGTCGCACGGTTTCAGGCTGCCTCCGCGGTACCAGCTGAGGCCGTCCGTGCGGGTCGCTCCCATGAGGTCGATGCGGTGGAGTTCCCTCACGACCGCCGCCAGGTCGGCTCCGAAAGCGGGCCAGTGCCGGACGGTGTCCGGGCCGGCTTCGGCACCGTCGATCCAGCGGTAGACCGACCAGATCAGTGGGAAGGAGTCGGTGGGCGTCCCGGCGTGGACGGGTTCGGGAATCGGACAGGAAAGGAGGGGCGCCAGGCGAGGAAGCCATTCCTGTTCCTTCCGAACGGACTGTCCGTTGCCGGCGGTTCGTGGAAGTCGCACGAGCAGGTCATCGCCCAGCCGATACATGGTGTTGTCCGTACCTGCGCCTGCGGGCGACAACGGCAGGTCAGCCCAGTCTGGGCACTGTGCCTTCAGCAGCGATCGGACCAGCGTCTCGTCGACCGGGATCTCATTCTCGTGAAGCGTCACACCGGAAGTCTCATCGCTGGCTGGAACAGGAAGCCAGTGAATTTTCGTCGGATCCGGTCCCCTTGAGGGACCGTTTCAGAGTCTTGACCGAGGTGCCTGTCATGGCTGCGAGTCTCGGCAGCGCGGAGGGCGCCCAGTTGCTCAGGGCGTCCGTGCGGGTGCTGACCAGCAGGTGCCCGCTCGTGGGGGCCATCAAGTGGGACTTGATCACACTGCTGGTCAGACCGGATGTGAAAGGCTCATCTTCGCTGGGAACGGACAGGTGCGCGGAGTCCGCGCGGTCGGTGTGACTTCCAGCGTTAGTTGTCATCAGCGATGACCTCTCACCTGGGACGCTCTCGCGGGATTCCAGCTCGTTCTGTCACCAGATTCACGCGGTAGTTGTCACTTCCGGGCGTTTCCAGCCCGCGAAGCCGGCCCCGGTCAGGAAACCGAGCCAGCCGCGATGGCATAGCCGATCGCGGCGGCTGCGTCGGCGACGCCCGCCAGGGATGCCTTGTCGTTCAAAGCCGTGACCACATCCTGGGTCAGTGGGCGGAGGGCATACACGTGGCGCACCGCGTTGATGTCGACCGGGATCTCGTAGTAGTCCTCAGCGAACTTCTGGAATGCCTCTGGCGATGGGTCGACCAGCAAGTGGAACAGCCAACCCGAGCCGTCAGGGTCGGCGCTGTCCTCAGGGAAGTCGATCTCTCCAGCCTGCCAGTGCTCGCTTCCCGCCTCACGCCACATGCAAGCCGTCACCCTGGGCATTCCGTCGTCCGTGAACGCCGGCTCTTCGACGCAACTGCGGAACACCTCGGGGACCGAGTCCACGACGCCTGGCCAGGGCTTATCGTCGACATACGGGCTCATTGCCGACTCATGGTCGAAGCCTCGGACATACGCGCCCGCAGGAGAGAAGATGACGTCGAACTCGTCCCCCGAGCCGTTGCGCATGGAGGCGATCTCCTCCGTCTCGGACCAAGCACGGCTGAATGAGTAGTAGCGCTCGCCGTCAGGGTTCAGCACGGCCTCCAGCATGGCCATCGACCGACACCGGTCCCGCAGCGTCGGGATGTCAGGAAGCGCCTCGGCAACATCGTGAACGGTCATGGCGCCCATCCAAGCGCACGCCACTGACACCCACCTGCGGGGCTACCGGTGACAACAACTGCTGGAAGGTGACAGCTAACGCTGGAAGTCACAGTCGGGGCGGCACGTGGCGCGGAACACTATTGCAAGCATGTGCTTGCAATAGTTAGCAGAGGTGGCGCACTATCGAGGCATGGCATCACTCAACGTCGGCAATCTCGGTGAGTACCTGCGCGAGCAGCGTCGCAATGCGCAGCTGTCGCTGCGGCAGCTCGCCGACGCCGCCGGAGTGTCCAATCCGTACCTCAGCCAGATCGAGCGCGGGCTGCGCAAGCCGAGCGCCGAGGTGCTGCAGCAGGTCGCCAAGGCCCTGCGGATCTCCGCCGAGACCCTCTACGTACGGGCCGGGATTCTGGACGAGCGGGAGCGGGAGGAGCTGGAGACCCGGGCGGTCATTCTGGCCGATCCCTCGATAAACGAGCGGCAGAAGAACGTGCTGCTGCAGATCTACGACTCCTTCCGCAAGGAAAACGGGTTCGAGGCCGTCCCGGGGGACCCCGGTGATGAATCCGGCCTCAGCGCGGACGGCATGGATGCCGATACAGCTTCAAAGCCTTCACCACCCTCACACTGAGTCTGATGATCCGGGAGGACCACAGTCATGGCCATCACCGATGACCTGCGTAAGACCCTCACCGACCCGACCCCCCTCTACTTCGCCGCCGGTACGGCGGACCTCGCCGTAGAGCAGGCCCGGAAGGTTCCGGCCCTGATCGAGCAGCTGCGGGCCGAGGCGCCCGAGCGGATCGAGGCCGTGCGCAACACGGACCCCAAGGCCGTCCAGGAGAAGGTGACCACGCAGGCCAAGGAGGCGCAGGCCACCGTGCAGGCCAAGGTCTCCGAGGTGCTCGGGTCGCTCGACACCGATCTGAAGAAGCTCACCGAGTCGGCCCAGGACCTGGCGCTGCGCAGCCTGGGAGTGGCCGCGGAATACGCGGTACGGGCCCGGGAGACGTACGAGAAGGTTGCCGAGCGCGGCGAGCAGACGGTGCGGACGTGGCGCGGCGAGACCGCCGAGGAGATCGTCGAGATCGCTGTCGTCGTCGAGCCGCGGCGGGAGTCCGGGCCGAAGCCGAAGCCGAAGGCGGAGCCCCCCGCCAAGAGCGAGCCGAAGACCGCTGCCAGGACGGAGCCCCGCACGTCGGCCGCGCCCGCCAAGAAGGCGCCCGCGCGCAAGCCCGTGGCGAAGAAGCCCACGCCGCCGACCGCCAAGTAGCACTGCGGACGGTGTGTACCGGGGCACGGGGCGGGCACCTTTCGGGGTGGCCGGCTCGTTGTCCCGGTACCTTGGCCGCGAGGCGCTCATCCACTTACTAGGCGGTGCACACCATGTTGCTCACAGGATTCAGCACGCTCATCTGGCTGCTCTACATGATCATGCTCGTCCTGGCCGTGGTCGCACTGCTGCTGGCCGCGACGGCCCGCGAGGACGCCTACCGTGCCGCGGACAAGCAGAAGAAGTCCTTCTGGGTGATCATTCTCGGCATCGCCGTTGCCGTGAACCTCTTCGTGCCGATGCTGTTCCTGCAGCTTGCGGGCGCGGTCGCATCGATCGTCTTCATGGTCGACGTACGGCCCGCGCTCAAGGCGGTCTCCGGCGGCGGTGGCCGACGCGGCGGTTCCAGCAGCGACGGGCCGTACGGGCCCTACAACGGCGGGCGCTGAGCGTACGCAGGTGACGGCGCCGATCCGGGTCGGGGGCGGGGGAGTGGCGTGCTCCGGCTGCGGCCCCGGTGGCCGCTTCCGTCGCGGTCGAGCAGCAGGACCGCCACGTCGTCGGTCAGTTCGCCGCCGTTCAGCTCCCGGACCTCGGTCACGGCGGCTTCCAGCAGTGTCTCTCCGGTGAGCCCCTCCGCCAGTTGGCGGTTGATCATCGCGACCATGCCGTCCTGGCCGAGCCGCTGTGTCTCGTTCGCCCCGACGCGGCCTTCGATCAGACCGTCCGTGTACATCATCAGGCTCCAGGCGCCACCGAGTTCGACGTGCCTGCGCGGCCAGCGGGCACGCGGCAGCAGCCCCAGGGCCGGGCCGCCGTTCTCGTACGGGAGCAGCTGTGCCGCCCGTCCGTGGCGGGCGATCAGCGGCGCGGGGTGGCCCGCCAGGCAGAAACCTGCGTGGCGCCCGTCGGGGGTGATGTCGACGGTGCAGAGCGTCGCGAAGATCTCCTCGCTCTCCCGCTCGTGCTCCAGGACCTGCTGGAGCGTGGAGAGCAGCTCGTCCCCGCAGAGCCCGGCGAGTGTCAATGCCCGCCACGCTATGCGCAGTTCGACGCCGAGCGCCGCCTCGTCCGGGCCGTGGCCGCAGACGTCGCCGATCATCGCGTGGACGGTGCCGTCGGGCGTCCGCACGGTGTCGTAGAAGTCCCCGCCGAGCAGCGCGCGGCTGCGTCCTGGCCGGTAGCGGGCGGCGAAGCGGAGGTCGGAGCCCTGCAGCAGGGGCGTGGGCAGCAGTCCGCGTTCCAGTCGGGCGTTCTCCTGGGCGCGCAGCTTCGACTCGGTGAGCTGGTGCTGCGCCACGTCGGCGCGCTTGCGTTCGACGGCGTAGCGGATGGCGCGGGTGAGCAGCCGTCCGTCGAGTTCGCCGCGGAGGAGATAGTCCTGGGCGCCGACACGCACCGCCTCGGCGGCAAGCTCGGTGTCGTCCTCCGCTGTGAGCGCGAGGACGGCGTGGCGCGGTGCGATGCGCAGGACGTGCGTGAGGGTGGCGAGCCCGGCAGGCCCCTCGGCGCCCTCGCCGGCGCGTGTCTCGCTGCTGGGCGGCAGAGCCAGGTCCAGCAGGATGCAGTCGACGTCGTCCGTGAGGAGGCGGCCCGCCTCGGTCAGATTGCGGGCGGTGCGGATGCGTACCCGGGTGCCGGCCGCGGCCGGGAGCTCGGGGACCGTGAAGGTGCCCGCCGGGTCGTCCTCGATCACCAGGAGGGTGAGGTCGGCGACGTGGGTGGCTTCCACAGCGGGAACGGCTTGCTGCTGCGGTACGGGTACATGCATCGGTTCGGTTTCCTTCCCTCCCCCCGAGGGCGCGGCGGAACGACGATCGACGACCCGCCAGACCGGGACGATAGCGGTACCGGACAGACGAACGGAATGGCGAACGGCAGCCGACCCCTGGCATATGCGGAGCCATAAGCCGCGTCCCGTCACGGATCCGGCGCGATGTGCCCGCCCGGGACCGGGTGGGGAGCCATGACAAACATCACCCCGCGATGAGGCCGCGGGTGGCGTGGCTCACGGCGCACGTGGTCCCGGTCACCGGGTGGTGATTGCGTGGTCCGGGTCACTGGACGCGGGTGGCTGGTGCGGGGGCCCTCACTTGTCCGGGCGGACCACCCCGAGGATCTCCATCGAGCCCGCGCCCGTCAGCGTGACATTCCGGCCCGGGCGCGGTGCGTGCACGATCGCGCCGTCGCCGATGTACATCCCCACATGGCTGGCGTCACCGTGGTAGATGATCAGGTCGCCGGGGCGCATGTCCTTGATCGCGATGTGCGGGAGCTGCCGCCACTGTTCCTGCGAGGTGCGCGGGATCGGCCGTCCCGCCGCCGCCCACGCCTGGGACGTCAGCCCGGAGCAGTCGTACGATCCCGGGCCTTCGGCCCCCCATTCGTACGGCTTGCCGATCTGCGACGTCGCGAAGGCCACGGCCTTCTTGCCGCGCTCGCTCGCCTCGCGGTTGATCTCCTTGAGGGCGCCGGAGCCGAGCCAGGCGGTCTGCGCCCGGTACTCCGCCTCCTGCTCCAGCTTGAGGAGACGGGCCCGCTCCTCCTTCTCCAGCTGTGATTCCAGCTTCTTCGCGGCGTCGATCTGCGCGTTGATCTGCTTCTTGGCCTTGGCCTGCTTGATCCGGTTGGCTTCGAGCTTCTTCCAGTTGGTGCTCGCGTCCTTGGTGTACATCTCCAAGTCCGCCTGGGTCCTGGTCAGTTCACCGAGGACTCCCTTGGCTGCCTGCTGGCCCTGCCAGACCCGGTTGATGCCGTCCATGAACATCTGCGGGTCGTTGCTGAGCATCAGCTGCGCGCCCGGCGGCAGCCCGCCGGTCCGGTACTGCTCGCGAGCCTGGGCACCCGCCTTGCTCTTGAGATCGGCGATCTTCGCCTGTCCGTCGACGATCGCCTTCGCCAGTTCGACGATCTCGCCGGACTGCTTCTTGGCCTGCTCTTCGGCGAGGTTGTACGCATCGGTGGCCGCCCCGGCCTTGCGGTAGAGGGCGTCTATCTCCTTGCGCACCTCTTCGAGGCTCTTCTTCGGCGCTTCGGGAGAGGCGGTGGGGGAGGGCGGTGCGGGCGCCGCGAATGCCTGGGTCGGCGCGGTCAGTACGGTCAGCGTGCAGACCACAGTGATCGCGGCAGCGGCACAGTGGCGTCGGTTCACGAGCTCCCCCTCCGAACGGAACTGATTTACCGTCAGTAACTTTTTTGCGACGTCGAGATCGTGCCATGCCGTACCGAAAAGCAACAGAGGCAGACAGCTCCTGTCCTGACGGGCACTCGGGTCACATGGGTCATGCCGGCCGGGCGGGATTGCTTCCCCCTCGTCTGGGACGAATGACGCCCCGTCCGCGTTCCCGGGTGTCCCTCGAATCACTCTCGTTCAGAAACGGCCGGGTTCGGGCCGCAGAGCCGCCCATTTCACCGTGACTTCACCCTGCCGCCACCGTCGTACCCCGTCCGTCAGCGGCCAGTCGCCGGAAAGCGAACGGACCGCGGTGATCCAGCGCTGCCGCGCGCCCAGCGAGGCGTACGGCGCCGCGGCGGCCCACGCGCGGTCGAAGTCGCGCAGGAACGCGTGGACCGGTTCGCCCGGCACATTGCGGTGGATCAGAGCCTTGGGGAGTCGTTCCGCGAGATCGGAGGGGCGGTCCAGGGAGCCGAGGCGGGTCGCGAACGTGACCGTGCGCGGGCCCTCCGGGCCGAGCGCCACCCATACATGGCGGCGCCCGATCTCGTCACAGGTGCCTTCCACCAGCAGCCCGTCGGGCGCGAGCCGGCCGCAGAGCCGCTGCCAGACCGCGGCGACCTCACCCTCGTCGTACTGGCGCAGCACGTTCGCCGCCCGGATGAGGGTGGGGCGGCCGGCCAGCGGGATCTCGAAGCCGCCGTGGACGAAGGTGAGTCCCTCTTCCTCGTACGGTTTCGCCGCCGCGACCCGCTCCGGGTCGATCTCGATGCCGACGACCGCCGTGCGCGGTTCGGCGGTGCGCAGACGGTGCAGCAGCTCCACGGCGGTCCAGGGCGCGGCCCCGTACCCGAGGTCGACGGCGACGGGGGCGTCGGAGCGGCGTAGGGCCGGACCGTGCGTGGCGGCGATCCAGCGGTCCATGCGGCGGAGCCGGTTCGGGTTGGTGGTCCCGCGGGTCGCGGTGCCGATGGGGCGCATGACAGCGAGCCTAACGATCCCTGGGGCGGCGACCTGCGGCGCTGTCGCGTCCGGGTAGGCGTGGTGACGCGCCGTGGTCGGGCGTAATGATTTGGTAAAGCGGAAATGAAAGGGTGCATTCCGCTGTTCCAGCCTTTCGAAGGGGCTCCGTGTCCCTTCGGTGTCGTGCCCTGAGCGAGGAGGACCGGACGACGTGAGCCAGTACGTCTCTCGGCTCGGCAGCAGCCGTATGGCGCCGCGCCTCAGGTTCCCCGGCACCTTTCCCGGCAGCCACCGCAAACCCCGCCGCGTCGCGATGCTCTCCGTCCACACGTCCCCGCTGCACCAGCCGGGCACGGGCGACGCGGGCGGCATGAACGTCTACATCGTGGAGCTGGCCAAGCGGCTCGCAGCGATCGGCATCGAGGTGGAGATCTTCACCCGGGCCACCACCGGTGCACTGCCTCCGGCGGTCGAGATGTCGCCCGGTGTCCTGGTCCGGCATGTCGACGCAGGGCCTTACGAAGGTCTGGCCAAGGAGGACCTGCCCGCCCAGCTCTGCGCCTTCACGCACGGCGTGATGCAGGCCTGGGCCGGCCAGCGGCCCGACTACTACGACCTGGTTCACTCCCACTACTGGCTGTCCGGCCATGTCGGCTGGCTCGCCGCGCAGCGCTGGGGCGTTCCCCTCGTCCATGCCATGCACACCATGGCCAAGGTGAAGAACGCCGCGCTCGCCGAGGGCGACACCCCCGAGCCGGCCGCCCGGGTCATCGGTGAGACGCAGATCGTCAATGCCGCGAACCGGCTGATCGCGAACACCGCGGAGGAGGCGGACGAGCTCGTCCGCTTCTACGAGGCCGATCCGGCGGCGGTCGCCGTCGTGCACCCCGGGGTCAACCTCGACCGCTTCCGCCCCGCCGACGGGCGGGCCGCCGCCCGGGACCGCCTCGGACTGCCCCAGGACGCCCTCATACCGCTCTTCGCGGGCCGCATCCAGCCGCTGAAGGCTCCCGATGTGCTGCTGCGTGCGGTGGCCGTGCTGCTGGACCGGAACCCCTCGCTCCGTTCCCGCATCGTCGTTCCGGTGGTCGGCGGCCCCAGCGGCAGCGGGCTCGCCAAGCCGGAGGGCCTGCAGAAGCTGGCGGCGCGGCTGGGGATCGCCGATGTCGTACGGTTCCACCCGCCGGTCGGCCAGGACCAGCTCGCCGACTGGTTCCGGGCGGCGTCCGTGCTGGTCATGCCCTCGTACAGCGAGTCCTTCGGCCTGGTCGCCATCGAGGCGCAGGCGGCGGGCACACCCGTCGTCGCGGCGGCCGTGGGCGGGCTACCGGTGGCGGTACGGGACGGGGCGAGCGGTTTCCTGATCCCCGGGCACGACCCGGAGGCGTACGCACAGGCGCTGACCCGGTTCGCCGAGTCGCCGGAGCTCGTCGCCCGGATGGGCGGGGCGGCGGCCGCGCATGCGCAGGGCTTCGGCTGGGACACGGCCGCGTCCGCGACCGCGGACGTGTACACCGCGGCGATGCACGAACACCGCCGTCGTGTCCGCGGCCACTACGTCTGACGTACCCGCCCACCGCGGCCGACGCGCACCCGCGCCGGGGCGACGGACGCCCGCACCACACCTCACGTACGCTCACCCCATGGCTGACGTATCCGCCGAAGCGGCAACAGCGCAGGTCATCGAGGCGACGCTGAAGGACGCCGGGCTCGAATGGGAGAGCCCCGACCGCGGTACCTACGTGGTGAAGCTTCCCGGTACCCGCAAGCTGTCCACCACCTGCTCGCTCATCGTCGGCAAGCACTCGCTCTCCCTCAACGCCTTCGTCATCCGCCACCCCGACGAGAACGACGCTGCGGTCCACCGCTGGCTGCTGGAGCGCAACCTCCGCCTCTTCGGCGTGAGTTACGCGATCGACCGGCTCGGAGACATCTACCTCGTCGGCCGGCTGCCGCTCTCCGTGGTCACGCCGGAGGAACTGGACCGGCTGCTCGGCACGGTCCTCGAAGCGGCCGACGGCTCCTTCAACACGTTGCTGGAGCTGGGCTTCGCGAGCGCGATCCGCAAGGAGTACGCGTGGCGGGTGTCGCGCGGCGAGTCCACGCGGAACCTGGATGCGTTCACGCATCTGACTCAGCGGCCCGCCAACTGACCTCCCTCGCCGACGTCCTGCACCACGGTGCCGTACCCGACGCGACCCCCCGCACTCAACCGTGCCGTCGCCGCTGCCGGAGAGCGTGGCGGTGGCCCGTCCGTATCACCGGCGTGCACAGGCACCGGGTTGCCACGGAGTGCCCGCTCCCGCTCGGCTCGGCAGGGGGAGAGAGTCCCTTCACGGGATGATCACAACGCAATCACGATCATGTGCTGTGGCCTCATTGGTTGAGCGTCAAACCACGGCTCGCTCATAGGGTTTGGGGCATGAGCCCTACCGCCGTACGCCGTACCGCCGTTGCCGCCGCCTGCGCGATGTCCCTGACCCTCCTTGCCACCGCCTGTGGCGGAGACTCCGACTCCGGCACCAAGGGCGCCGACGGCAAGGGCAAGGAGAGCGCCGCGGCCCGCCCTGCCGCCAAGGCGCTGACCGCCGCGGAGCTGGACAAGGCCGCGCTGGTCCAGGGCGACGTCAAGGGGTACAAGGTCGCCGACACGGGCAAGGCCGACGTCGTCTCGGCCTCCGACGTCACTGCGGACAAGGAGGCCTGTAAGCCTCTCGCCGACGCGCTGATGGGCGCCGAGCTCGGCACACCCGCGGCGGTCAACCGGCGCAAGGTGATCAGCGAGCCCAAGAAGAACCAGAAGGACAAGCTGGACAGCGCGGGCGCGGGCGGGGCCTTCACCGCCGCCTTCGACATCACGACGACGCTGACGTCCCTCGCCTCGTACGACGGCAAGGGCGCCCAGGACACCGTCGAGAGCCTGCGTACCGCGGCGACCGCGTGCTCCGGCGGCTTCACCCTCACCGCGGGCGGGACGAAGCAGAAGGTCGTCACGATCAAGGAGGAGAAGATCTCGGGCGGTGAGGAGGCAGCCGCCTGGACGCTGACGGTGGAACAGGACGGCGAGAAGGCCCCGCTCAAGCTGGTCGTCGCACGCCAGGGCCCGACGGTCGCATCGTTCAGCGCTCTCAACCTGGCCGCTGCCGGCACGGGCCAGGACTTCGAACTGCCGACCGCGGTGGTCGACGCGCAGCTCGCAAAGCTCGCCTGAGTGGCGGAAGTCAGGGAAGCGGTACCAGCCGCACCACGGTGACGGTGAGGACGGACCCGGAGACGTAATAGAGCACGATGGCCCCGGCGACCGTGGCCTCACGCCGGTCGTGCTCACTCTTGACGGCGGACGACCCGTGCGCGTACGGGTCGCTCCCCAGGGTGCGTGCCATCTCGTCCCGGAAGGTGCCTCCTTCCCTCATCTTGGCCAGGGTGTCGTCGGCGGGCGGAGCGTAGGAAATACGGAAGCTCAAGCGACGCTCCGCCTCTCGGCCTCGTCCCGCGCCAGCCGGTCCAGGATCCGTTCGGCCTCGGGATCGGGCACGGCCTCCAGCATCCAGTGCCGCATCACGGCCTGGATCTCCTGCACTCCGGCCCCATTGATGGCGCGGTCGAACTCCTCGCGTCTCTCCTCGGGCAGCGTGGCCCGGATGTCCGGAATGCTGTTGGGCACGTCGACTTCGGTGCCGCCGACAAACGTCTTCAGTGGCTCGCCCATGACCGTTCTCCCGATCGCCCAACGTGCTGCGTCACACAGTACGGCGATGGCTACGGGCCGTCACCTCGCTTGCCGTCACCACTTCTTGGTGGGAGGTGCCGGGTCGTCAGAAGTCGAGGCGGCCGACGGCTCGGGCAGTTCCCGTACGGCGGACCGGATCCGGTCGAACGTGGCGACCGGATGCCCCGAACCGTCCGCCGGCAGGACGACGCCGAGACAGACCAGTCTGAACTGCCGCCCGTCGAGGTGGATCCCGACGAAGACGGGCGCCCCGACACATCCAACGGGAACGGTGCCGTTCCACCACACCGGCCCGTCGGCGGCGTCCCGTACGACGGTCCCCACGACGACGGCCTGCGGCCGGTCGGTCCGGTCCGGCCCGACATCGTGTCCCAGGACATAGGCGGGAAGCGGCTCGTCACCGATGCCGGCGACGTCCTTCTCCTTCGCCGCCAGCCCGTCGGTGATCTCGTCGGTTGCCCATTCCCACCGCTTGCGGCGGGCGAGGGCATGCAACGGGGCGGCGGACATCACCGCGACACCGGAGTCACCGAGCGGGATCCACCCGTCCTCGAACGCGCGCATCACCAGGGCGTTGGCGCTCATGGCCGAATTGGACAGCTCGGGCCGCAGCCGCACCTCGGCGATGTCGTACCGGGTCAACGCACGGGCCGTCACCAGATACTGCCGGACGGTCTCCGTGTCTCCCTGCGTGGCGACGAGGTCGTTGAACCAGAACGCCGTCCCGAAGTCCGTCCCGCGATGGGCCTGTTGATACGGCAGAGTGGAGCGGGCGGCGTTGGCGGTTATGGCGTCGATGATCGAATGATGATCAGCGGTCTGTGCGGACATGGGGCTGGACCCTAGCGGAGCGGATCGGAAGCGGCGCCGGATTTCTCCGCGCAGTCAGCGGGGGGCTGTTGGCGTCCGACGGATCGTCGGAGACCTGGAGGGGTGGGCTGATGGGCGCATCGGTATGGAACTACTGCGTGCCGTACGAACCGGACCTGCACAGGGCGTTCGAGCCCTTGCGGCGGAAGGTGTTCCAGGAGGCAAAGAGGCAATCCCTGGCCGATCGGAACGGCTGCAGGGCACTGGAGAGGGTGTCCGGATGAAGCGGCGGACGGTGCTTGTGCTGGGCATGGGTGCTGCGTTCGGTGGCGTGGGCGTCTGGACGGTAGCCGGCGCGAGCCGTCGGAAGAGCCACACCGACAAGGAAGCGGTGGAGAAATACTTTCCGGCACTGGGCCCGCTGGTGGAGGCGCACTGGGCGACGAGTCGTGATGGCGAGGCGGATGGGCGCTCCCTGCTGCCCTCGCCCGACCTCATTGTCACAGCCGTCCTTCGGCTGAAGCCGGACAAAGTGGCCACGTTGGTAGCCAATGGGGGCTTCCGCGTGGTGGATACGGATGTCAGCAACCTTTCCTGGTTCGAGAAGGGGCTGTCCGACTTCCTGCCGACAGGTGCGAAGTGGGAGCACAGCGACGCCTTCGACGAAGCGGCATTGAGCAAGTTCAACGGCGGCCAGTGCTACCTGGACAGGGCGACCGACACCGTCTTCGCCCGGGCGGTCAACCCGATAGGTCCGGGTGTGCCCACCACCGCCACGCCTGCTGCTGCTTCGTCGTCCTGAGAGACCACCTCGCTCTGCTCTGTGACTCGTCACCGGCCGCGTGCAGGGGTTGTGGATGCACCCGCATGGAAGATCGCGTATGCGCTTCCTGGCTGACCTGGCAGAACGCTGACCTCGGCGCACTGCGCCACATCGCCGCGGTTCCGCGTGAGTGCCCCCTCCAGCCCCTCGGAACGGGCACGCCAGGGACACGCCGCCGGCCTAGAACTCATTCTCGTCCGGGACGCACAGCATGCGGTGAGCGGGCACCACCAGCTCACCGAGCAATGGATCGATGCCCCGCAGACGGACGGCCACGAACTCGACGGCCACACTCGAATGCCGGGCCGGCCTCTTCACGAGTCGCCAACGATAGCGAGCCGGCACATCCTTGGCGGGGAACTCTCTCATGGCGAGGCTCACCCACCGGTCGTAGTTGGTCGGGTAGAGACGAACCAGAGCCCCGCACTCCTCACACGAGGGCGGCTCGATCACTGACACGTGGTCGGGGTCAGGCTCGGGCCTCGGAGCGGCCGTGGCGCCTTCGCTCCAGGCAAGGCTGTTGGCGACCCTGTTCCAGCAGGGATCGCAGAGTATGGCCAAGAGATCGATCCGACCGCGCCTGCGCACGGTCGGGTCTTCCGTACAACAGACTTGGCATGCGGTCCAGCGGATGTCCCCTGTTGCCCCCATGCGTTCGAGTGTGAGCGGAAAAGAAGAGATCCCGGCAGGTCGCGATTTGGCCTCATTGGCGCAGTCGTGACGGATTCAGTCGCGACCCGCGTCACGCCATTCACGTGGGGGCGGCCTTCCCGGCCGAGCCGGGGCAGGCTGACACCCGCTTGAGAAGTTCGGTCCGAGCCGAATCAGCGAATGCCCGTGCGGTGAAGTGCTGGTCGAGACGGACGCCCAGCTCACGCTGTCCTGCGCCGTGGCCGGTCGGAGACAACCATGGATGTAGGAGAGCCGCGGCGGGCGCCGTCGGTGGGCGAGCGGTGGTGCACGTCGGCCGGACGCGAGGAGGAACGCCATGATTGTCGACTGCGCGCACTACCGCGACGGGCGCCGGCAGCAGGAGGGTCCGATGCCACTGGAGCAGGCCGCCGCCCGCTGCAGGCAGGGCGGCTTCGTCTGGCTGGGCCTCTTCGAGCCCGGCCAGGAGGAGATGGACAACGTGCGCGAGTGCTTCGGACTGCACGAACTCGCCGTCGAGGATGCCCGGACCTCCCACCTCCGGCCTAAGGCAGAGCGGTATGAGGACGGCACCGAGCTGATCATCCTGCGCACCGCCCGCTACGACGACGAGCGTGAGGAGATCGACACCGGTGAGATCAGCGTCTTCCTCGCGGAACACTTCGTGATCACCGTTCGCCAGGGCATCGCCAGCGAGCTGCACGGCGCCCGCGCCCGGCTCGAACGCCGCTCCGAGCTGCTGCGGGCCGGTACCGCCTCAACCCTGTGGGCCATCCTCGACCAGGTCGTCGACAGTTACGCGCCGGTCGTCGCGGAACTCGACCGCGACATCGAGCAGATCGAGGCCACGGTGTTCTCCGGGGTGATCGCACCGACCGAACGGATCTACTTCCTGCGTCGTGAGGTCACCGACTTCTACCGCGCCGTGCACCCGCTGCTCGCAGTGCTCTCCCGGCAACTGCAGCCCGGCAAGTACCCGGCCGAGCTCCTGCCGTACTTCCACAACGTTCATGATCATCTGTTGCTGGTCAACGAGGAGGTCGCCGCCCAGCGCGACCTGCTGACCACCGTCCTGGAGGCGAACATCGCGGTGGTCTCCGTCGAGCAGAACAAGATCAACCTCCAGCAGAGCGCCACGATGGAGCGGCTCACGATCGTCGCGACCGTGTTCCTTCCGTTGTCCTTCGTGGTCGGCTTCTTCGGGCAGAACTTCGCCTGGCTGGTCGGGCACATCGACAGCTTCACAGCGTTCCTCGACCTCACGGCCGTCGGACTGCTGCTGCCGACCCTGGTGCTGTTCGTCTGGCTACGCCGACGGCATGGTCACCCGGCACCGCTGATGCCTGAGGCGAGCAACGCCGTCTCGCACACCCCGACGGCCTCCACGAAGTGAGGACGGCGCCGGCTCATGGCGTGGCCGCCGTCTCCGGGACGGCACGGTCAAGCACCTGACGGCCCAGCGGTGGCCCCAGGGCAGCGACAAGCCCCCCACTGGTGGAAAACCACAGGCAGGGGGCTTGATCGTAGGCTCTTACTTCTTCTTGCCCTGGTTCTTCACGGCCTCGATGGCGGCCTTCGCCGCGTCCGGGTCGAGGTACGTGCCGCCCGGCTTCAGCGGGCGGAAGTCGGCGTCCAGCTCGTAGGCGAGCGGGATGCCGGTCGGGATGTTCAGGCCCGTGATGTCGGCGTCCGAGATGCCGTCGAGGTGCTTGACCAGGCCACGGAGGCTGTTGCCGTGGGCAGCGACCAGGACCGTGCGGCCGGCCAGCAGGTCCGGGACGATGCCGTCGTACCAGTACGGCAGCATGCGCTCGACGACGTCCTTGAGGCACTCGGTGCGCGGACGCAGCTCGCTCGGGATCGACGCGTAGCGCGGGTCGTCGCTCTGCGAGAACTCGGCGCCGTCCTCGAGGACGGGCGGCGGGGTGTCGTACGAGCGGCGCCAGCGCATGAACTGCTCGTCGCCGAACTCGGCGAGGGTCTGCGCTTTGTCCTTGCCCTGCAGGGCGCCGTAGTGGCGCTCGTTCAGACGCCAGGTGCGGTGGACCGGGATCCAGTGGCGGTCCGCGGACTCCAGCGCGAGCTGCGCGGTGCGGATGGCGCGCTTCTGGAGGGAGGTGTGCAGGACATCGGGGAGCAGGCCGGCGTCCTTGAGCAGCTCACCGCCGCGGACTGCTTCCTTCTCGCCCTTCTCGGTGAGGTTGACGTCCACCCAACCGGTGAACAGGTTCTTCGCGTTCCATTCGCTCTCGCCGTGACGGAGGAGGATCAGCTTGTACGGTGCGTCGGCCATGAGTCCGAGCGTAATCGAACCCGTGCGGGCTTCGCGCAGCCGGTCACAGGGCGGACAAATGGCGGGGGAGTGGCGGGTCGGGCGGCTTCGATTGACGGCAGCCGTCAAACGAGTGGCGGCCCGGAAGCAGAGCTTCGTAATGTGCTCCTAGCCATCGGGCCACTTACAGCTCGAACCCGTTCCGTACGTCCCCGGGGGGAACCGTTATGTCTGTCGCCGGTCTCAGACGGGCCGCACGCGAATCCGTGTCCGGTCTCCCCAGGGAGTTCTGGTGGCTGTGGACCAGCACTCTGGTCAACCGCCTCGGGGCGTTCGTCGCCACCTTCATGGCGCTCTACCTGACCCTGGACCGGGGCTACTCCGCCTCGTACGCGGGGCTGGTCGTCGCGCTGCACGGGCTCGGTGGGGTCGTCTCCTCGCTCGGCGCGGGGGTGATGACGGACCGGCTCGGGCGGCGGCCCACGATGCTGATCGCGCAGAGTTCGACCGCCGCGTCGGTCGCGTTGCTCGCGTTCATGGTCCATCCGGTCGCGATCGCCGCGGTCGCGTTCCTCGTCGGCATGACGAGCAACGCGTCCCGGCCCGCCGTGCAGGCGATGATGGCCGACATCGTCCGGCCCGAGGACCGGGTGCGGGCGTTCTCGTTGAACTACTGGGCGATCAACCTGGGCTTCGCGGTGTCGTCCGCGGGCGCGGGGTTCATCGCCGAGTACAGCTATCGGGCCGGGTTCATGGCCGAGGCCGCGATGACGCTGTTCTGCGCGCTCGTCGTCTTCCTGAAGGTGCCGGAGTCCCAGCCGGAGCGGACACCGAGAATCGCGAAGGGCGCGGCGGCCGAGTCCGAGGTCCGGCTCTCCACCGTGCTGCGCGACGGCCGCTTCATGAGCGTCGTCGGACTGTCGTTCGTGGTCGCGCTGATCTTTCAGCAGGGGTACGTCGGGCTGCCCGTGGCGATGGGTACGGACGGACTCTCCAGTTCCGACTTCGGCACCGCGATCGCCGTCAACGGTGTGCTGATCGTGGTGCTCCAGATCCCCGCCACCCGCTTCATCCAGCAGCGCGACCCGCGCCGCCTGCTGGTCGTGTCGTCGTTGCTGGCGGGGTACGGATTCGGGCTGACCGTGTTCGCCGGGTCGGTTGCCGTGTACGCGCTGACGATCTGTGTCTGGACGGTCGGCGAGATCATCAACGCACCGGTCCAGAGCAGCCTGGTCGTCCGCCTCTCCCCGGCGCACGGCCGGGGCCGCTACCAGGGCATGTACACGCTGTCGTGGTCCGCGGCCGCGCTGATCGCTCCGCTGATGTCCGGTTTGGTGATCGACCACTACGGGGCGACGTGGCTGTGGGGGATGTGCGGGGTGCTGGGGTCGGTCGCGGCGCTCGGGTACTGGGTGCTCATGCGCGGGCTTCCGGCGGAGGAGAAGGCGACCGAGGTGGTGGCGGTGACGGCTGCGGAGGCCGAGCCGGACGCGGCCTCGGGTACCCCGCAGGGTGCGGTGGAGCGAGCGGTCTGACGGGGGCGGCGGAGTTGCCGCCGGCCCCGGGGTGGCCCGTCCCCGCCGCGCCGTCATCGCCTGAAGCGGCATTGGCTGAAACGCACCGGACCGGCGCCCCGCCACGGGGCGCCGGTCCGGTGGCGTCCGGTCAGCCGGAGCAGCCGCCGCACTGGCACGGCGCGCCCGACTGGCAGCCGCACCCGCAGCCCGATCCGCAGCCACAGGCACCGAGCACCGTCAGATGGACCACTTCAGCGGGTGTCTCCTGCTGCGGGTCGGTCGTGGGGGAGTCGGCCATCGTTCCTCCTCAAGGACGTACATCCAGGCGTACGACAGGGCCGTACGCCCGACAGCGACGTACGACCGGGGCGTACCACCAGGCGTACCGCCTGCCGCCCCACCTCATTCATGCCCACTCCGGCTGCCCCATCAACGGCGCATAGGCGGCGCATCCAAGGCACACCCGCGCAAAACGCGCCGTCCCGCTCCTTGTTACGCGCCCTCTACAGACGCCGCATTCTGGATGTCGTCCGCGTGTTCACCCGTCACCAGATAGACGACCCGCTTGGCGACCGACACCGCGTGGTCGGCGAAGCGCTCGTAGTAACGGCCGAGCAGCGTCACGTCGACGGCAGTCTCTATGCCGTGCTTCCAGCGGTCGTCCATCAGGTGCTGGAACAGCGTGCGGTGCAGCAGGTCCATCTCGTCGTCGTCCTGCTCCAACTGGAGCGCCAGGTCGACGTCCTTCGTGATGATCACCTCGGCGGCCTTGGCCATCAGGCGCTGCGCCAGCTGCCCCATCTCCAGAATGGTGGCGTGCAGGTCGTTCGGCACCGCCGACTGCGGGAAGCGCAGCCGGGCCAGCTTCGCCACGTGCTGGGCCAGGTCGCCCGAGCGCTCCAGGTCGGCACTCATCCGCAGCGAGGTGACCACGATCCGCAGATCGGTCGCCACGGGCTGCTGGCGCGCGAGGAGGGCGATCGCTCGCGCCTCCAGGTCGTGCTGGAGGTCGTCGACCTTCTGGTCCGCGGCGATCACGCTCTCCGCGAGCTTGAGGTCGGCGTCGAGCATGGACGTCGTCGCCCGGCCGATCGCCGATCCGACCAGCCGGGCCATCTCGACCAGGCCCTCTCCGATCGAGTCGAGTTCCTCGTGGTAAGCGTCGCGCATGGAAGTCCCTCTCCAGTCCTCACTATGGCCGGGGCCAGATCTGGACCCCACGCTCTCACCCTGTGGGGCGTACGCGTCCGGATCCGGCCGACCAAGTGAACCGGCACTTGCCCCTCGGTGAACTCTGGGCGACGAGTGTTCGAGTACGCCCTCGGATGGCTGGGAGAGCGCTGCCGCACCCGCTTAACCTTGACGCATGGACGTGAACGCGGCGGTCGCCGCAGCTGCAGCGATCGCCGGGTTGTGTACCGGCGTGATCGCCATGCTGGCGTTCCGCTGGAGCGAGCGCGACCTGAAGCGACCCACGCGCACGTCCCTGCGGCCCGACAGCAACGGCGCACTGCCCCCCGGGGTCGACACGGTGCTCTCCGTGCTCTCCTCCTCGGCGGTCGTGCTCGACGAGAGCGACAGTGTCGTCAAGGCCAGCTCCGCCGCGTACGCGCTGGGACTGGTCAGGGGCGGCCGGCTGGCCGTCGAGCCCATGCTGCACATGGCCAGGGACACCCGCCGGGACGGTGAGATACGACAGGTCGAGCTGGACCTCCCCCGGCGCGGTACGGGCCGGGGCGAGGCTCTCGCAGTCTCGGCACGGGTCGCCCCGCTGGGTTCCCGGCTGGTGCTCCTGCTGGTCGAGGACCTCACCGAGGCCCGCCGTATCGAAGCGGTACGACGCGACTTCGTCGCCAACGTCAGCCATGAGCTCAAGACCCCGGTGGGAGCGCTCTCGCTGCTCTCCGA
Organism: Streptomyces sp. NPDC056231; assembly: GCF_048270745.1. Classification (NCBI taxonomy): domain Bacteria; kingdom Bacillati; phylum Actinomycetota; class Actinomycetes; order Kitasatosporales; family Streptomycetaceae; genus Streptomyces; species Streptomyces sp. NPDC056231. Next base: position 9,928 of record NZ_JBLVKW010000036.1, on the reverse strand, counting down.
AGCCGTCATGGACGCGTCCGACGATCCGGAGGCGGTCGAGCGGTTCGCGGGCCGGATGCAGATCGAGGCGACCCGGCTGACCAACCTCGTGCAGGAAATCATCGACCTCTCCCGGGTGCAGAACGACGACCCGCTGGAGGACGCCGAGCCGGTGCGGGTCGACGAACTGGTCGCCGAGGCCATCGACCGCTGCCGGCAGCAGGCCGGCGCGAAACAGATCACCATGGCTGCCGGCGGCACCGCGGCGCTCCGGATCTGGGGCAACCGCGGCCAGCTCGCTGCGGCGCTCGGCAATCTCGTGGAGAACGCCGTCAACTACAGCCCCGCCCGCACCCGCGTCGGCATCGCCGCGAGGCGCCTGGCCGTACCGGGCGGGGACGAGATCGAGATAGCCGTGACCGACCAGGGCATCGGCATCTCGGAGAAGGACCGCGAGCGGGTCTTCGAACGCTTCTACCGCGTCGACCCGGCCCGCTCACGGGCCACTGGTGGCACCGGTCTCGGCCTCGCCATCGTCAAACATGTGGCCGCCTCGCACGGCGGGGAGGTCACCGTCTGGAGCTCGGAGGGACAGGGCTCCACCTTCACCCTGCGGCTGCCCGAAGCGGGCTCCGTACGGGACCGAGACCGCACATCGGGCGGCCCGCTCATCGTCAACGGTGACGACGGGACCTACCGGACCGCCGACCCCGACACTCTCGAACCCATTCCTGCCCCGGAGGTCCTTCCGTGACCCGAGTGCTTGTCGTCGAGGATGAGGAATCCTTCAGCGACGCCCTGTCCTACATGCTCCGCAAGGAAGGCTTCGAGGTCGCGGTCGCGGCCACGGGCCCCGACGGGCTCGACGAGTTCGAGCGCAACGGCGCCGACCTCGTCCTTCTCGACCTGATGCTGCCGGGCCTGCCCGGCACCGAGGTCTGCCGCCAGCTGCGCGGCAGGTCCAACGTCCCCGTGATCATGGTCACGGCCAAGGACAGCGAGATCGACAAGGTCGTCGGCCTGGAAATAGGAGCCGACGACTATGTGACCAAGCCGTTCTCCTCGCGGGAGCTCGTCGCCCGCATCCGTGCGGTGCTGCGGCGTCGCGGGGAGCCGGAGGAGGTCACTCCGGCCGCCCTGGAGGCGGGCCCGGTCCGGATGGACGTGGACCGCCACGTCGTCACGGTCTCCGGCGGCAAGGTCGACCTCCCGCTCAAGGAGTTCGACCTGCTGGAGATGCTGCTGCGGAACGCGGGCCGGGTGCTGACCCGGATGCAGCTGATCGACCGCGTCTGGGGCGCGGACTACGTGGGCGACACCAAGACCCTCGACGTCCACGTCAAGCGTCTGCGCGCCAAGATCGAGCCCGATCCGGGGGCGCCGCGCTTCCTGGTGACGGTGCGTGGCCTGGGCTACAAGTTCGAGCCGTAAACCCGGGTCCGTGCGGCAGGCGGCCGGGCGGAGCACATACGACGGAGGCGCCTCCCGCTCGGGAGGCGCCTCCGTCGTGCGTATGTCAGCCGGCCGACTGCGAGGCCGACGCGGCGTCCGTCGGGCCTGCGGCGCCGCTCGCCGACTCGGACGGGCTGCCCGACGGCGCGCCCGGCGTCGCGGACCCGGACGGCGTCGTCGCGGGCGTCTCGGACGGCACCGCCGGCAGCGAGCTCGGGCCGAAGCCCGTGAAGTAGCTGGTGGCCGGGACGACGAACACGCCGAGCGGGACGTCGCCGGTCTTGCTGAACTTGAAGACGACCGACTGCACGTTGCCGTTCTGCGCGGCCTCGCGGCCGTTCTCGATCACGGCGGCGGCATTGCCCTTGCCGCCGAGGACGACCTTGCCCCCGGCCGGGACGACGATCGGTCCCGCACCCTTGGCAGCGTGCAGCTGCACCGTCGCGCCGGTGCCGGGCAGGGTGATCGCGTCCAGCGTCTGCCGTGCGACACCGTTGTTGAACAGCGTCGCGGTGACGACGGCCGGACCCGCGGCGTTGCGCTCGGGCTGGGTGATGACGTTCGCGTTCTGGATCCGGATGTCACCGACGGTGGTGGCAGCGCTGTCCGGCTTGATTCCGAGCGTCTGAGCGTCATTGCCGGCACCACACGCGGAAAGTGCACCGATCGAGATCACGATGGCAGTGGCGGCAAGGGCGCCGCGTCGAAGGCTGCGGCTCACGGCTGCGGCAACTCCTTGAACGTACGGACTTCACGGACTGGAGGGGCGAGCGACGTAAAGCCGCCCTAAGGGTGTGTCAGCGGGCTTAGGTTACCGAGCCCTCGTCCCCGCCCCGCACCCGACCCGCCCCTACAGCCCCCCGGGCATCACGAGCGGTGTCCGCGGTCGGGCCCCTGATCCACCGGCATGCCGCCCCGCCCCCGCGATTCGTGTGCTGTTCACATAACAGGCTTGATCAATTCCTCGGACCGTGACGCATTCCTTGCGCATAATCTCCGCAACCCCTGCCGTTGATCAATTCCATTGGTCATCCGTACTTACGTCCGTGCGGGTGATCGATCTCCGAACGGAGTACGGAAAGTTCACCATCTAGAATCAGGCAAACCGGGACGTTCGGTCACTTCGAAGGGGGTTCGGACGTGTGTGACGCGGGTGTTTCGCCCTGCCTGTACAGCCGCTCCGACCTGCGAATACCACCTTCCCGAAGCCTTCCGCAGCACGTCCGTGTTGCTGTTGTCAAGCCCCGAGATATGCCCTGACCTGCGAAAACGCCATTCAGGAGAAGCTGTTCTCGTGTTACCCTTGATAGCCACGGAAGGGGTACCTGTCACATGACGTTCAAGGTTGGCGACACCGTGGTCTATCCCCATCACGGGGCCGCGCTGATCGAGGCTATCGAAACTCGCCAGATCAAAGGCGTGGACAAGACCTACTTGGTGCTCAAGGTCGCCCAGGGTGACTTGACGGTTCGTGTCCCGGCGGACAATGCAGAGTTCGTGGGTGTGCGCGACGTAGTCGGGCAGGAGGGCCTGGACCGGGTCTTCGAGGTGCTGCGCGCACCGTACGCCGAAGAGCCGACGAACTGGTCCCGGCGCTACAAGGCAAATCTGGAGAAGCTCGCCTCCGGCGATGTCATCAAGGTCGCCGAAGTCGTTCGCGACCTGTGGCGTCGTGAGCGTGAGCGCGGACTCTCCGCAGGTGAGAAGCGCATGCTCGCCAAGGCTCGCCAGATCCTGGTGAGTGAGCTCGCTCTCGCGGAGAACACGAACGAAGACAAGGCCGAGGCTCTGCTCGACGAGGTCCTCGCGTCCTGACCCGGATCGCACCGGTCGTAAATAAATGTGCCGCGGTGCCCGCTGACCAGCCGTATTCACGGTGCGTCGTCGGGCGCTGCGGCATGTCCGGATTCGGATCCGGCTATCCCCCCGATACTTTGCTCGCGATCTTGCAAGGCCTACCCCCGAGCAGCCGCTGCGGCTTGCCCGAACTCGACCGGGTGTCACGGAAAGGGTCCCGGCCAAGTCAAGGCGTCGCGCCCGGCTCGCTTGTGGCCATACCCATGTCGGCCGTGGAAACAAACATGCTGATGCTTCGGAGTGCAACCGATGTCTGATCAATCGCGTCCGTACCGCACCGCCGCGGTGATTCCCGCCGCCGGCCGAGGCGTACGGCTCGGCCCGGGCGCCCCCAAGGCGCTCCGGGCGCTGAGCGGCACGCCCATGCTCATCCACGCGGTACGGGCCATGGCGGCGTCCCGGTCCGTCTCCCTCGTCGTCGTGGTCGCCCCGCCGGACGGCGCGCCCGAGGTCAAGAACCTGCTGGACGAACACGCCCTGCCCGAGCGCACCGACTACCTCGTCGTGCCGGGCGGTGACACCCGCCAGGAGTCGGTCAGCCTCGGCCTCGCCGCGCTCCCCGAGGACATCTCCGCCGTCCTCGTCCACGACGCGGCACGCCCGCTGGTGCCGGTCGACACCGTGGACGCGGTGATCGAGGCCGTACGCGACGGTGCACCCGCCGTCGTCCCCGCGCTGCCGCTCGCCGACACCGTCAAGGAGGTCGAGCCCGGCGCGCCCGGCGACCCGGAGCCCGTGCTCGGCACGCCCGTACGGGCCAGGTTGCGTGCCGTGCAGACCCCGCAGGGCTTCGACCGGGACACCCTGGTCCGCGCCCACGAGAACGCCGCCGTCGACGGCGAGGGCGCCACCGACGATGCGGGCATGGTCGAACAGCTCGGGGCGCCCGTCGTGGTCGTACCCGGGCACGAAGAGGCATTCAAGGTGACCCGGCCGCTCGACCTGGTGCTGGCCGAGGCGGTTCTCGCACGCAGGAGGGCGAACGATGGGTTCTGAGCACGCGCCGGTGATTCCGCAGGTCGGCATCGGCACGGACATCCACGCCTTCGAGGAGGGCCGCGAGCTGTGGTGCGCGGGCCTGCTCTGGGAGGGCGAGGGCCCCGGTCTCGCCGGCCACTCCGACGCCGACGTCGTGGCGCACGCCGCCTGCAACGCGCTGTTCTCGGCTGCCGGGCTCGGCGACCTGGGACAGCACTTCGGGACGGGGCGCCCCGAGTGGTCCGGCGCCGCAGGCGTCACGCTGCTGACCGAGGCGGCGCGGATCGTGCGGGCCGAGGGATTCGAGATCGGGAACGTCGCCGTACAGGTCATCGGCGTACGACCGAAGATCGGCAAGCGGCGCGACGAGGCGCAGAAGGTGCTGTCGGCGGCGGTGGGCGCCCCGGTCTCGCTCTCCGCCGCCACATCGGACGGGCTCGGATTCACCGGCCGTGCGGAGGGGCTCGCGGGGCTCGCTACGGCGCTGGTCTACCGGGTGGGCTGATCACGTGCGGGGTGCCCCGGCGGGCGGTGCGGTTCTCGTGCGGGGTGCCCCGGCGGGCGGTGCGGTTCTCGTGCCCTGGTCCGGGGCGGGGGTTCCGTCCTCAATCGCCGGACGGGCTTGATTGTCGGCGCCGTGCCCCCGGGGGTGCCGCTGCGTCTGCCGGGTGGTGGGGCGGGTGGGGCCCCTCCGGGGCGTCTCCTCGGGACTGGCGCGGAAACCGGCACCGCGGACGAACCCGGCACCTACGCCAGCCCCTGCGGGGACTCCCCTGCACGGCCCCACCCCCGTATCGTCCGCGTCCGCGACCCGGCGGTCGTGACAGGAAGGCACACCGGGCCGCTGACGCGGGACGGCCGGTCCGGGGCCGTGCAGGGGAGTCCCCGCAGGGCGACGAACACAGACCCGGGCTCCCCTCGCGTACCCGCCGAACGTTCGTCGCCCGAGGAGACACCCCGGAGGGGCCCCGGACCACCACCACCCGGGCAGGCGACGGCGCCATCGGGGGCGAGGCGGACACCCCAGCCCGTCCGGCGCTTGAGGACGGAACCGCCCACCCCGGGGGCCCGAACCCGCCGGACACGGCAAGCGATTGCGGAAAAAACGGCGGTCACTTTCGGGCGCCGTCCGTACGAAGTTGTTTCGCTGCACCCAAGGGGGCACTGCGCACAGGTGCGGGCCCACTACCCTTGAGGGGTGACTATTCGCCTGTACGACACCAGCGCCCGGCAGATCCGTGACTTCGTCCCGCTCACAGCGGGCTGTGTCTCGATCTACCTCTGTGGCGCAACCGTCCAGGCCGCCCCGCACATCGGGCACATCCGGTCCGGGCTGAACTTCGACATCATGCGCCGCTGGTTCGCCTACCGCGGCTACGACGTCACGTTCATCCGGAACGTCACCGACATCGACGACAAGATCATCGGGAAGTCGTCCGAGCAGGGCCGCCCCTGGTGGTCGATCGGGTACGAGAACGAGCGCGCGTTCAACGACGGCTACGACGCTCTCGGCTGCCTCCCGCCCACCTACGAACCGCGCGCCACCGGCCACATCACCGAGATGGTCGAGATGATGCGCGGCCTGATCGAGCGCGGTCATGCCTACGAGGCCGACGGCAACGTCTACTTCGACGTGCGGTCGTTCCCCGGCTATCTGGAGCTCTCCAACCAGGACCTGGACGACCTGCGCCAGCCGTCCGGCGAGGGCGAGACCGGCAAGCGCGACCAGCGCGACTTCGCGATGTGGAAGGCGGCCAAGCCGGGCGAGCCCAGCTGGGAGACCCCGTGGGGCCGCGGCCGCCCCGGCTGGCACCTGGAGTGCTCGGCCATGGCGCACAAGTACCTCGGCACCGCCTTCGACATCCACGGCGGCGGCATCGACCTGATCTTCCCGCACCACGAGAACGAGATCGCCCAGGCGAAGGCATACGGCGACGAGTTCGCGAAGTACTGGGTGCACAACGGCTGGGTCACCATGTCCGGCGAGAAGATGTCGAAGTCGCTCGGCAACTCGGTGCTCGTCAGCGAGATGGTCAAGGCGTGGCGCCCCATCGTGCTGCGCTACTACCTCGGCACCCCGCACTACCGGTCGATGATCGAGTACAGCGAGGAGGCGCTGCGCGAGGCGGAGTCCGCGTTCGCGCGGATCGAGGGCTTCATCCAGCGGGTCATCGAGATGGCCGGCGGCGAGGTCGTCGCCGCCTCCGAGGTGCCGCCCGCGTTCGCCGAGGCGATGGACGACGACCTGGGCGTTCCGCAGGCGCTCGCGATCGTCCACACCACCGTCCGGCAGGGCAACTCCGCACTCGCCGCCGACGACAAGGAAGCGGCAGTCGCCAGGCTCGCGGAGGTCCGCGCGATGCTCGGCGTCCTCGGCCTCGACCCGCTCGACGAACACTGGGCGGGGGAGAGCGACCGCGGCGAGGATCTGCACGGGGTCGTCGACTCGCTCGTACGCCTCGTCCTGGACCAGCGGCAGTCGGCCCGCGACCGCAAGGACTGGCCCGCCGCTGACGCCATCCGTGACCAACTCAACCAGTCGGGCCTCGTCATCGAGGACAGTCCGACGGGCCCACGGTGGACGCTCGGCCCGCGCCAGTAGGCCGTCCGTGTGCCGCCCGGCGTTCCGGGCGGCACACTTTCATTACGTACGCACGTCTGAAGCAACGAAACAGGTAGGTCATGGCCGGGAACAGCCAGCGCAGGAACCGCCGCACGTCCAACAAGAAGGGCATGCAGGTCGGCAGCGGTGGGCAGCGTCGCCGTGGCCTGGAAGGCAAGGGACCGACGCCGCCCGCCTCCGCCCGCAAGGGACACAAGAAGAACCGGATGGCGAACGCCCAGGCCCGACAGGCCGCTGCCCGCCGACCCGCCCCGCGGCGTGGTGGCGCCAAGGGCACGTCCGAGATGGTCGTGGGCCGCAACCCGGTCTACGAGGCGCTGCGCGACGGCGTCCCGGCGACCACTCTGTACGTCCAGCAGTACATCGACAACGACGAGCGGGTGCGCGACGCGCTCCAGCTCGCCGGCCAGCGCGGCAACATCAACCTGATGGAGGCGCCGCGCCCCGAGCTCGACCGGATGACGAACGGCCTGAACCACCAGGGCCTCGTTCTGCAGGTCCCGCCGTACGAGTACGCGCACCCGGAGGACCTCACCGCTGCCGCGTACGACAACGGCGAGGACCCGCTGATCGTCGCCCTCGACGGCGTCACCGACCCGCGCAACCTCGGTGCGGTCGTCCGCTCCGTCTCCGCGTTCGGCGGCCACGGCGTCGTCGTGCCGGAGCGCCGTGCGGCCGGGATGACGGCGGGCGCCTGGAAGTCCTCGGCGGGCACGGCGGCCCGTACGCCGGTCTCCCGGGTGACGAACCTGACTCGCGCCCTCGAGGGCTACCAGAAGGCCGGCATCACGGTCGTCGGCCTCGCCGCGGACGGCGAGCACACCGTCCAGGACCTGGAGGCGCTCAGCGGCCCCGTCGTCATCGTCATCGGCAGCGAGGGCAAGGGCCTGGGCCGTCTGGTCGGCGAGACCTGCGACTACCTCGTCCGGATCCCGATGCCGGGCGGCGCGGAGTCGCTGAACGCCGGCGTCGCCGCGGGCATCGTGCTGTACGAGGCGGCCCGGCGCCGCGTCTGACCGGGGCGGCTCCCGGACGGGCCCGAGAGCGGCCGTCCGGGAGCCTGCGCTGCCGGACGGCGGCGGCAGGGCTCCGACCTCGGCAGACGCGGCGGCGCCGACCGCCACGCGCACCCCGGCCACCGCACCGCCCGGGCCTGTTGACGGGTCTCGGACACATCGGGGCCGTCAAGGCAGTGTCCTAATCACACATCACTCGGTTAGATGAGTGTGGACACCAGAACGCCTCGGTTCGACGAACTACCCGCCCTGAGCATGGCCAAGGTGGACTGCGACCCAGCGCAGGTCATCGTCAACCACGCCAGCTTCCGGGTGCAGCTGGCCCCCGGCCAGCGCGCACGGGTGCGCGGTGCCGCCCCCGCGGGGTCCGCCAGGGTCCCCGCCATGAGCGGCAGCGGGGCGGGACGCGGCAGGCGCTCGCCCGTCGTGTGGAGCGGCAAGTCCGCCCCCGGCGATCCCGGCGCCACCGGACTCCTCCAGGCCGTACGTAACTCCACCGCGGTCGGCCTCGACGGCGGGTACGGCCCGTACGGCGACGAGTTCGGCGGCTCGGGCGCCACCCAGGTCATCCCGCGCCTGGACGAAACCCAGCCCACCCCCATCATCCCCGCCCCTCAACGGTCCGGCGGCCGCCACGGCAAAGGCCCGCTGCTGCCCCCGATGCGACAGGCGGTCGGCGCGTACGACGCCGTCGACACCGGCCCGTACGACCATGAGCCTTACGAGGACGACGAGTTCGACGAGACCGTCGGGAGCAGGTCGCAACGGCACAGCACCGACACCGTCCGGCATGCGTACTACCCCGGACGCCGGATGAACCTCGGGGTCGTACTCCTGCCGATGCGGGTGTTCCTCGGCTTCATCTCCATCTGCGCGGGCGTGGGCAAGCTCTGCGACCCCGTCTACTTCGACGGCGGCGAGCGCGGCTCCATGGTCAAGTGGCTGGCCTCGCTGCACCCTTGGGGACTCGCCGAACCGCTGCGGGACTTCGCGGTCTCGCACCCGGTCGGGGCCGGACTCACCGTCGCCTTCCTCCAGGTCGTCGTCGGCGTCCTCACCGTCCTCGGCCTCTGGCAGCGGGTCGCCGCCTCGGTCGGTGCCCTGCTCTCCGCCGTGCTGCTGGTCACCGTCAGCTGGCGGACCGTCGCCGTCTACGACGCGCCGGACATCATCTACCTCGCCGCGTGGAGCCCGCTCGTCATCGCGGGCGCCCCCGTCTACTCCGTCGACGGGCGCCTGGCCGGCGAGGCGTGGCGCACGCTCGGCCCGCGCTCCGCGATCTGGGACCTGCGCCGCCGGGTGCTGCGCCGCGGTGCCGTCGTCGCCACCGTCGTCGTCGGGCTCACCCTGCTCATCGGTTCGATGCTCGGCGGCGCCGTCCGCTCTTCCGAGGTCATCACCGTGCCCGGACCGAACGACAACCCGACCAACCAGCTCCCCGGCTCCCCCCTCCCGCAGGAGTCGGGCAAGGGCAAGGCCTCGCGCAGCCCCGCCGGACAGAAGCCCTCCCCGCGCTCCAGCGCCGCTGCCACGCCCTCCGCACAGGCCTCCACGCCCGGCACGGACAGCGTCCGCGAGCCCGGCCGGGCCGCCGGTGCCGGCACCGGACAGCCCAGCCACACACAGGGCACCGGGCAGCAGCCCCCGCACCGGACGGCCCCGCAGCAGCCCCCGACGACCAGCGCCGGACCGAGCTCCTCCGGCTCCACCGGCACGGGCGGCGGCTCCACCAGCGGTGGTTCGACCGGCGGCGACTCCACGGGCTCGACGTCCGGCGGCACGTCGGGCGGCGGCCGCAATCCGATCGGCGGACTGCTCGGCTGAGCCGCACGCCACGCGGGAGGGGCGGGGGCCGGGAAACCCGGGGGCGCCCCCCGCGCCCGCCGGCCCCCGGGCGGCCCGGCCGGCCCGGGAGGACCCCCCCCCCCCCCCCGCCCAGCCCGGCCACCGACACCATCTGGCCGCCCCTGCGAACCACGAGCTCTACACCCCATAGCTCCTCGGCAGCGGACTCGATCAGGGC